>JAFGHH010000255.1 GCA_016930215.1 Deltaproteobacteria bacterium
CCGGGTCGCCGGGCCGCGGGCAGCCGTCCGGGACGTCGGCGGAGTCGTTGGTGTCCTCGGTCTCGGGTCCGAAGTCCTCGGATGCCTCCGGCTCGCCGTCCGGCACGGCGCCGTCGTCTCCCGCGTCGGGAGCGACATCGCCGACATGGTCGGCGCCGGTGTCCGTCGGGACGTCGGCCGCCGAGTCGTCATCGCCGCAGGCGAAGCCGCCGAGGGCGAGCGCCATGGCGGTCGACCAGGTCGCGCGCGCGAAACGGTGCCGCAAGGCTCGGATCATCATGCGAAGAGGCTCCCCCGGAAGCGGACGGGCTGTCAACGGCGGCGGCGGCGGGCCCGCCGGGCCGCCCACAGCCCGAGGAGCAGGCAGGCGGCCGGCCAGGCCGCAGACCCGCGGGCTCCGGTCGCGCGGCAGCCGCAGCCGTCGTCTCCGTCGCCGGCGTCCGGCGCGTCGCCGGAGGCATCGTCCGCGCCGTCGACCGGGGGCGCCGTGTCCTCGGCCGGCACGTCCTCCGCGGCGTCGGCGTCCGCGCCGACCTCCGCATCATCCTCCGCGTCCGCATCGGCGTCCGCATCGGCGTCTGCGGCGGCGGACGGTTCGCAGATTCCGAGGTCCTCGATATCGGCGAACAGCGGAATCCGGCAGTGCTCGTCGGCCCCGCAATCGCCGTCGCCGCGGCACAGCGCCACGCAGACCCCGTCGTGCGGGTCGTCGGAGACCTGGACGCAGTAGGCGCCGTCGGCGCAAGGCGCGGCGGTCCAGGTGCCGACGTCGGCATCGCACGCCTCACCGACTCGGAGGCCGTCGCTGGGGAAGCACGTGAAGCTGTCCCCGACGTCGGGCAGGCAGGCACCGTCCCCGCAGTCGCCCCCGGCGGGGTCGCAGTCGGTGGAGCCGGCCAGGACGGCATCGATCCAGGCGGCGTAGGCGTCGACGCGGGTGTCCGTCCCGTTGGCCGCGCAGCCCTCATCGACGGAGGTCACGATCCCCACGACGCGCTCGGAGCCGCCGACGACGGCGAAGGCCGGGGCGCCGGCGTCGCTGTTGCAGGGCAGGTTCGCGTCGAACGCATACGTGTACTCGGTGAGGGTCAGCGTGTCGATCATCCCGCTGCCGTACCGCCGCACGCCGTCGCCCGAGACCGGGCCGGCGTCGTCGGCGCCGTAACCGACCCAGGTGATGGCCAGCCCCTCAGAGAGGGGGGACGTGTTGAGGGCGTAGGCCGGCACGCCGGTCAGGCCCACAACCTCGAGGAGCGCCAGGTTGTTCCGCACCGGGTCGGTCCCGGTGGGCGGCGTGTAGTCCGGGTGCAGGTGGATCGCCCGCACGACGTAGAATTCGCTCCCCGCGTCGAAGGCGTTCGCGCCGGTGGTGAACATGATGTCGGCGGGGTCGTTGTCGGCCACGCAGTAGGCCGCGGTGAGGACCCAGCCGTCGGCGATGGCGGTCCCGGTACACAACGACACGCTGCCACTGCCGACGTCGATCACGAGGGCGCCGACGCCGGTGTGGATCGTGTCGGGCGTGCCGTTGATGATCGGGACGCGGGTCGTGCCGGGCGGCTCGCCCGCCGGCTCGACGCACGAGCCGACGGCGAGGACGAGAACGGCCGCGAGGGACGCGATCCGGTTGCGCTTCGAACGGTGCATCGTTCCAGCCTCCAGGCCCCCCGTGACGCGAGACGCCATTGTACGGTATCGGCACCGCCCGGCAACCCGACCCGTGCGGTCCGGCGGCGGGCCGGCGCTAGAGCACGACGCCCAGCAGGTCGCCGGCGGCCTGTCTCGGCCGGCCGACGAACCAGCAGGCGGCGGGGCGGCCGACGAACTTCAGCATCCCGAGGGCCTTGTCCCGGTCCCGCGAGTGGAAGACGACGACGCCCTCCTCGAGGACGGCGGCGCCGTCCCTCACGATATCGATGGCGACGACCCACTGCCGCGGAAAGGCGCGCTCGATCTCGGCCAGCGTCATCCGTGGTGCCATGGACCGACCGTAAACCCGGCCGCGGGATCGGCCAAATTCGCGGCAGGCAGCGACCGCCGCGACGACGACGGAGATCCCGTCCTCCCGGCCCATTTCGGAATCCGCGTGGGTCCCGAAAACACGGCGGTCTCGGAACGCGGCCTTGGTGCATGGCCGGGGGGCGGCTATGCTTCGGCAGAGGCCGGTGTTCGTCGAGGGCTCTTGCCGGGCTCGGGAGGGTGGAAGCATGGCGTTGTCGCGCAAGGTCGGTTGCGTCGTCGCGGCGTGGCTCGGGGCGGCCGGATGCGGCGGAGGGAGCGGTCCGGCGGCGGGGGAGGAGGGGAGCCGGTGCGGGACCGGGTCGGACTGCAACGACGGGCTGGTGTGCGTGGACGGCGTCTGTCGCCGCACCGAGCGGCCGGACGGCGGGGACGACGCGGACGTCGTCGAGGTCGGGCCCGAGGCCGAGGCGGGGTGTCCGCCCGCGCGGGTCTGCGGCGACACGTGCTGTGCCGAGGGGGAGGTGTGCGGCGGCGGCCTGTGCTGCGCGCCCGCCGACCTGTGCGGCGGCGTCTGCTGCGGTCCGGACCGCGTGTGCGACGACGACCGGTGCCGGCTGGCCTGCGACGAGGACCGGGTGGCGTGCGGCGTCGGGGACGAGGCGGTGTGCTGCGCGGTCGGAGCGATCTGCTACCTCGGCGAATGCCTGGAGCCGGGGGAGGAGTGCAGCCGGAGCGGCGACTGCCCCGACGGCTACTACTGCGAGCCGACGCTCGGGCGCTGCCTGCCCCGCGCGGGGGGCGAGCCGTGCGAGTACCGGCCGGAGACGGGGCCGTTCGAGATGACGGTGGAGTGGTCGTGGGACGGGGATCCGGAAGTGCTGCCGAGCCACTACCAGGTGATGATGGCGCCGATGGTGGCGAGCCTGACCGACGACGACGGCGACGGCCGGATCGGCGCGGAGGACGTGCCGGAGGTGGTGTTCAGCACCTTCCAGGGGAACGACTACTGGGGCAACGGCGTGCTCCGTGCGATCTCCGGCGCCGACGGCTCGCGGGTCTGGCCCGCGGCCGATCCGGGCTACCGGACCACCCCGGGAGGCGAGATCGCGGTCGCGGACGTCGACCCGACGTCGCCCGGCCCGGAGGTCATGGCCTGCTCGGCCAGCGCCCGGGCGAGCGGCACGGAACCGGCGCGCGCGGGGCACCTCCTGATCGTGGCCGCCGACGGCACGCTGCTGCGACGCTTCGACACGGCCCCGAACGACGTGCCGTGCGGGTTCGACGCGCCGGCCGTCGGCGACCTGGACGGGGACGGCGTGCCGGAAATCGTGGTGCGCTGGCTCGTGGCGCACGGCGACGGCACCGTCGTGCGGCGGGTGCGCGAGGCGCCGGGAACGACCGGTCCGTACAACGCGCTGGCCGACGTGGACGGGGACGACAACCTGGAGCTGGTGGGGGCGCAGGGGGCGTACCGGGCGGACGGGACGGCGGTGTGGGAGCGGTTCGAGGATGCGCCGGGTCGGCCGGCCCTGCCGGTCGGCGCCGTGGCGCTGGCGGATCTGGACCTCGACGGCGACCCGGAACTGGTGGTCGTGGCCAACGGAAACCACTCGATCCAGGCGCTCGACGCGGCCACCGGGAACGACGTGTGGGGGCCGTACGACATCAACCCGCCGGAGATGGCGGCGGAGGTGGCGGCGAACGGGAACCCGAGCGGCGGGGGGCCGCCGACGATCGGCAACTTCGACGACGACCCGAACCCGGAGGTGGCGTTCGCCGGCGGGTTCGCCTACGTGGTGTTCGACCACGACGGGTCGCGGCTCTGGTGGTTCCGGACGCGGGATCTCTCGTCGCGCGTGACGGGGTCGAGCCTGTTCGACTTCGAGGGGGACGGAGTCGCCGAGGTGCTGTACAACGACGAGCTGGACTTCCGCGTGTTCCGCGGGCCGGACGGCACGGTGCTGCTCGAGCGCTGCAACACGAGCGGCACGCTGCGGGAGTTCCCGATCGTGGCCGATGCGGACGGCGACGGGCAGGCCGAGATCGTGCTGATGCAGAACAACTACAGCTCCGCGCTGACCTGCCGGGACGGCACTCCGAACGGGCACGGCATCAAGCTGCTGGGGCATCCGCGGGGCCAGTGGGTACGCACGCGGCGGATCTTCAACCAGCACACCTACCACGTCACCAACGTCGAGGAGGACGGCACGGTGCCGGTGCACGAGACGCGGCACTGGACGGCGCCGCGGCTCAACCGGTTCCGGCTGAACGTGCAGCCCGAGGGGGTGTTCGACGCTCCGGACGCGGTGCTGGCCGACCTGGCGGCGGGGCTCCACGACTGTCCGGCTTCGATCGCGCTGTCGGTCCGCGTCGTGAACCGGGGCGCCGCGGGGATCCCGGCCGGGCTCCCGGTGACGTTCTACCGGCTGGACGGGACCGACCGGATCCGGCTCGGCCGGGTCGTGACGACGCGGGCGTTGTTGCCGGGCGAGAGCGAGCGGGTGGAGCTGAACCCGGCCTTCGTGCCGCCGGCGGGCGGCGAGTCGGACCTCTACCGGTTCACGGCGGTGGTGAACGACCCGGACGACGAGCCGCTGCCGACGTTCAACGAGTGCCGTCCGGGGAACAACGAGTCGGAGATCCTGGAAGCCGGTTGTCCGTGGCTCGGGTGAGGGCGACGGCTACTCGGGCTGGCGGCGGAGGTAGGTCGGGATGTCGAGGATCTCGTCGGCCATCGTGCCGGAGGCGATGAGCGGCATCTGGGAGGCGCGGGCCTCGGCCGCCGCCTGGGCGGCCGTGCGGCGCGGGGGCGGGGTGGACGAGACGCGCGGGCGCTGGGCGGGCGCCGGCATCTCGTAGGCTCCCACGATCGGGTACTGGGCGGTCCGCGGCTGGGCGGCGGCCTGCGGCTGGGTGGTGGCCGCACGCGCGCCGACGACCGCGTGGTCGCCCTCGCGGCGGAAGCCGGTGGCGATGACGGTGACGCGGATCGAGTCCTCGTGGTCGGGCAGCTCGACCTGCCCCATGATCACGTCGGCATCCTCGTGGACCTGGTCGCGCAGGTAGTCCATCGCCTCGCGGATCTCGGACAGCTTCATGTTGCTGCCGCCGAGGAAGTTGACCAGCACGCGGGTGGCGCCGCGCAGGCTGGACTCCTCGAGGAACGGGGAGCAGACCGCGGCCTGCATCGCCTCGACCGCCCGCCGCTCGCCCCGCGCCTCGCCCTGCCCCATCACGCACGGTCCGGCGCCGCACAGCGTGGTGCGGACGTCGGCGAAGTCGACGTTGATGCGGCCGCTCACCTGGATGATCTCGGTGATGCCGCGGACAGAGGTCGACAGCACACTGTCGGCTTGCCGGAAGGCATCGGCGGCGGTGAGGTTGGCATCGAGGTCGAGCAGCTTGTCGTTGGGGAGGACGATCAGCGCATCGACGTTCGGCGCGAGGTTGGCCAGCCCCTCGTCGGCGGCGCGCGTGCGGCGCCGGCCCTCGAAACCGAACGGCCGGGTGACGACGGCGACGGTGAGCGCGCCGGCCTCCTTGGCGGCCTGGGCCACGATCGGGGCGGCGCCGGTGCCGGTGCCGCCCCCCATGCCGGCGGTGATGAACACCATGTCGACGCCCTGGACGACCTCGGAGATGCGGTTGACGTCCTCGAGGGCGGCCTTGCGGCCGACGTCGGGGTTGGCGCCGGCGCCGAGGCCGCGGGTCAGGCGTTCGCCGAGCTGCACGCGGTGCTCGCAGGGCGAGTCGTTGAGGGCCTGCATGTCGGTGTTCATCACGAGGAAGTCGGCGCCTTCCACCCCGTCGCCGATCATCGTGCGCACCGCGTTGCAGCCGCCGCCGCCGACGCCGACGACCTTGATCGTCGTCTGGCAATCGAACTTCATCACCTCGAGGTCGAACTCCGCCATCGCTCACCACCCTCCTTCGGCCGCCCCGTGCCCCGGGAGCGCCGCCACGCCCCGATCAGAACCACTGCTTGACCACGTCCCAGAACCGCTTCCCCTTGCCGCCGCGCTCGCCCGGCCGCGCCGAGGGCGCGAGGTCGTCCGCCGGGTGGTCGCCGCGGCGGGCCGCCATGAGCAGCAGGCCGGCGGCGACGGCATAGGACGGGTTCTGCACCATGTCGACCATCCCGCCGACCCCCAGCGGCGTGCCGACGCGGACCATCGTCTGCATCGTCTGCTCGGCCAGCTCGGGGAACCCCTTGAGCAGGGCGGCGCCGCCGGTGAGGACGATGCCGCCGTCGAGCATGTCGCCGTAGCCGCTGGTGTCGATCGTCTGCTGCACGTGCGTGAGGATTTCCTCGACGCGCGGGGTGACGATCGCCGCCAGCGCGGCGCGCGGCACCGTCTCGGGCTTGCGCGGGCCGACGCGCGGCACCAGGATCGTCTCCTCCGGATCGACCAGCGCGCTCATCGCGCAGGCGTGGGACTTCTTGATCCGCTCGGCCTCCGCCTCCATCGTGCGCAGCCCATGGCGGATGTCGTTGGTGACGTGGGCGCCGCCCATGCCGACGACCGCGGTGTGGCGGAGCGTGCCGTTGACGTAGACCGCCATGTTGGTGATCGTGCCGCCGACATCGATCAGCGCCACGCCCAGCTCCTTCTCGCCGTCCTGCAGCACCGCCTCGGCGGCGGCGAGGTGCTCGAGGGTCAGGCTGTCGACCTGCAGATCGCACAGCCGGCAGCACTTGAGGATGTTCTGGATCTGCAGCGCGGCGGCGGTGATGATGTGGACCTTGGCCTCCAGCCGCACGCCGCTGATCCCGACCGGCTCGTGGATCCCGTCCTGGCCGTCGACGATGTACTCCTGCGGCAGCACGTGGAGGATCTCGCGGTCCTTGGGCAGCGCGATCGCCCGCGCGTTCTCCTTCACGCGCTCGACGTCCTCGGCCGTGATCTCCCCGCCCTTGACCGCGACCAGGCCGCTCATGTCGAGCCCCTGGATGTGCGGGCCGGAGATGCCGACGTGCACGACGGCGATCTGGCACCCCGCCATCTGCTCGGCCTCCCGGATCGCCTCGCGGATCGAAGCCGCCGTCTGCTCGATGTTCAGCGCCAGGCCGCGCCGCGCGCCCTTGCACAACTGCTGCCCGACGCCGATCACCTCGACCCCGTCCTCGGTCACTTCCCCGACCACCGCGGCGACCTTGGTCGTGCCGATGTCGAGCCCGACGAGAATCTCGCTCGCGTCCCGCTTCGTCGCCATCCCGCCCTTCCTCCGTCCGTCCCGCCCCGGCGATTCTCGCGACGTCCCCCCAGACATGGGTCGACTCCGTCCCGAGCGTGCCGGGGCCGACCATCTCACGGAGAACCGGACGCTCCAAATTTTCGGTGTACTACACGGTCTTACATCATCGGTCGCGCGAGGTCGGGGCCCGCTCGCGCCTCAGCGGCCGCGCACCGACCGCAGCACGTCCAGGAACGTCCGCCGCTCGACCGGCGGCGGCGCGGGCAGCTCCTCGCGCGTGAACTCCCCGAGCACGCGAATCTCGTGCTCGGTGGAGCCCACCAGCAGGATCTTCTCGCCGGCCTCGACGACGTACAGCGTGCGGCGGGGCTCGAGCGGCAGGCGTTCGAGGACGCGGATGCGGCCGCCGCCGGCGCCGGGACCGTACATCCGGCGCAGCAGCCAGCGGGCGGCGAGCCAGGCGAGGAGAACCACGGCGAGGAAGGCGAGCAGGGTGACGGCGAGGTCGAGGAACGGGGACGGGTCGGCGGGGAGGTCCGCGGGGGGCGGCGGCGGTGCGGCGGTCTGCATGGCGTCCCCCGGCGGCGGCTCAGGCCTGCGCCGGCGCCTCGTCCTTCGTCCCGGCCGGAGCCTCGGCCGGAGCGTCGGCGGCGGGCGGCTTGGGTGCGCCGCCGCAGGCCTCGAGGAGGATCTCGGCGATGTCGAGCTGCTTGATCTCCTCTTCGAGGTTCTTGGCCTTGAGGCCGTCGGTGAGCATCGTCATGCAGAACGGGCAGGCGGAGGCGATGCACTTGGCGTCGGTGGAGAGGAGCTGTTCGGTGCGGCGAACGTTCATCCGGTCGGGGGTCTGCTCCTCCAGGAAGTACTGGGCGCCGCCGGCGCCGCAGCACAGGCCGCGGTCGTGGTGCTCGGGCGCCTCGACCAACTCGACGCCCGCGGCGCGCAGCACCTCGCGGGGCGATTCGTAGATGTCGTTGTAGCGGCCGAGGTAGCACGAGTCGTGGAAGGCGACGCGTCCGCCGACGCGTTTCTCCGGCTTGAGCTTCCCCTCGCGGAGGAGCTGGGCGAGGAAGTCGGCGTGGCTGAGCACGCGGTAGTAGCCGCCGAAGTCGGGGTACTCGTTCGCCAGGGTGTTGTAGCAGTGGGGGCAGATCGTGAGGACCCGGCGGACCTTGTACTTGTTGAACGTCTCGACGTTCTGCTGGGCCAGCATCTGGAACAGGTATTCGTTGCCGGCGCGGCGGGCGATGTCGCCGGTACAGTTCTCCTCCTCGCCGAGGATGGCGAAGGAGACGCCGGCCTTGCGCAGCAGGTGGACGGTGGCGCGGGCGATCTTCTTGGCGCGGTCGTCGAAGCTGGCGGCGCAGCCGACCCACAGCAGGTAATCGATGTCCTTGCCCTCGGTCTCGGCCATCGTCGGGACCTCGAGCCCCTCGGCCCACTTGGCGCGGTCCATCGCGGAGATGTTCCAGGGGTTGGAGTTGGTCTCGACGCCGCGCAGCGCGTTGGCCAAGAGGCTCGGCACCTCGCCCCGCTCCAGCACGAGATTGCGGCGCATGTCGACGATCTTGTCGACGTAGCTGATCATCACCGGGCACTGCTCCTCGCAGGCGCGGCACGTGGTGCAGGCCCAGA
>JAFGHH010000256.1 GCA_016930215.1 Deltaproteobacteria bacterium
CGGCCGCGTCAGCATCACGAGCCAGAACCACGGCTTCGCGGTCGACCCGGCGACGCTGCCGGCCGACGGGGTCGAGGTGACGCACACCAGCCTGTACGACGGGACGCTGGAGGGGTTCGCGTCGCGCCGGCTGCGGCTGCTCGCGGTGCAGTTTCATCCGGAGGGTTCTCCGGGCCCGCACGACGCGGCGGGGGTGTTCGACCGTTTTTCCGAGCTGCTGGGGGTGGGCTGATGCCGCGCCGCGACGATCTGCACCGGATCCTCGTGCTCGGCTCGGGCCCGATCGTCATCGGCCAGGCCTGCGAGTTCGACTACTCGGGCACCCAGGCCGCGCGCTCGCTGCGCGAGGAGGGCTACGAGGTCGTCCTGGTCAACTCCAACCCCGCGACGATCATGACCGACCCCGAGGTGGCGGACCGGACGTACGTCGAGCCGCTGACGGTGAGCGTGGTGGCGAAGATCATCGAGCGGGAGCGGCCGGACGCGCTGCTGCCGACGGTCGGCGGCCAGACGGCGCTGAACCTGGCGGTCCGGCTGGCGGAGACGGGGATCCTGCGCGAGTCGGGCACGCGGCTGGTCGGCGCGACGCTCGAGGCGATTCGCACCGCGGAGGACCGGCGGCTGTTCCGCGCGGCGATGCAGGCCGAGGGGCTCGACGTCCCGCGGTCGTTCCTGGCGTCGTCCGTCGAGGCGGCGGTGACGCAGGCCGCCGACATCGGCTACCCGGTGGTGGTCCGCCCGAGCTTCACGCTGGGCGGGGAGGGCGGCGGCGTCGCCTACAACCCCGACGAGCTGCGCGAAACGGCCGGGCGCGGGATCGATGCCTCGCCGGTCCACGAGGTGCTGGTCGAGGAGGGGGTGGTCGGCTGGAAGGAGTTCGAGCTCGAGGTGATGCGCGACCGGGCCGACCGGTTCGTCGTCGTCTGCTCGATCGAGAACGTCGACCCGATGGGGATCCACACCGGCGACTCGGTGACCGTCGCCCCGGCGATGACGCTGACCGACGTCGAGTACCAGCGGATGCGCGACGTCGCGCGCCGCGTGGTCCGCCGCGTCGGCGTCGAGACCGGCGGGGCGAACATCCAGTTCGGCGTCCATCCGGAGACCGGCCGGATGGTGGTGATCGAGATGAACCCCCGCGTCTCGCGCTCGAGCGCCCTGGCGAGCAAGGCGACCGGGTTCCCGATCGCGCGCATCGCCGCCAAGCTGGCCGTCGGGCGGACGCTGGACGAGCTGCGCAACGACATCACCCGGGAGACGCCGGCGAGCTTCGAGCCGTCGCTGGACTACGTGGTGGTCAAGGTCCCGCGCTTCGCGTTCAAGAAGTTCCCCGGCACCCCGGACACGCTCGACACGCAGATGCGGTCGGTGGGCGAGGTGATGGCGATCGGTCGGACGTTCGGCGAGGCGCTGCAGAAGGCCCTGCGCTCGCTCGAGGTGGGCCGTGCGGGGCTGGGGGCCGACGGGCGCGAGGACTGGATCGACCCCGATCGGATCCGCGAGCGGCTGGTGACGGCGCACCCGGCGCGGCTGTTCTGGGTGCGGGCGGCGCTGGAGCGCGGCCTGCCGCTGGAGGAGGTCCGGCGGCTGACGCGGATCGATCCGTGGTTCCTGCGGCAGATCGGCGCGCTGGTCGAGGCCGAGGCGGCGTTCCGGGGCACGGCGCTGCGGGAATTGCCCGCGGCGGCGCTGCGGCGCGCCAAGCGCGCCGGCTTCTCCGACGTCCAGCTCGCCCACTCGACCGGCTCGACCGCCGACGAGGTCCGAGCCCGGCGGCTCGAGCTGGGCATCGTCCCGACCTACAAGACCGTCGATACCTGTGCCGCCGAGTTCGCCGCCGCCACGCCGTACCACTACGGCACCTGGGAGGACGAGGACGAGGTCGCCCGCTCGGACCGCCCGAAGGTGATGATCCTCGGCGGCGGGCCGAACCGCATCGGCCAGGGGATCGAATTCGACTGCTGCTGCGTCCACGCCACCGACGCGCTGCGCAAGCTGGGCTACGAGACCGTGATGGTCAACTGCAACCCCGAGACCGTCTCGACCGACTACGACGTGTCGGACCGGCTGTACTTCGAGCCGTTGACGGTCGAGGACGTGCTGTCGATCGCGGACCGCGAGCGGCCGATGGGCGCGATCGTGCAGTTCGGCGGCCAGACGCCGCTCTCGCTCGCCGGGGCGCTGGAGCGGGCCGGGCTGAGGATTCTCGGGACGAGCCCCGACGCGATCGACCTCGCCGAGGACCGCGGACGCTTCGGCGAGCTGCTCGATCGGCTCGGCGTCGCGCGACCCGAGTACGGCACCGCCCGCAGCCTGGCCGAGGCGCGCGAGGTGGCGAGGCGGATCGGCTATCCGGTGCTCGTGCGTCCGTCGTACGTCCTGGGCGGCCAGGCGATGGCGGTCTGCTACGACGAGAGCCGCCTCGGCACGTACCTCGAGGCCGCCGTGCGCGTCGCCGAGGGGCGGCCGATCCTGATCGACCGGTTCCTCGAGGATGCGTTCGAGGTCGATGTCGACGCGTTGGCCGACGGGACCGACGTGACGATCTGCGGCATCCTGCAGCACGTCGAGGCGGCCGGAATCCACTCGGGCGACTCGGTGGCGGTGCTGCCGACGTACAAGGTCGCCGCCGAGCATCTCGGGACGATGCGGAAGCAGACGCGCGAGCTGGGGCTGGCGCTGGGCGTGCGCGGGCTGATGAACATCCAGTTCGCGATCTTCGAGGGGCGGGTGTACGTGCTGGAGGTCAATCCGCGGGCCAGCCGGACCGTGCCGTTCCTGTCGAAGGCGCTGGGGATCCCGTTCGCCAAGCTCGCGGCGCAGCTGATGGTCGGGAAGACGCTGCGCGAGCTGGGGCGGACCGAGGAGCCGGCGCCGCGCGGGTTCTCGGTCAAGGCGCCCGTCTTCCCGTTCGAGCGCTTCCCGGGGTTCGACCCGGTGCTGGGGCCGGAGATGCGCTCGACCGGCGAGGCGTTCGGCTCGGCCGACCGGTTCGGGCTGGCGTTCGCCAAGGCGATGCTGTCGGCGGGACAGGCGCTGCCGGTGCACGGCACGGTGTTCCTGTCGGTGAACGACCGGGACAAGACCGAGACGGTCGCCATCGCGCGCGACTTCGCGGCGCTCGGCTTCAAGCTGGCCGGGACGCGGGGGACGGCCGAGCGGCTGCGGGCCGAGGGGCTGGCGGTCGAGACGGTGTTCAAGGTCAACGAGGGGCGGCCGCACGTGGCGGACCGGATCCGCAGCGGCGCGATCGACCTGCTGGTCAACACGCCGCTCGGGGCCGACTCGTTCTACGACGAGCACGCGCTGCGGCGCGCGGCGATCGCGCGGCGCGTGCCGATCCTGTCGACGCTCTCGGCGGCGCGCGCGGCGGTCGAGGGGATCCGCCTGCTGCGCGACAACGTCCTGACCGTGCGGGCCCTGCAGGAGTGAGGACGGCCGCCGTGGTCGGCCTTGAGGTCGGTCCCCGGAAGGGCGGCGTGCTCGAGGGAGACGGTCGCAGCGCCCGCGACGAGGTCGGCGTCCGCGGTCGTCCTTGCCTGCGGGGCGATCCGCGTGCATGCTGCCGGATGCGGACGCCGCGACCTGTGTCGGAAGAAGCGGGCGACCGGGGAAGGGCGCCGAGATGGCCGAGAGCGCGAACCGGGGCATCCTCCACGAGTACACCTACCGGCTGCGGCTGCTCGACGGTCCCACGCGCGAGTTCCGCCTCTGCCTCGACCCCGACACGCTGGCCCTGAACCTCGAGCTGCCGACGGAGCCGGCGCCCTGGACCCGTCTGGAGCACTGCCGGTGCGCCAACTGCCCGCTGGACCCGGCCGAGCATCCGCACTGCCCGGTGGCCAGGAACCTCGAGCCGGTGATCGAGGCCTTCCGGGAAGCGTTCTCCTTCTCGCAGGCCGAGGTCGAGATCGAGACCCGGGCGCGTCGGTGCTCCCAGAAGACGACATTGCAGGTGGGCCTCGGGTCCCTCGTCGGGCTCGTGATGGCCTCCAGCGGCTGTCCCCACCTCGACAAGCTCCGCCCGATGCTGGTCAACCACCTCCCGTTCTCCCTGCTCCGCGAGACCGTCTACCGGACGATCAGCATGTACCTGGTGGCCCAGTACTTCCGGAGCAGGCGGGGGCTCGATCCGGACTGGGGCCTCGCCGGCCTCAAGGGCCTCCTGGACGACATCCACGAGGTCAACGTCGGCTTCGTCGGCCGGCTCCGCAGCCTCGGCGTGAAGGATGCCGGCCTCAACGCGCTGACCCGGCTGAGCTGCTTCGCCGACACCACGTCGTTCATGGTCCAGGGCGACATCCTCGGCGACATCGAGAAGTACTTCGCGGCGTACCTGCAGCGCTAGGGCGGCGCCGGCCGATCGCCGGCGCGGCGGCTCGCGGCCGTGGGGTTCCGTGCTACAGTGTTCCCACCGGTCGGCAGGTGGAGGACGCGATGCGACACGCCAGGCTCGGGTTCGGAAGGCGGGTCTTCCCGATCGCCGCGGTGCTCCTCGGGGCCTGCGCCTGCGGCCCGGAGGGCGGCAACGCGGACTGCGGCAACGGCACGCTCGACGGCGACGAACAGTGCGACGAGGGCCCGGCGAACGGTGTCGTCTGCACGCCGCCTGCCGGGGGCGACTGCCGGTACTGCGACGCCGCCTGCCGCTGGGCGACCCTCGAGGCGCCGCCCGCCTGCCCGGAAGGCGCGGTGACGGAGCGTTGCGACTGCGGGGGGGCGACGGTCGACGAGGGCTACTGCTGTGCCGGCGTGCCTCAGGCGGAGCCGTGCGCGAGCTGCGAGGACGGCATCCGGAACCAGGGCGAGGAGGGGATCGACTGCGGCGGGCCGTGCCGCGCCTGCGACCCGCCGGCGGACTACTACGTCAGCGCCGAGGGGAACGACGCGGCCGACGGCCGCAGCCCCGAGACCGCCTGGCGGACGCTCGACAAGGTCGACGCGGAGCTCGCGAACGTCGAGCCCGGGCAGCGCATCGCCTTCCGGCGGCGGGACGCCTTCCACGGCACGCTGCACGTCACCCGCTCCGGGACCGCGGGGAGCCCGATCACCTTCGGCGCCTACGGCGCGGGACCGCGGCCGGTGATCACCGGGTTCACGCGGGTGACGGGCTGGACCGCCGAGGGCGGCGGCGTCCAGTCCGCGGTCGTCGCCGGCGAGTCCCCGCCCGAGGTGGTCGTCGTCGATGGCGTGCCGTACGGCCCCGGTCGCTGGCCGAACGAGGGCGAGTGGGCGCACTACGAGTCGCACGTCGGGCGGGACTCGATCACCGACGACGAGCTCGCGGCCTCGCCGGACTGGACCGGTGCCGAGCTGGTGCTGCGGGCCAACGAATGGGCGATCGTGCGGAACGCCGTCACCGGACACGCCGGCTCGACGATCGCGTTCGCCAGCGCGCTGCCCGAGTCCGCGGAGTACGACCTGAAGGACGGCTGGGGGTACTTCGTGCAGCACTCGCGCGCCGCGCTCGACGCGTTCGGCGAGTCGTACTACGACTCCGCCACGGCCACGCTGTACCTGTACTTCGGCGCGGAGGACCCGGAGGCCCACGCCGTGGACGTGGCGACGCTCGACACGCTGGCCGCCTTCGCGTCGGGGACGGACCACGTGACCTTCGAGGAGCTGGCGTTCGCCGGGGCGCTCGAGCAGGGCCTCGAGATCGGCGGCAACGACTTCGTCACGATCCGGGACTGCGAGATCGCTTTCCCGGGCAACTACGGCATTCGCGTCGACGGCTCGACGAGCTGCTCGATCCGGGCCGTCGAGATCGCCGACGCGAACGACAAGGGGATCTTCGCCTCCTACGGCGCGCACGACCTGCACGTGGACGGCTGCACGATCCGGGACACCGGCACGCTCGCCGGGGTCGGCCTGACCAGCACGCAGGCCCACATCGGGATCTACGCCGCGCGGGGCGACAACACGGTGCTCGAGAACAACCGGATCCTGAACACGGGCTACAGCGCGATCAACCACGGCAACACGAACGGGATCGTCCGGAACAACTTCATCGATACCTACTGCTCCATGATGGTCGACGGGGGCGGCATCTACTACGGCGGCCAGACCGCGGCCGGCAACATGACGGTCGAGGGCAACATCGTGCTCCACGGGGTCGGGGCGCCCGGCGGGCTGCCGCCGGACCGGCCGCTCAGCGCGGCCAACGGGATCTACGTCGATTACAACACGCTCCACGGCGTCGCGATCCGGGGCAACACCGTGAAACACTGCGTCGGCGGCGGGATCTTCATCCACGAATCGCAGAACATCGAGATCTCCGACAACACGGTGCTCGACTGCCGCCAGGCGATGCGGTTCCAGGACAGCGGGCTCGGCGTCGGGATCCGCGGGATCACCATGACCGGCAACGTCTTCGCCGGGCGGACCGCGGACCAGCCGACGCTCTGGGCGCGCACCAGCGACGTCTCGAACGACTTCGAGCTGTGGGGCGGCTTCGACGACAACCACTACGTCCGCCCGATCGATGACGACCGGACGATCACCGCCGTCGCGGACGGCTGGGATTCCGCGCCGCTCTCGCTTCCCGAGTGGCGGGCGCTGTCCGGCCAGGACGCCGGTTCGCAGACCTCGCCGCTCACCTTCCCGCCTCACGTCGTCGAAGCGACGCTCGGCGCGAACCTGTTCGCCAACGGCGGCTTCGACGCGGGGATCGACGGGGTCGCCTGCTGGAACGACGCCGGGAACTGCGCCCCGTCCCACGACGCGTCGCACCTCGACGGCGGGGCGCTCGCCGTCACCTTCGACGCGCGCGTCCCCACGGGCAACTCGCTGCTGACCCTCGGCGTCGGCCCCGTCTCGTCCGAGCGGACCTACGCCTTGCGGTTCAGCAGCCTGGCCCGGGCCGAGGGCTCCGCGTACCGGGTCTACCTGCGCAAGCGGGGAGAGCCGTGGACCGTGCTGAGCGAGGTCGACGACGCGCCGATCGCCGTCGCGCGGCTCGAGCGGGAGGTCGTGTTCGCGGAGCCGCTCGACGAGGCCGACGCCGTGATCGTCTTCAGCATCGGCGCGGCGGACAGCACGAACAATACCTTGTGGTTCGACAACGTCGAGCTCCACGAGGCGGCAGTGCGCTACACCGACCCCGACGACCATCTGCGCCTGGAGTACAACGCGACGGACGCCGACCGCGTCGTGCCGCTCGACGACACCTGGTTCGACGTCCACGGCACGGCGCACTCCGGCACGCTCACGCTCGCGCCCTTCACCTCGATGCTGCTGATGCGGGAGTAGGCCGGCGCGGCGGACGTCGCGGGACCGGCGCCCTACCGGGCGTCGGGCTCCACCGCGGGGTCGGCGGCCGGGCAGAGGACCGCTCCGGGCAGTTTCTCGCAGGCGTATTCGAGCGCTGCGGCGTAGGTCGCCGAGACGTTGCGGGTGTAGCGGTCCCAGGCGGTGCCCGAGCGGCGTCCGGTGTTGTACGAGCCGATCCAGGACCACGGGTCCGCCTGGCAGCGCGCCACGGCCTCCGGGGTCGACTCGACCTCGCACTGCCAGGTGCGCGCGGCGGCGAGCGCGACGGCGGCGAGCGAGACGTTGACGAGCGGCTCGAGCGCGCGCTGGCGGCGCTCCCGGGCGGTGCGCGGCAGCTCCTCGCCGGTGGCCGGCACGACCTGGCCCGCGCGGGCCTCCGTCGCGACGAGCTGGAACAGCCCGATCTCGCCGGCCGAACAGCGGTCGACGAGC
>JAFGHH010000257.1 GCA_016930215.1 Deltaproteobacteria bacterium
GCGCGAGGTTGCGGGCCGCCTCGTCGAGCTGGCCGGCCCAGAACTGGACCTCGCCCAGGTTGTTGAGCAGGTAGCACTCCATCCGCCGGTCGGCGCCCACGGCGAGCTTCAACCCTTCCTGGAAGTAGCCGACGGCGCTCTGGAGGTCGCCGCGGTCGAAGGCCAGGACGCCCAGCACGTTCATCGCCTGGGCCAGTTCCTCCTTGGCCGCGGAGTTCTCGCCGAGGCGCAGGGCCTCCTGGGTCTTGGTGGCGGCGCGGTCGAGCAGTCCGCCGGCGCGGTCGAGCATCGCCAGGTGCAGGAGGGCCAGCGCGCTGCCGCGGTTGTCGTCCATCTCCCGTCGCAGCGCCAGCGCCTCGCGATGGCAGCGCCGGGCCTCGTCGTACTCTCCCAGCAGGAAGCGCAGGGAGCCGATGTCGGTCAGGGCCGCGGCGACGCCCACCTGGTCGCCGCACTGGCGGAACAGTCGCAGCGCCTCGTCGAGGTCGCGCAGCGCGGCGGCGTAGTCCCCGCGCCCGCGGGACAGGCGACCGAGCTTGGACAGCGCGACGGCGACCTTGCCGGGGGTCCCGAGCGCCCAGGCACTGCGCAGCATCTGGCGGAACGACTCCTCCGCGCCGTCCGTCCGGCCCATTGCGACCTGCACCGTCCCCAGCTCGTGCAGCGCCGCCAGCCGCCCCGGGTGGTCGTCGGGGTCGAGCAGCTCGAGCTTGCGCTTGTACAGCCCGACGGCCCGCTCGTAGAGCGTCCGCCGCCGCGCCTCGTCGGCCGCCTCGCCGTAGCGTCTCGCCGCCAGCGCCTGCGAGCCGCCGGCGGCCAGGTGTCCGGCGATCGTCTCCACGAAACCGGTCTTGCCCGTCGCCCGCACCTCGAGCCACCGGGCGGCGGCCAGGTGCAGGCGCGCGCGGGCATCGCCGGAGAGCGTGCCGAGCACGAAGGTGCGCAGGCCGTCGAGCGCGAACACGTATTCCTGGGTGCCGGCGAACTCGGTCTCCTCCTGCCGCACCAGGAACCCGGCGCGGCACAGGCCGCCGAGCCGTCCGCGCATCGTCTCGAGGTCCTCCACGTGTCGCGACTCGAGCCGGCCGTCGGGCAGGGCGCCCGGCCGCCGCGCGCGCTCGAGGGCCACCAGCGCCTCGTCCCACAGCACCTCGCCCAGCACGGCCGCCGCCTGCAGCGTCGAGCGCTCGGCGGGGGCCAGGCCCTCCCACTGCACCCCCGCCAGCGCCTCGGCCGTCTCCGCCCCGAGCCGTTCGCCGACCGCAGCGACGTCGACGTGGACGATGCCGTGCTCGCGTCGCAGGGCCTTGGACTGCTCGAGCGATCGGGCGGCGTCGATCGCTCGACCCGGGTGCCCGTGGGACAGGCGCTGGATCAGCGACAGCAGGTCGTGCGACGGCGGCAGGCGCAGGCAGGCCTGGACCAGCGCCGCCAGGTCGGACTCCTCCAGCGGCTCCAGCTCGGACGTCTCGGTCGGCACGGCCGCGGTGAAGATCGTGGACACGTCGGGCGTGCGTGAGGCGACCAGCCAGGCCAGCGGCTGTTCGGAGAGCCGCCGCACCAGTCCGGCGAGCAGGAACCGCCCCTCGTCGGTGGCGCGGTCCAGCCCGTCCAGCACCACCAGCAGCGGCCCGCGGTCGGCGTCGTAGCGGAAGGCGGCGGCCAGCGCGTCCAGGTACGGCGTCGGGCGGCGGAGCACCTCGTCGCCCGGCGCGGGCGCCTCGACGCCCCGCGAGCCGCTGAGCACCCCGAGTCGTGTCTCCACTTCGGCCACGTCGGCCGCCGACACGGCGGTGCCGAACTCGTGCAGGCGCCGGGAGACGCGCCGCAGGAGCGACGCGGGGTCGTGCCGGTCGGTCATCCCCTCGCCCGCCCAACGGTCGACCAGGCGTTCGATCGGCGCCAGCGGCTCCCGCGCCGTCGGCGGGAGCCGCAGCTCGAACCGCGTCGCCCCCGTCGAGGCCGTGAGGGCGCCGGCGGCGGCGGCGACGAGCGCCGACTTCCCGCTGCCCGGCGCGCCGTGCACCACGGCGGCCGCCGAGCGGCTCGCGGCGAGCGCCTGCTGGAGGTGGGCGTGGACCCGGTCGAGCAGCGGGCGGCGGCCGAGCAGGGGGATGCCGAGCGACGAGCGGCCGGAGCCCTCGGTGGTCGCTTCCTGCTCTTCGCGGACCTCCTCCGCCCGCGGCGCCCCGGTGCTGTGGGTGTCGCGCGTCGGCGCCACCGCGGGGTGGATCCCGGTGCCGGGTACCACGAAGCCGAAGATCGCGCCGCAGACCTCGCACGTCGGGCGTTCCGTCCAGACGGCTTCGCCGCACATCGGGCAGCGGACCACGGGCCGCAGCATGACGCGAGAGTAGCACAGGAGCCCGTGCCGTGACCCGAACGTCGTCCCGATGGCGCCGCCCGTGGAGGTAGACCGGATGGCGCCGCCGCTCGCTCGGCGCCTCGACCGTGGTACAGTCGGCCGCGCCGGCGGGAGCGCCGGCGCGGGGAGCGGAGGAGATGGCCGATCACGACATGCTCGAGGAGATCTTCGCCTGCCAGCAGGCGCTCAACCAGCGCATCGGCGTGGACACCACGCGGCTCGACGAGCAGCAGCAGGTGCACTGGCTGCTCGAGTACAGCCGGGCGCTGACGCAGGAGACGGCGGAGCTGGTCGATTCCCTGCCCTGGAAGTGGTGGGCGAAGTACCAGAAGTACGATCGGGAGAACGTGCGGGTGGAGATCGTCGACCTGCTGCACTTCCTGGTCTCGCTGGCGCAGGTCGCGGGGTTGTCGGCGCGGGACGTGCACGAGCTGTACAGGAAGAAGAACGAGGTGAATTTCCGGCGCCAGGACAGCGGGTATGCGGTCAAGGACCACGGGGACAACGCCGACGTGAAGCTGTCCGGGAAGGGGTAGTCCGGCGGGCCGGGCCCGGCCCCGGGGTTGAATGGCCGGTCGCCCCCCACGTCTGAAAGCCATGGCCGGCGGGACGGCAAGAGGTCACCGCTGGACTTGGACGCCTGCCGGCCAAATTATGGTAGGGTCGCTGCTCACGGAGGACACGAAAATGAGCCGCGTAGCGAGCAACGGAACGAACCGGGTTCGAGGGTGGGCGGGGTTCCCGATCCTGGCGTTGGGTGTGGGTCTGGCCGCCGCTCCGGCGTCCGCGCAGCAGTTCGACGAGTTGACGCAGGCGCGGGCGGGGGTCGCCGCCGCCGCCACCGATGCCGCCGCCCAGTACCGTTTGGGCGAGGCGTTGCTGGAGGCGCGGGACTTCGCCGGCGCCAAGACCGCCTTCGAAACCGCCTTGCGCCACCGGTCCAACTGGGTCGATGCGCTGTGGGGGTTGGCCCGGGTCAAGATGGCGCAGGGTGAGTACGAGGCCTCGCGCGACGCCTGTCGCCGCGTGATCTCCGCCGCCGGCGATTCGGCCCCCGAAGGCCACGTCTGCATGGGGCAGGCCTACATGGTCTGGCGCCGCAGCTCGCTGGCGATCGAGGAGTTCAACAAGGCGTTGGCCGTCGACGACGACAACGCCGGCGCGCTGTGCGGGCTGGGCGACGCGCACGCCCGCGCCAACGAGCTGGACCAGGCGGTCGAGTCGTACCGCAAGGCCGTCGCCGCCGACGCCAACCTGCTCGAGGCGCGTCTCGGCCTGGCCACGATGCTCGAGCGCAAGGGCGACTTGGCGGGGGCGCAGGCCGAGCTGAAGGCCGCGCTGCAGATCCGGCCCTGGTCGGCCGACGCCCACTACAACCTCGGTCGGCTCGGAAGCGGCGCCGAGGCGCTCGACCACCTGGCGCAGGCGGTGGCGATCCGGCCGTCGTTCACCGACGCGCAGCTCGAGTACGGCCGCAAGCTGGCCGCCGCGGGCCGCTGGTCCGACGCACTGGCCCCGCTGCAGGCCGCGTTCGGCCAGCTCCCCAACGTCGGCCAGGTCAACGAGCTGCTCGGCATCGCCTTGTGGAAGACCGGCGACCTCGCCGGGGCCGAGACCCGCCTGCGGGCCGCGATCGAAGGCGTGCCGAACTCCTCGCGCGCGCACGAGGGGCTGGGCGAGGTGCTGGTGGCGTCGAACCGCGTCGACGACGGCCTGGCGGAGCTCGAGATCGCCGCCAACCTCGACAGCACGAACGTCGAGCTGCTGCTGCGCATCGCCGTGGTGCTGCGCGGCCAGGGCCGCAACACCAAGGCCACCGGGTTCCTCGACAAGGCGCTGTCGCTCAAGGCCGACTTGTCGCGCGCCGAGGTGATGTACGGCGACATCCTGTTCGAGGCGGGGCGCTATGCCGACGCCCGCACGCGTTACCAGAACGCCCTGAACGGCGACGGCGTGGGCCTCGACCGCAACCACGTCCAGGGCCGCCTCCAGCAACTCGACAACCTCGCCCCCCAGCGCTGAGCAGGACCCGGGGCGTCGAGTCGCAGCTCGCGGCGGAACGGGCCGCCGAGGTGCGAGCCCGCCGCGCCGTTGCGGAAGCCTCCGGCGCGTGCTGGAGTCCGGGCGGGGAAGTGAGGTTCGACATGGCCGATCGGCGCAGGATGCAGCTGTGGTTGCTCGACGCGGTGCTGGGGTTTCTGGAGGAGCATCCACGGTTCGTGCGGACGCTGCTGCGGCCGGCGGCCGTCGCGCCCTGGCTCGGTCCGCGGCTGATGGTCCTGCCGCGGGCGTTCCTCGGCGCGACCGCGTTCGAGATCCACGACGTCAACCTGCACAGCGGCCGCATCGGCATCGGGGGCGTCGAGGAGATCCTGACCGGGTCGAAGCTGATCCACCTGCTGCACACGACGCTTGCCTCCCGCGTCGGGGAGGCGGAGAAGGACCGAGCGCTCTACGAGTTGGGCGAGAGCCTGTGCCGGTGGGAGGTCTCGCAGGCGCTCGAGCACGGCAGGTGGGCTCCCGCGGCGCTGGCGCCGTTGATCCTGGGCGGCCGGATCCTCGACGAGGTCCGGACCGATCCGCTGACGGCTCGGTTCTTCGTCCGAACGCTGCGGATGATGTCGCGGCTGATCACCGACGAGGGGGGCTGGGGGCATCTCGAGTTCGACGTCTCGTCGCTGCCGCTGCGGGTGACGCTGTCGAATTCGCAGGAGGCCCGGTGGCTCGGGCCGTCGTCCGGCCCGGTCTGCCGCTTCTACGCCGGGATCGTCGCCGGGTACGCCGGCACGCTCGCAGGGGAGCCGATGCGCGCTCGCGAAGTCGCGTGTCGGGCGGCGGGGCATCCTGCGTGCGTATTCGAGGTCGAGCGCGCCGAAGGGCGGTGACTTGACGCGGGGCGACGGCCGGGGGAGCCTCCGGGCGGTGGACCCGGTTCGACCGACGGAGGGAGGCGACCATGATTCGACACCCGTGGTTCGTGCCGCTGGCGCTGGTGGCCGGAGGACTGGCGGGCGGTCCGGCCGCCTGCGGCGGCGACGACGGCGCCGCCGACGACGGCGGCGTTCCGGACGTCCGGGACGACGGCGGCGTCCCCGACGGCCCGCCCGGCGAGATCGGGTTGTGGGTCGAGCATGTGGCGCACAAGGTCCAGCCGACGACGGTCCCGGGGACCGCCGCGGCGATCGAGCTGGCGACCACGCGCCGTTCGTGGGCCGCCGCCCAGCTCGTGGTGCGTGCCGAGGCCGGAGTGCTGCGCGGCGTCGACCTCGCCGCGACCGACCTCGACGACGGCGCGGGACACGCCATCGCCGCGTCGAACGTCGTGTTCTTCCGCCAGCGATTCATCGATTACACCGGCGTTTCCGAGTCGGAGCCGGGCAACGTCCCGGTGCCGGACGAGTCGCCGACGGCGGATCCGCTGCTCCCGGACCCGCTCGTGCCGTTCGTCGATCCCTACTCCGGTGCCCCGGCCGGCGCCCCGTTCGACGTCGCCGCCGACCGCAACCAGCCGGTGTGGGTCGATGTCTTCGTCCCCGAGGACACCCTCGCCGGCACCTACACCGGGACAATCCGGGTGACGGCCGAGGGGCTGGTCGGTGCGTCGGTGCCGCTGACCGTCGAGGTCTGGGATCTGGTCCTGCCGGACATGCAGTCGGTGCCGACCTGGTTCGGCGCGCACGTCGAGGAGGTGATCCACTATCATGCCGGGACGTCGGCCTGCAGCGGGTCGAGCTGCTGGATCGACTGGACCGCGCGGTCGCGCGAGGTCGTGAAGCGCTACGAGGAGCTGGCCCACGCGCACCGGATCGATACCGGCCAGCACTTCGTGCCGGACCCCGAGGGCCCGGGCGCGTGCGGCGTGCCGACCGACTGGTCGGCCTACGACGCGGCCGTGGAGCCGTACATGGACGGCAGCTACTTCGCCGACGGCGTGCCGAGCACGCGGCTGGACGTGCCGTTCTCGCCCGGGGTCGATTGGGGCTACGAGGGTTCCTGCGACCAGGCCGGGTACACGGCGCTGGCGGCGGCCTGGGCCGCGCACCTCGAGGAGCGCGGGTGGATGTCGCGGGCCATCGCCTACGCCTACGACGAGCCGCCGGACAGCGTCTACCCCGACATCGCACGCCACTCGGGCTGGCTGCAGGACGGCGATCCGGACTGGAAGGCCCACGTGCTGGTCACCAGCTCGCCGACGCCGGCCGGCGCGCCGATTCTCGACCCCGCCGTCGGCATCTACTGCGTCTGCCTGCGCTGCTACGACGGCTGGGTGCTGGCCGACGACTACGGCCGCGCGGAGTGGCCCGCGCTGTTCGCCGCGGGCATCCGGCTGTGGTTCTACGAGAGCAACGCGCAGAGCGACCCGTACCCGACCTTCGCCGCGAACACCCTGTGGGGCGCCGAGCCGCTGATCGCGCTCTGGGGGAGCTGGTTCGAGCGGGCGAGCGGATTCCTGCTCTGGGACGTGATGGCCTGGGACCGGGACGACCCCTGGGGGCCGAACGTGGGCTACGGCAAGACCGGCGACGGCGTGCTGCTCTACCCGGGCCACCACGACGGGCTGGCCGCTCCCGCCGGCTCGCCGCCGGAGGTCGCGCTCGACGGCCCGATCCCGTCCTACCGGCTGAAGATGGTGCGGGCCGGCCTGCAGGACTGGGCGCTGTTCCGGCTGGCCGAGGACCGGGGGCTCGGCGAGCTCGCCCGCACGGAAGTCGCGCGGGTCTACGGCCAGCTGGGCGGCTGCGAGTGGTCCGGGTGTCCGCCGCCCGAGAACGGCTCGTACTTCTGGAACCACGACGCGACGCGGATCGACCAGGTCCGCCGCACGCTCGCCGAGGCGCTCGTCGCGGCGGGCGGCGGCTGATTCGCGGCGGTGGCGCCCGGCGCCGGCGACGACGAGGGCCCGGTCGCGGACGCAGAGCGTCCGGCGCGCGCGGCAGGGATCAGGGCGCCACGTAGCCCGGCAGCTCCGCGACGCAGGCATCGACGCCGTCGCCGCCGCCCCAGTCGCCGCCGAAGAGGATGCGGGTGGCGCTGGGGCTCGGAACGCCGTGGGGCTCGGCCCAGTAGTCCTGCGGCTCCGGGTCCCTGCCCTTGTCGCTCCGCGGTTCCTGCCGTATCGTGTTCCGTGGTGAGGCACGTGCGGGGCATCGGCACATGTACGGTTCTTCTCGCCGTCTGCTGCCATTGCGGCGACTTCGCGAACCAGGACGACGGTCCGCCCGGCTGCGCGGGTGTCGCGGTTCCTTGTGAGTTCCTCGGGGGTATCGAGACCTGCATGCGCCAGCGCGGGTGCGTCTTCAACAACCTCGACATCGTGTGCCAGGACGAGCCGACCGCCTGCACGGAGTTCTCCACGGAGGCGAGCTGCTTCCGGCAGGCAGGGTGTTGGTGGACGACGGTGCGGCCTGCCGACGCTCCTCCGTGCACCGGCATCGCCCGACCCTGCTCGATGCTGCGAACCGTCGAGGAGTGTCTTCGGCAGGTCGGCTGTTTCTGGGACCGCTGGTCGGCGAGCTGCGTCGGGGACGGCACCGGCTGCACCTGCCACGGGCATGCGTGGGCGTGCGCGCGGTTCGAGGACCAGCCGACGTGCGTGTCGGAGTCCGGCTGCTCCTGGGAGGGAATCGGGGGACGCTGCACGGGCGAGCCCGACGTGTGCGAGTCGTTGCCCGCCGCGTACAACTGCATGAGTCACTACGGCTGCTCGTGGTACTAGGTGCGCTCACGGGCTCATCATTCTCACGAACAGAGCAGGTCCCGGCGCGCTCGAGCGCAGCCCGGCCTTTCCGTGCGCCGTGGGGCCGGCGGGAATACTGTCCCGCGGCTCCGACTTGAGCCTTCGCCCGGCCCGATGGAATCGGCCGACCGAACGCAAGGGAGGAGTCCGCCATGCGAATCGCGTTGCTGCCATGCCTCGTCGCGACCCTCGGTTGCACCGTCGTCACGCCTCCGGGCTGGCCGGTGGAGCC
Source organism: Deltaproteobacteria bacterium (assembly GCA_016930215.1). Lineage (GTDB taxonomy): Bacteria > Myxococcota_A > Polyangia > DRWM01 > JAAZOP01 > JAAZOP01. The sequence continues at coordinate 8,335 of JAFGHH010000257.1, forward strand.
GGACGCGGAACCCCAGGTCCTCGCGGCCACCCCCTGGGTCATGTACGGCTTCGCGCCGACGAGCTGGGACCTGCCGGACGGGCGGCAGATCGGCATCGAGGTCGACCGGTGCGTCGTCGGCACCGGCCTCGCGCGAGCGTTGACCGACGTCGAGTTCTCCGTGGCCTTCCGCGACTCGCCCGCGCCGGGGATCCGCTGCCGGACCGACCCGACGGGCGAGGGTGTGCCCGAGACGCGTTTCGGCTGCTGGACCGAAGGGGACGCGGGCGGGTCGAGCCGGTTCTGGCTGGCCCCCGGCGGGGGCTGCGCGTACGGGGCGATCGAGACCGCGACGCGGCCCCACTGCTGGAACGGGGAGTTCACGGGCCCGGACGGACCGATCTCCCTCGTGCACGGCTACCTCGAAGACACCGGGTCGCCGGTGGGCTACCTGTCGTGGGTCGGTCCGCCGGGGCCCGTGATCGCGGCCGACATCGTGATCGACCAGCAGATCCGGATCCACGACCTGGTCGGCGACCTGCCCGCGGCGTCGCGCGACCGGTTGCTGTTGCACACCGTGGCGCTCTCCTTCTGGGAGCACGCCACGCACTCCGACTGATCGCGCCCGAGGGTCTGCCTTGACCTCCCCCGACGGCTGGCCGAGACTCCCTTCACGACCGCCGGGTACGGCCGCGAATCCGACCGGAGCGAGGGCAGGGGCATGTCTCGAGCGGCAGATGCGATCCTCGAGGAGCTGCGCGGCTCGCGTCCGGGAGAGCCCGGGGAGTTCACCCTCGACCCGCGCCGGGCGAAGGAGCAACTCGGCCGCTTCCTGCTGACCGACCCGACCGCGTACGTCCTGCTCTTCGTGCGCGCGGCGGTCCGGCGGGGGTGCCGCCGGATCGACTTCGACTTCGGCCGCCGTCGCCTCGAGCTGACCTTCGACGGCCCGGGGTTCCCGCCGCCCGAGCTGGAGCGGCTCTACGAGGCGCCGTTCGACCGGGCGTTGGATCGGGAGTGTCCGGGGCTCCGCGAGCTGGCGCTCGGAATCGCCGTGGCCGCCCGACGTTCGTTCGGCGTCGTCGTGACCAGCGCCGACGCGGAAGGGCGCGGCGCGAGGCTCGAGGTCCTCCCGGGCGGGGACTTGCGGGTCGAACCCGTCCAGGGCGCGCCCCCCGGGACCCGCGTCGAGATCACGGGTCGGGGCGACGGGCAGGAGGGCACGCGCTCGCGGGACGGGCGCCGGGCCGAGGAGCGGCTGGTCCGCGAGCGGTGCCGGTTCGCCCGGGTGGACGTGCGGATCGGCGGCCGCAGCATCTCCGGCCGGTTGTCGGCGGCGAAGGACGCGGTCGGAGTCGTGCCCCTGCCCGCGCCGGGGCTCGAGGGCGAGGCGGGGTTCCTGCCGACGGAGCGGACCGGCGGGTCGGTGTTCCTGGTGTTCGACGAGGTGATCGTGGAGGACCTGAGTCCCTTTCCGGACGCGGAGTGCGGATTCTCGGCCGTGGTCTGGGCGGGGACACGCCGGGGCGACGCCGACGGGCCGCTGCTGGACGCCTCCGAGTCGCGCGTGGTGCAGAACGGGTTCTACCGCGAGGCGCTGTCGGCGGCCGGAAGCGCGCTCGGCCGGCTCCGGTCGCGGCCGAACCTCGCCGCGTGTCGCTGGCGGATCGACCAGCGGGCCCGGGAGGAACTGCAGGCGTTCCGGCGCGCGACCAGGCTTCGCCGCGCCCTGTGCAACGTCGTGGCCCTGTTCATCGCCTATTACGTCCTGATCATCGTCGCCGCGTACTTCAGCATCTACGTCGCCCTGTCCCTGATGCTGACCGAGGGTGGGCTGACGATCGCGTTCTTCGCCGCGACCATCGCGGCCCTGGTGCTGGGCAAGGCCACGCACACCGCGTGCCTCGTCCGGTCCCTCGAACGGCAGTTCGACCGCCGCTACCCGGCGGGGACTCCGCTGCGGACCCGGATGGAGTCGCCGGAGCTGAAGCAGGATCTGGAACAGGCGCGGCCCGGCCGGCTGGAGTGGTCGTCCGGGTAGGCGCCGCCGCGTCGTCACGGCCGCGGTGCGGGTTTCGGGCTTGTCCGAGGTGCGTCTCGCCCCTCCTTCCGCCCGTTGGTGGTTTCGCCACCACGGATTGAACCCCTGATATCTTCGTGGTTTAATGCGCGCGTGCCGATGGCGTTGGCCCGGTTGCCAACGAGTTCGGCCGGCGGGAGCGGCGATGCGTACGGTTGTGCTCGAACCGGTCCTCGATGTGAACCCGATCGTCATCGTCGACGGTGATGGCACGGTTCTTGATAGCAATCTCGCCTGGACCAAGTTGATCTCCCTGCGACGCAAGACGGGGTTGCGGACCAGTCTCTTCGACGTGGTCGCGTTCGTCGGGGCTTCGGGGGCGCCGACCGCCGCATCGCATCGCGGCCTGCAGGTGCACCACGTCGCGTTGCAGGGGCTGGAGGACGATTCGCCGCTGGTCGGTTCGATCACGACCGCCGTGCTGATCCCGATCGTGCACCGCCGGCGCGACACATACCTGTGCGTGCTGCTGTCGCCGCGGCTGTTCCATCCCGACGCGGTGCGTTTTTCCGAGCTGCTGGCGATGGACGCCACGACGTCCGCGCGGCACGACGCCGGGCTCGAGGCGCAGGCGCTGGACGGCGGCGCGACGCCGGAGCTGGACGTCAGCGAGCTGGCGTTGCCGATCGAGGTCGAGGGGAGCCTGCGGGCCGCCTCGCGCCTGGTGGCCGCCGTCGCCGGCCCCGCGGCCTGCCCGCTCGCCGAGCTGGTGTCGGTGCTGGGCGAGCGGCTGCGCGAGGGGGTGCCGAGCCGTCGGATCCTCGTCGCCGTGCGCGACACCGAGCGGCTCGGGATGCCGTCCGGGCTGCTCACCGTACCCGCGGAGGCGGACGCGGAGCCGGTCTGGCGGCCGCTGGCCAACTGGCCGGCCGGAGTCGGTTGGGCCCGCTCCTCGATCCCGCCCGCCGAGGTCGCGGACGGGGCGCGCGAGGCGGTGCTGGGCGAGCTGCCGGCGTGGGTGCAGCGCGAATTCGCCGGGGCGTTCCCGGTCGACATCGCGCCGCGGTTCGTCGTCGCGGAACCGTGCGCGGCGGGCGCGCGCGGCCTGGTGGCGGCCGGGCCGTGGCGCGGCACCGAGGTGCTGGTCCCCGACGAGCGGCTGTTGGTGGAGCTGGCGGCGCTGCTGTTCGGGCACCGCCTGCGGACCGCGGAGCGCGACCAGTTGCGGCAGGCCGAGGCGGAGCGGCTGGCGCATGCGTTGCGGGCCGAGCGGACGGCGCTGGGGCGCACCGCCGACCGGTTGGAGCCGGTGGCGTTGTCGGCGGCGATGGCGGCCGTCGTCGAGCGGGGGCGGGCGCTGGAGAGCCTCGGGCGGCCGTACGCGATCGTCGGGCCCGGCGGTGCCGGTCGCCGGACGTTGGCGCGCTACCTGACGGCCGTGGGGCCGCGGCGCGACGCGCCGCTGGTCGAGCTGTCGTGCCGGTTCCACGACGAGCCGTGGCTGCGCGAGGAGCTGTTCGGCGAGCGGGCGACGGGTGGCGCGGACCCGGGCGGCCTCGGTCCGGGGAAGCTCGAGCTGGCCGTGGGCGGCACGCTGATGGTCGGCGACCTCGACCAGCTCCCGCGGGCGCTGCAGGGCGAGCTGCTCGCGCGGCTGACCCGGCCCCGCGCCGACGGTGCCGCGCCGCCGCTGCTGGTGGCGACGCTGGAGGAGACGCCCGAGCGGGCGGCGCAGGCCGGTCGGCTGCACCCCGACCTCGCCGGGCTGTTCGGTGCGCGCGTGACGACGGTGCCGGCGCTCGCCGAGCGGCTCGAGGACGTGCCGGCGCTGGCGGCGCGGTTCGTCGAGGCGGCGGCGGCGGAGTTGGGGCGTCCGGCGCCCGAGCTGACGGCGCGGGCGATGGACCGCCTGCGCGCCCGGGTCTGGCCCGGCCACGTCCGCGAGCTGAAGGCGGCGATCGAAGGCGCCGTGGCGCTGGTCCGCGGCGGCGTGCTCGACGCCGACCTGCTGCCGGTGGACGAGGCCGGTGCGGCGGGCGCCGTCGCGGCGGGCGCTCCCCCCCCGGCCATCGACCTCTCGCAATCGTTCGCGGAGCTGAAGCAGCAGTGGGTCGACCACTTCGAGCGGGCGTACATCGATGCGGCGCTGCGGCGCAGCGCGGGGAACCTCTCGGCTGCGGCGCGGCTGGCGCGGATGGACAAGAAGAACTTCCACGCCAAGGCGGTGCGTTTCGGCCTGGCCGGCTCGGCGCCCGCGACCCGCAACGGGGTGCGCAGCGGGGCGTTGAAGGGCGCCGGCCGCCGTCGTACGATGCCGCCTCCACCGGCCGGCGAGGCCGGGGACGACGAGTGAGCGGCTCCGCCGGTTCGATCGTCGAGCGCGGGCGGCGCCGTTGGAGGGAGGCCCGACGTGAGCGTTGAAGAGCCCAAGGAGATCGGCGGGACCCACGCCTTCCGCTGCGCGAACTGCAGCGCCGAGATGACCTACGACGCCGGCACGCAGAAGTTGCGCTGCGACCACTGCGGCACGACGCAGGACGTCCCGGCCCAGGGGGCCGAGGGCAGCCACATCCAGGCCTACGACCTGATGGCCGGCCTGCGCCAGGAGCAGCTCGGCGGGATGGGCCGTCCCGCGATGGCCGTGCGCTGCAAGGAATGCGGCGCCACCGTGCAGTTCGAGCAGAACATCACCACGACCCAGTGCCCGTTCTGCGGCTCGAGCTACGTCGCGCCGCAGGAGGTCTCGGCCAAGTCGATCCGCCCCGAGTCGCTGGTACCGTTCCGCGTCGACCGCGCCAACGCCGGCAAGCGTTTTTCCGACTGGATCGGCGGCCTGTGGTTCCGGCCGAACGACCTCAAGGCCAAGGCCAAGGTGCAGAACATCGACGGCGTGTACGTCCCGTTCTGGGCCTACAACGCCCACGCCCACAGCAACTGGACCGCCCAGGCCGGCTACTACTACTACGTCACCGTCACCAAGCGCGACAGCCAGGGCAAGACGCACACCGTCCAGGAGCGCCGCATCCGCTGGGTCCCCGCCTGGGGCCAGCGCGACGACGACTACCGCGACCTGCTGGTCTGCGCCTCCAAGGGCCTGCCGCCCGACCTGGTGCTCAAGGTGCAGAGCTTCGACTGCAACCAGCTCGCCCCCTACAACCCCGGCTACCTCTCCGGCTGGCGTGCCGAGGAGTACGTCGTCAACCTCCAGGAGGGGTGGGGCGTCGGCGCGCAGCGCATCGCCGACGAGCAGTACAAGCGGTGCGGCAAGGACGTGCCGGGCGACACGCACCGCGGCCTGTCGGTCAACAACACGTTCTCCAACGTCACCTGGCGGCACATCCTGCTGCCGATCTGGATCGCCGCCTACCGCTACAAGGACAAGGTCTACCGCTTCCTGGTCAACGGCCAGACCGGCGAGGTGGTCGGCAAGGCGCCGTGGAGCTGGATCAAGCTGACGATCCTGTTCCTGGTCATCGCCGCGGTGATCGGCGCGATCGTGTTCTTCGTGAACCGGAGCTGACCCGGGGCGGCGATGGACTTCCGCGCCTGCGCCGACTGGAGCCGCTCGCTCGACCCCGCCGCGCTGCCGCCCGGCACGGCGGAGCGCGCCCGCCTGCAGCTCGCCTCCGTCCTCGCCTCGCTGCTCGACGGGCTGGCGCTGCCCGACGTCGCGGCGTCCCGCGCCGCCTGGGCGGGGGAGGGCGTCCCGCGCCGCAAGGGCGGCCGCGGCCGTGCCGAGCCGCCGGCGTTCGAGGCGCTCGCGGCGTGGTTCGCCACGGCATCGATCGCGCTGGACCACGACGACTACCTGCTGTTCGGCCACCCGGGACACTCGGCCGCCGGCGTCCCGCTGGCGTGGGCCGCCGCACACGGCACGACCCTCGGCGAGGCGCTGGCCGCCGCCGTGGCCGCCGACGAGCTCGCCGCGCGGCTCGGCGGCTACACGCTGGTCGGGCCCCACAACGGCCAGACCTGGACCCACATCCACCTGGCCGGGGCGGTGCTCGCCGCCGGACGCCTGGCCGGCGACGACGCCGAGGTCGTGGCGCGCGCGCTGGGTCTGGCCTTCGCGAACCCGCCGTTCCTGCTCCCGGCCGCCTTCTTCGGCGGCTCGTCGAAGCTGCTGTGCGCCGCGGTGCCGGTGCGCCAGGGCCTCCAGGCGCTGCGCCTGGCCCGCGCCGGCCGGCTCGCCGCGCCCCCCGCGGTGCTCGACGCCGAGGATGGCCTCGGTCGTCACTTCGCCCACGCGGCGCTCGAGGGGTTCTTCGACGGGCTGGGCGAGGTGTGGCTCACCGACACGCTGGCGGTCAAGCGCGTCCCCGGCTGCGCCTACGTCTCGGCGGCGGCCGAGGCGGCGGCGGACGTGGCGCGACAGTTCGAGCGGGCGAAGGGCCGGCGTCCCGTGGCGGAGGACGTCGAGCGGCTCGAGTTGTCGGTCACGGCGCTGACGGTGGGGATGGAGGACGCCGCGCGGCCGCACCGCTCCGGGCCGTTGTCGCCGGTGGAGGTGAACTTCTCCGCGCCGCTGACCACGGCCCTCGCGCTGCTCGACGGCGACCTCGAGCCGCGGTCGTTCGACCCCGCGCGGCTGGCCCGCGACGAGGCGGAGCTGCGGCGGGTGGCCGCTCGCGTCGTCGTGCGCCACGACTTCGGGCGCACGCTGCGGCTGGTCGATGGGGTGGTCCGGCCGATGGCCTTGCTCGACGCGTTCGGCGACCTGCGCGGGGACACGGCGCGCAAGGCGGGCTGGGAGCTGCTGCGGCGCTATCCCGGCGTGCTGCGCGGCGGCGGCGAGCCGCGGGGCGCCACCCGCGACGACTCGCCGTTCGCCCGGTTCGGCGAGCGGGGGACGTTCGAGGCGTTGCGCGCCGTCGGGCAGCTGGTCAAGGGGGCGCTGGGTCGCCGTCGCGAGGGCACGCGCTACACGGTGCGCAGCGCGCGGCCCGCCGACGTGCGGTTCGCCGCCTCGGCCGGCCTGCTGGCGACGCTGGCGGGCGAGGCGTTCGCCGGCGAGTGCGAGGTCCCGCCGGGGGCGCCCGGCGCGGCCGTCGACCTGACGACGGTCGTGCGCGAGAAGCTCGCGCGCTCGTTCCGCGACGCGGGCATCGAAGCCGCGGCGGACGAGTTGGTCGGCCGGCTGCTCGGCGCGCCGCTGGAGGCGCCGCTCGGCGAGCTGTTCGCGCCGGCGTTCGAGCGGCTGCTGGCGGACGGGTGAGCGGTCGTGGTCGTCAGAAGGCCCTAGTGCTGTCGAGCAGGATCGTCACCGGTCCGGCGTTCACCGACGCCACGTCCATCATGGCGCGGAAGCGCCCCGACTGCACCGGGACGCCGTGTCCGGCCAGCGCCGCGAGGAACCGCTCGTACAGCGCCTCCGCCTCGGCCGGCGGCCGTGCAGCGTCGAACGACGGACGGCGCCCGCGGCGGCAGTCGCCGTACAGGGTGAACTGGCTGATCACCAGGGCGGCGCCGCCGATGTCGCGCACCGAGCGGTTCAGGTTCGCCTGCTCGTCCTCGAAGATCCGCAGATTGGCGATCTTCTCGGCCAGGTACGCGACGTGCGATTCGTCGTCGCCGCGGCCGACGCCCAGGTACACGACGAGGCCCTGGCCGATGCGGCCGAGCACCTCACCGCCGACCGTCACGCTCGCCTCGCGGACCCGCTGCACCACCGCGCGCATCGCCCGTCATCGTAGCGGTTCGCGAGGCGCGGTCAACCGCGTTGCCGCCCGCGCCGGCATCCGGGGTAGGATGCGGCTCGACGGGGAGGCGACCGATGGGGATGATGCGCGGAAGCGAGAACCGGTGCGGCAGAGGGCGGGCCCGGGACCGGACGGCACGGCTCGCGGCCTTCGCGGCGGCGGCGCTCGCGGCGTTCGTGCCGCGGCCGGCGGGTGCCGTGTGCGGCGACGGGGTCCTCGAGCCGGGGGAGGCGTGCGACGGTGCGGAGCTCGGCGGGCACGGCTGCACCACGGTGATGGCCGGCTACGCCGGGGGCACGCTGGCCTGCCGGGCCGACTGCACGGGCTACGACGTCTTGGGGTGCACCCGCGGCGGCGAGGTGACCGCGGCGAGTTGCTCGCAGGCCGACGTCCAGACGGCGGTCGACGCCGCGGGCGAGGGCGACACGGTGCTGGTGCCGGCCGGTCGCTGCACCTGGACGGTGCCGGTCAACCTGGGCCGGGTGGCGGTCTGGGACCCGCCGACCTACGAGAGCCGCAACGTGCTGATCCGCGGCGCGGGCGCCGGGCGGACCGTGATCGTCAGTGCGACCGGCGAGGCGTGGGACCAGCGGCCGTTCTGGATCGTCTGCCAGGCGGGCAAGCCGTTCCGCATCACCGGCTTCACCTTCACCGGGATGCAGCGCCGCGGCTCGACCGAGCCGGCGATCAACGTCGGCGGGGCCTGCCGCAACTGGCGGATCGACCACAACACGTTCGACGTCTCGGACCGTGCGCCCGGGACGCAGGGCCGCGGCCTCATCGTCGCCGACTACAGCTACGGCCTCGTCGACCACAACACCTTCCTCGACACGTACCAGGGGGTCCTCGTGGTCTGGGACGGCGCGGCGTCCTACGAGCGGCCGCTGTCGCTGGGAACCGAGCAGGCGGTGTACATCGAGGACAACGTGTTCGACTACGCCGACGACTACGCCGGCGACGGCGCCAACGACGCCTCCCACGGCGCGCGCTACGTGCTGCGTCACAATCGCCTGCGTAACGCCTTCATCGGCCACCACGGCTGCGACTCCGGCGGCCACCGGGCGACGCACAGCTTCGAGATCTACGCGAACGACATCGAGTGGACCTCGGACGAGTGGTGGTACGCCTCGCGGTACCGCGACGGCACCGGCGTGGTCTACGACAACGTCCTCACGGGCAGCCTGCACGAGCTGACCTTCGGCGTGGTCAACTACCGGACCTGCTGCTGCAACTGGTGCACCGGGGTCGACCCCGCCGCGCCCGGGTATCCCTGCGAGCCGTACACCGCCTGCGCCGAGCCGCTGCACACCAACTGCTCGGAGTGGGGCCGCTGCGACGGCGCCAACCCGCTGGACGGCAACCTCGACGCCACCGGCTGGCCGTGCCTCGACCAGACCGGACGCTCGACCGACGAGGACGGGGACGGGATCCAGGACCTGCAGCCGTTGTACGAGTGGAACAACACGCTGAACGGCGAGGACGCCGACGTCACGGTCAGCGACCCGTGGGGCTGCACCGGCCCCTCGATGGTCGATCATCTCCAGGAGGGTCGCGACTTCTTCAACGACACGCCGCGTCCCGGCTACGTCGCCTATCCGTACCCGCACCCGCTGGCTCGGGAAGCCGACCCGTGGCCCGACGGCGACGCCGGGCCGACCGACAGCGGGGCGGCCTTCCAGGGCGGGGGTGGCTGCGGCTGCGCGGCCGCCGGAACGGTCCGCGTCGGCGGCTGGCTCCTGGCGCTCGCCGTCGCGACGGCGTGGCTCGCACGGCGGATCCGGCGCGCGGCCTGGCTCGTGCCACTCGCGGCCTTCGTCGCGAGTCCGGCCTGCCGGCGCGGGGCCGCCGCCGACCTTCCACCTGGCGCTTGCGCGGCACTCGAGGCGCGCTACCTCTCCGTTCGCGCGTCGCTGAACCGCTGCGAGCGCGACGACGACTGCGCCGAGATCTGGCCCGGGCTCTGCCCGCACGGGCCGCACTACGTGCACCGCGAGGCGGACGTCCCCGGCCTGTTCGCCGTCGAGCGGCGGTTCTACGCCGAGTGTCCGGTGTCCGAGTGCGAGAAGCCGGAGCGGCTCGGGATCGCGCACTGCGAGGCGGGGCGCTGCGTGCCCGGGCGCGAGCCGGCCCCCGAGCGACCCGACGAGAGCTGCTGGGACGCCCAGGAGACCTACCTCGAGGACGGCCGGCGGGAAAGCGCCGCGACCGAGGAGCACCTGCGCGGCCTCACGCCGCTGCTGGCCTACGGCGCTGCGGCGTCCGGCACGCTGCGCCTCGAGGTGGACTGGGGCGACAACTGCCCCGACTGCCGGCTCGAGATCTCCGAGCACAACTCCGGCATGGCTTCGCTCGTCGAGGGAGTTCGTCACCGTGAGGGCGGCCGCGAGACGATCGCACTGCCGGCGACGCCGGGGGTCTACTACCTGCTCGGCCGCCGCGCGGGTCCCTCGATCTCCTGTCTCGTCACCGTGTCGCTCGAGCGGACCGACGGGGCGCCGGCGGTTTCGACGCTCCACGGCGTGTCGTGGCAGCGGCGGTGCGAAGGGTAGGGCGCGGCACGGGCACGTCGAACCACGAGCGCACGTCGTTCCGCAGCCCCACCCCGTGCATGAAGTTGTAGGTCGCCCGGTGCAGCCCGCGCCCCAGGGCTTCGTGGTCGACGCGCAGCGGATCGTCGAACGACAGCTCGTTGCGCGCGAAGGTGGGTCGCGGCGCGCGGCGCAGCCGCAGGCCGTGGCGCTCCGGATGGCGGCCGAACTCGCTGTGCACCGTGAGCGCGAAGCGGTGCCAGAAGGCCGAGCGGAGCCAGCCGCGGGCGAACAGCCGGCGGACGTACTCGAGCGCGTCCACCGTGTCCTGGACCGTCTGCGAGGGCAGGCCGTACATGCAGTAGGCGTGGACCAGGATCCCGGCCTCGGCCAGCGCGCGGATCGCGTCCGCCGCGGTGTCGAGGCGCACGCCCTTGTCGATCCGCTCGAGCAGGCGCGGGTGGGCCGCCTCCAGCCCGCCGCTGACGGCGATGCACCCCGCCGCCGCCAGCTTCCGCGCCAGCTCCGGCGTGAACCCCCGCTCGAAGCGGACGTTGCCCCACCACGACACGACGACCCGCCGCCGCCGCAGCTCGTCCGCCAGCCCGCGCAGCAGCCCCGGGGACAGCGCCTCGTCCACGAAGTGAAACCCGGTGCGCCCCGTCTCCGCCGTCACGGCATCGATCCAGTCGACCAGCACCGCCGGCGGCGCGGGGTCGTAGCGGCGGATGTAGTCGAGGCTCGTGTCGCAGAACCGGCAGCGGTGCCAGTAGCAGCCGTGGGCCAGCATCAGCTTGTTCCAGCGACCGCTGCTCCACAGCGCGTGCATCGGATTGACCGTCTCGGTCACCCCGAAGTAGTCGTCGAGCGGCAGCCCGTCGTGGAGCGGCGGGCCGTTCGCCGCGTGGCGGGCCGGAGGCGCCCCCGCCCCGTCGAGGAACCGCACCTGCCCCTCCCGCCGTACGAAGGTGCGCACCAAGCCGCGCTCGGGGCGGAGGCCCGCGGCGTGCTCCACGGCCGCCGCCAGCGGCTCGGCCCCGTCGTCCAGGCACACGTAGTCGACGAGGTCGAACAGCGCCGGCTCGCGCAGCTCGCGCAGCTCGGTGCTGACGTAGCCGCCGCCCAACGCCACCCGCACCGTCCGGTCACGGCGCTTGAAGCGGCGGGCGAGGCGCAGCGCCGCGAGGAGCGTCCCCGGGAAGGGGACCGTCAGCCCGACGAACGCCGGCCGGAAGCGCGCCTGGAGCTCGTCGGCGAGCTCGTCGACCAGCCGGTCGAACAGCGTCGGCGGCGCGCGCAGGGCGGCCAGCAGCGGCGCCAGGCGCGGCAGGCGCACCCCGAGCGACTCGCCGTAGCGCGACAGGCCGAACCGCGGGTCGATGTTCTCGCGCACCGCGTCGGCCACGTCGTCGAGGAACAGGCCGGCGACGAACCGCGCCAGCTCCAACTCGCCCAGCGCCGCGACGTCGACCGCCACGCCCGCCTCGCCCAGCGCCCCCAGCACCGCGAACCGCGGTCCCTCCGGCAGCAGCGCGCGCGAGGCCAGCGGTCCGGCGAGCCCCGGCTCCCGGTCCTGCAGGAACCGCAGCACCGGCCCCGCCAGCGCGACGATCGCCGCGGACTGCTCCAGGAACCAGCGCCCGGCCGCCGACCGCCGCCGCTTGCGCTGCAGGGCCCGCCGGACCCGCGCGAGGCCGGCGGGCGACAGCAGCCGCAGCAGCAGCTCCAGCGAGGCGTCGGCCTGGACCACGTCGAAGCCGCGCCGGCGCAGGATGCCGGTCAGCCACGGCGTGGCGGGGTAGGGGGCGTTGGGCTGCACCAGCGGCGGCGTGACCAGCAGCAGCCGGCCCGGACGCGAGCGCCTCATGCCGACCCCGGCCGCCGGCCGCCGGGCAGGACGTGCGCGGAAATCATCGTCGGGACGGTAGGCGAGCGGTGCGTCGCGCGCAACCCGCAACCCGCCTCGTCCCGGCCGTGCGGCCGCGGTATACTTCGTCCCCGAAAGGAGCGTGACCCGTGCGGACGATCAAGCTCGTCGTGCTGGGCCTGCTGGCCTGCGGCACCTCCTGCGTGGTGGTCGATGGCCTCGACGGCGAGCCGGACGGGTCGGCGGAGGCGACGGCGGCGGCGTACGAGGAGGAACTCGGCGGTCACGGCGTTCCCAAGTGGCACGAGATCGGGCCCCATTCGGGCCCGCACGTGCTGACCTGCTACGGCGGGTGCGCGGAGCCGCACTACGACCCCACCGCCTGCGGCGGCAGCACCGCGTGTTGCACGGGGTGCATCGACGGCACCTGGTGGTATTCCACCGAGCAGCGCAACTTCGGTTGCGGGGCCAAGCTGGAGCTGAGCCGCGACGGCCGTTGCGTGATCGTCGAGGTCGCCGACAACGGGCCGGCGGACTGGGTCGAGGACCTCGCGCTGGAACGGTGCGGCGTCGGCTGGATCATCGATACCTCGCCGCTGGTCCACGACTACTTCGGCGGCGGCTGCGGCTGGAGCGAGTGCTTCATCGTGGATGTCCGCCAGGTGTCCGACGACCTGCCGCAGGGCCCGTGTGCCACCTGCCCGTGCGACGGACCGCCCGCGCATCCGGTGTTCGAGCTCTCGGCGGCGATCGACGACATTCCCGGCCAGGCGCGCGACACCTGCCTGTTGTACGAGAGCGAGTCCCGGTTCGACATGCAGGTCGGCCAGTCGGTGGTCCAGCGTTTCTACGTCGCCAATACCGGCACCGGCGTCGGCGTCAACCTGGTCGCCGGCATCTGGGTCGAGGAGCCGTACCTGCACCTGGCGCGATGGGACGTCTACGACGACTGGCCGGGCCACACCTGCGGCGAGGAGTGGTGCCCGAACGACGCGAACGACAACCCCGACAATCCGGCCCACGACGACCCGGGCGGCGCCTTCCGCCTGTACCTCAACGCGTTCTCGCCGGGCGAGACCAAGATGATCGAGCTGACCGTCGAGGCCGAGGCCGCCAGCCTCGGCCTGGCCGATCACCCCGACGTGCGGCTGTGGGTCGCGCACGTCGACGACTACTACGAGAAGGCCGACTTCGGCAGCACCGACTACAACAACGTCGGCGGCTACCAGACCTTCAACGGCGGCGACCTGCGGGTCTGGACCCAGACCGACGTGCTGGGCCCCGAGGTCTGCGACGGCGCCCTCGACGAGAACTGCGACGGCGTGGTCGACGAGGGCTGCTCCGGGGACACGTCGGCGGACGGGCCGGCGGACGTGGTCGAGGATGCTCCCGCGGAGGTCGTGACGGACGGCGCGGACGCGACCGGCGACGGGCCGACGTACATCTACGTCTACGGGGACGACTGCGACTGTCGCGCCGCGGGAGCGCCGACGACCGCCTCGCGGCTCGGCGGCTGGCCGGGCCTGCTCGGCGCCGTGTGGCTCGTGCTGCGGCTGCGCCGTCGGCGTTGCCGCCGCGGTCCGTGAGCGCGACGCCGGAAGCCGCGCCGCATCCGAACGGCGGGGTCCGGCACGCCGTCCGCGGCGCCGGACCCGTCCCGTGGACTCCCGTCCGTGCTCCGGGCGATACTCCGGCCGATGCGGACTTCCACCACCCGACTGCGCGCGCGCTACGCGGAGACCGACGCCACCGGCATCGTCTACTACAACGCGTACTTCGTGTACCTGGAGGTGGGCCGGATCGAGTTGTTCCGGGAGCTGGGGCTGACCTACGACCGGCACCTGCCGATCGTCGAGACCGGCTGCCGCTACCACGCCTCGGCGCTGTTCGACGACCTGCTCGAGGTCGAGACCTCCGTCGCCGAAGTACGCTCCAAGGGGTTCCGCCTGGACGGCAAGGTGTTCCGCGTCGGGGCCGACGGGTCGCGGACGCTGCTGGTCGAGGGTTTCTGCTCGATGGTGACGGTCGACGACGAGAACCGCCCGGTGCCGCTGCCGCCCGCGTTCCGCGCGGCGCTCGGCGAGCCGGGTACGGGGAGCTGACCGGTCGCGCCCGTCCCGGGGGGCAAGCGATCAGGGAGTGCCGGTCGCCGCGACGTAGCTGCAGTAGGTCGGCCAGTCGGCCGGCAGCGCCGAGGCGTAGGGCGAGGTGGTGGTGCCGCGCGGGTGGTCGTGGAAGAACTCCACGATCTGGTCCGCCGCGAACCCGGCCGCGGGCGCGGTGTGCCCACCGCCGTGGTCGCAGAGGAAGGTGTCGTGGCCGAAGCCGCCGAGGAACGCCGAGTCGTTCGCGGCGTACTCGTCGAAGTGCATCGTCGCCACCGTCATGCTGTAGGTGTCGGTCGTTCCGCCGTGCAGGAACACCTGGGCGTACGCGTTGGTCGTCGCGTAGTCGGGCCAGCTGATTGCGGAGCCGACCAACCCGAGCCCCGCGAGGTTGACGTCGTTGTTGCCGTAGGCGCCCGAGTAGGTGACGAGCGAGGCGAGCTGCTCGCCGCGGACGGTGCCCAGCGCGTTGACCACGAACGAGCCCATCGAGAAGCCGACGGCGTGCACGTGGTCCTCGTCCACGCCCCAGCGCGTCTCGAGGCACTCGAGGATCGCGTCGAACATCAGCGCCTCGCGGTTGTCGGTCGTCACGACCGCGACGTCCCAGTCGATCGTCATCGCTCCGAACAGCGAGAAGTCGGTGTCCTCGGGCGTGACCAGGATGAACGGGAAGTCGGCGTCGTCCACCGCGTCGTCCAGCAGCCGGTGCATGTTGCTCGCCGAGTCGCCCAGGCCGTGGAAGTTGAAGACCACCGGCCAGGGGCCGCCGGTCTCCACGTCCGCGGGCAGCTCGAGCACGAAGTCCCGGCTCAGCTCGCCGACCGGGAAGCCGAGATTCCAGCCCTCGGCGACCTCGTCGCAGGTCAGTACGTGGACCTCGACCTCGTCGGCGACGTCGGTGACGTCCGGGACGTCGTCGGCGTCGGCGTCGGCGTCGGCGTCCGGTCCGGGCGTCTCGTCCGGCACGTCCGGCGGGACGTCGTCGGCGTCGGCATCGGCCCCGACGTCCGGCACGTCCGGCGGGGTATCGACCACGTCGTTGCCGGAGTCGTCGTCGCCGCAGGCGCCGAGCGTTGCGAACAGGCCGACCGCGAGCCATCGAATCGTGCGTGTCATTCCGGACCTCCCATCTCGTCCTGACGCTCGATCGGAAGGTTGCTCTGCGTTCCGGTCCGGGTCAAGTCGAACGTGCAAGGCCGCGCATCCGGCCCCGTCCGTGGCGTGTCGTGGTCGAAAGACGTATCCTGGGCGCCGACCCCGGAGCGGGACGGCAGACGGGGAGGGGAGCGCCCGATGGCATGGTGGCGGGAGCGGCTGCGGCGAGCGGCGGCGGGGCCGTGGGTCCCGGCGGCCGCGTGCGCGCTGTGCGGCTGGGCGCTCGCGGCGGACCTGTTCGCGCGCGAGGCGTCCAGCGTCCTGCTGGCCGGTCTCTCGCTGGGGCTGCTGGTCCTGGCGGTGACCCGCGCGACGGGGTTGCCCGGGGAAGCCGCGCCGCCCGGACGCCGCGCGGTGTCGGCCGCCGCGTTCGGCGTGCTGCTGCTGTCGCTGTTGCCGTACCGGGCGTTCGTGCTCGCGGGTGGTCCGGGCGCCGCCGTCGCCCTGGCCCTGCTTGCCGCGGCGCTCTGGCTGCTGGCCGCCGGGCGCGAAGGCGTCGGCGGCGTCGTCCTGGGCCCGGCGGTCGCGCTGCGGCCCGAGCTGGTGCTCGTCGCGGTCTGGCTGCTGGCGTGCCGGCGCTTTCGCGCCGCGACGGCGCTCGCGGGGAGTGCGGTGGCGACGTGCGCCGTGTTGCTGCTCGCCACGGGCCTCGGCCCGTGGAAGGCGTTCTGGGCCGCGCAGGCCGCGGGATTCCCGGGCGGGGGAGGCGTCGGCTCGGGACCGGCGGCCCTCGACAACCTGTCGTTGTGGGCCTGCGGCGCCCGCCTCTGGCCCGGGCCGGCCGTCGGTCCGGTCGTGATCGCCGTGGTGCTGGTCGTCTTGCTGGCCGTCGTGGTCCGCGCCGCGCACCGGGCATCGCCGGAGCAGACGCGTGCGCTGCTGCTGCCGTTCCTCGCGCTGGCCGTCCTGGCGATGCCGGTCGCGCGGCGTCCGATGGTGTGGCTGCTCCTGCCGGGAGCGCTCCTGGCGTTGCACCACGCCTGGACGACCCTCCCGGCCGGTCGACGCGAGCGCTTCGTGGTGGTGCTGTCGGCGGTGCTGCTGCTGGCGGGGTTCGACCTCCTGCCGCGCTACGCGAGCGTGTTCGCGCCGCCGTGGGCGGCGGGGGCGCTGTTCTCGCTCAACTCGTACGCGCTGCTCGCGGTGCTGGGCCTCGGCCTCCAGCTGGCGCGTGCGGAGCCTGCCGCATCCGAGGCGCGGGCGCCGGCGTCACCCGGGGCGACCGCGCTGGAGTTGGCGCGCGCCGCCCTGCCGGCGCTCGCGCTGGGCTTCGTGCTGTTGTGGGCGGCGGTGGCGGTGTTGCGGGTGCTCTATCCGTTCGAGCTCGAGTGGATGGAGGGCACGACGGTCGAGCACGTGGTGCGGGTGCTGCAGGGGCGGGCGTTGTACGTCGAGCCGTCGCTGGAGTTCGTGCCGTACGTCTACACCCCGTTGTACGTCTGGCTGGGGGCGCTGGTGTCGTGGCCGTTCGGGGCCGGCTTCGCGCCGCTGCGGCTGCTGTCGGCGGCGTGCGCGGCGGGCTGCATGTTGCTGCTCGGCCGGACCGCGCAGCGCGAGACCGGCCGCGCGTCCTGGGGCCTGGTGGCGGCGGGGCTGTTCGCGGCCACCTACCGGGTGAGCGGCACGTGGTTCGACCTGGCCCGGGTCGACTCGCTGTTCCTGCTGCTGGTGCTGGCGACCTTCTACGTCCTGCGCTTCCACCGTTCGACGCGCGGGCTGGTGCTCGCCGGGCTGCTCGGCGGGTTGGCGTTCCTCGCGAAGCAGACCGCGCTGCTCGCGCTGGCCCCGCTGGTCGTCCACGAGGCGTGGCGGGGCCTCCGGCGGTCGTTGTGGCTCGTCGTGCCGCTGGTCGGGCTGGTCGGGTTGAGCACCGTGGCGCTGGACGCGGCGCACGACGGCTGGTACGCGTACTACGTCTTCGACCTGCCGGCGCGGCACCCGCTGGTGCCCCGGATGTGGGTCGAGTTCTGGCGTTCCGACCTGCTGGGCCCGCTCGCGCTCGCCGGTGCGCTCGGCCTCGTGTGGTTCGTCTTCGCGGCGACCGACGAGTCGCGGGAGCGGTTCTGGTTCCACCTGGCGTCGGCGGCCGGGTTGCTGGCGGTCTCGTGGTCGGGGCGGCTGCACGACGGCGGTCATCCCAACGTGCTGATGCCGGCCTGTGCGGCCGTCGCCCTGTGCGGCGCGCTGGGCGCCCACCGTCTCCTCGAGTCGGCCCGCCGGGACCCGGCCTCGCGCCGCGCGCCGTGGCTGGGTCTCGCCGTGCTGGCGGTCTGCGCCGCGCAGCTCGCCGTGCTCGACTATCCCCTGGCGCGGCAGGTGCCGACCCCGACGGACGAGCGGGCGGGGCGGGCGTTGGTGGAGCGGATCCGCGGGTTCGCAGGGGAGGTCTGGATGCCGTCGCACGGCTTCTGGACGACCTTGGCCGGCAAGCCGCCGTTCGTCCACCGGATGGCCGCGGACGACATCGTGCGCAGCGGCGACCGGGCGCGGTCCGTCCGCCTGGAGAAGGAAATCCGCGCCGCCCTCGCGGCGCGGCGCTTCGCCGCGGTCATCGTGTCGGATTCGTACTTCCGCCTGGAGCTCGAGCGGACCTATCGGCTGGTGGGGCCCGCCGTCGCGGGGGACGGCGTGCTGGTGCCTCGTGCGGGCGAGCCGTTCCGGCCCGGAGAGCTGTTCGTGCCGCGCTGAGCCGGGTGCGTCTGCTTGCTTGCCCATGTCTCCGTGGGGGCGGTTGTGCTAAAATTCCCGGCGCCGGCGGCGCGAGCGGGGGCCCCGGGGGATGGATGATGCGTTCGTTGCGCCGTGGGGACACCGACGCCGGCCGTGATTCGACGTTCCGTCGGCGGTTTTCCGGCGCGGTCCGCATCGTCGCGCCCGCCGTCGTTCTGCTCGCGGCGTCGAATGCCCTCGCGGCCCCCGGACCCGGGGCCGAGACCCGGGTCGTGCGGGTCGGCGTCTACCAGAACAAGCCGAAGCTGTTCCTGGACGAGCAGGGCCGCGCGGCGGGGCTGTTCGTCGAGCTGCTCGAGGAGATCGCCCGGGCGGAAGGCTGGAGGCTGTCGTACTTCCCGTGCCGGTGGACGGAGTGCCTCCGCGCCGTCGACGAGGGCTCGCTCGACCTGATGCCGGACGTCGCGTATTCGCGGGAGCGCGACCGGGACTACGACTTCAACCGCACGCTGGTCCTCGAGAGCTGGTCGCAGCTGTATTCCCGCACCGACGAGTCGATCCGCGCGCTGGCCGACGTGAACGGCAAGCGGGTCGCCGTGCTCGTCGATTCCGTGCAGCAAGCCTCGTTCGAGCAGATGATGGCCGGGTTCGGCTTCCGGGTGACGATCGTGCCGACGGAGTCCTTCGACGCGTCGTTCGCGGCGGTGCGGGACGGGGCGGCCGACGTGGCGATCGCCAACCATTTCTTCGGCGACTACTTCCACGACGAGTACGGGCTGGTGCGGACGCCGATCGTCTTCCAGGCGGCGCAGCTGCACTTCGTCACGGCTGCGGGCCGCAACGCGGAGCTGCTGCAGGCGATCGACCGGCACCTCGACGCGTGGCGCGGGGAGCCCAACTCCGTCTACTACGCCACGCTCGCCCGCTGGATGGACCGGCCGCCGGTCGGTGTCGTGCCGGGGCGCATCCTCTGGGTCATCGGCATCACGCTCGGGTTGCTGGTCCTGGCCGGCGGGGTGATCCTGCTGCTGCGGTCGCAGGTCCGGGCGCGGACCCGGCACCTGGAGCGCGTCAACGAGGAGCTGCGGCAGGCGGACGCGGCGCTGCGCAAGAGCGAGGCGGTCCTGAACTCCTCCCAGCGGCTCGGCCGGATCGGCGGCTGGGAGTGGGACCTCGAGCAGCAGGCGGCGACCTGGACGGAGGAGACCCACCGGATCCACGGCATCCGGCGCGGCGAGCTCCCGCCCGGCTCGCGCGAGCACCTCGAGCGGAGCCTGGCGTGCTACGAGCCGGCGTTCCGCGGGGCCGTGCGGGAGGCGTTCGAACAGTGCTGCCGGCACGGCCTGGCCTACGACCTGGAGGCGGCGTTCCGGAGCGCGGACGGCCGTCGCCTGTGGGTCCGCATCACGGCCGAAGCGGTACGGGACGCGGAGGGCAAGGTCGTCAAGGTCGTCGGCAGCATCATGGACGTGACCGAGCGCCGGGCGGCGGAGGACGAGCGGCGGAGCCTGGAGGAGCGGCTCCGGCAGTCCCAGAAGATGGAGGCGGTCGGCAAGCTCGCGGGCGGCGTGGCCCACGACTTCAACAACCTGCTCACCGTGATCCTCAACTACACGGACCTGGCGCTGCGGGGGCTGCGGGAGGACGACCCGGCCCGGGCCGAGCTGGCGGAGGTCGTGCAGGCCGGGCAGCGCGCCGCGGTGCTCACCCGGCAGCTGCTCGCCTTCAGTCGCAAGCAGGTGTTGGAGCCCCGACCCGTCGATTTGAACCAGGTCGCGACCGACCTCGAGCGGATGCTCCGGCGCATCATCGGTGAGGACGTCGATCTGCGGCTGACCCTCGCGCCCGGCCTCGGCGTGACCCTGGCCGACCCGGGCCAGGTCGAGCAGGTGATCATGAACCTCGTGGTCAACGCCCGCGACGCCATGCCTGCCGGAGGCACGCTGACCATCGAGACCGCCAACGCCGACCTCGACGAGGCGCTGGCGTCGCGCTGCGACGACGTGACCGCCGGGCCGTACGTCGAGCTCTCCGTGACCGATTCCGGCTGCGGGATGGACGAGCCGACGCGGTTGCGGATCTTCGAGCCGTTCTTCACGACGAAGGAGCGGGGCAAGGGGACCGGCCTCGGGCTCTCCACGGTCTACGGCATCGTCAAGCAGAGCGGGGGCCACGTCACCGTCGAGAGCGAGCCCGGCCGCGGCTCGACGTTCCGGGTCTACCTGCCGCGCGAGACCTCCGCCGTCACGGTCCCCGCCAAGGTCCCGGCGCCGTCGGAGCGGCCGCCCGGGACGGAGACCGTCCTCGTCGTCGAGGACGAGGAGGCGGTGCGGAACCTCGCGGTGCGCATCCTGCGGGCCGCCGGCTACACCGTGCTGGCCGCGGGGTCCGCCGACGAGGCGGTGAAGGTCGCCGAGGCGCACCACGGTGAGCTCCGCCTGCTCCTGACCGACATGGTGATGCCCGGCGCCAGCGGGGAGGTCCTGGCCGAGCGACTCCTCGCGGTCCGGCCGCGGCTGAGGGTCCTGTTCATGTCGGGGTACTTCGACGGCGAGGCCGTCGGGCGCGGCGCGTGGCGGGCCGGCGTCCGGTTCGTCGGCAAGCCGTTCACCAAGGAAACGCTGACGCAGAAGGTCCGGGAGACGATCGAAGGGCGCTGAGCCGTTCCGGGGTTGCGGACGGTTGACGCCGCCGGGGGCCGGCGCGAGGATCCGACCGATGCGCGTGCGACGAAGCCTCGCCTGGACCGCGACGGCGCTCCTCGCCGGGACGGCGAGTTGCGACGGCTGCGACGGCGCCGACGGGGACCTCGATGTCCGTAACGACGTCCCGTCGCTGCGCTTCTGCGGCGACGGCGCCTGCGTCGTCACCGAGGGCGAGAACACGCGCACCTGCCCCGCCGACTGCGGACCGCCCCGCGGCGGCGGCGCCGAGGTCCGCTTCTTCGCCGACTTCGCCCCGAAGGCCGCCGAGTACGGCCGCCCGCTGCGCTTCACCTACGTCGTCTGGAACCAGGGCTCCGACACCGCCCGCAACGTCGTCCTCCCCGTGCCGCTCGTGCAGGACGCGAGCACCGCGATCTACGGCGACCGCGAGCACTGCGGCGCCCCCGGACCGCGCTACGACTGCATGGTCGACGTCTCCTACGTCCCCGACTCGATGCACATCAATCGCGTCTACCACCCCAACCGCGCCCGCAACTCCTACGCGTTCGTCGAGACCACGCCGCTCACCGACGCCCTCGACGACGACGAGGCGTGGTTCGACGCGGATCGCAACCTGCTGTTCCTCGCGCTCCCCGAGCTGCGTCCGCGGGACGACGACTCCGAGGACGCCGGCGTGCTGTGGTCCTTCGAGCTGCTGGCGGACGAGACCGTCTCCGGTACCCCGTGCGAGGAGCTGCCGCTGGTCCAGAACTGGAACTGGATTCTCGCCGACAACTCGCCCGAGTACACGAACGACATCATCGGGCACATCGTCTGCGAGTCGCCGCACCTGCGCGCGACCGTGGAGCCCGATCGAGCCGGGGCCGCTCCCGGCGACCCGATCGTCTGGAGCGTGACCCTGGCCCAGGACTTCATCGCCCTGCCGCCCGGTCGCGAGGACCAGCGGTTCACGCTGCTCCGCCCCCGGTTGTACCTCGACTACCCGGAGGCGGCGCTGGTCGTGGAATCGCTGGACCTGCCGGAGGAGGCCGTGGACCTCGTCGGCTTCGACGACGAGCCGTCGGCGGGCGGCGTCGTCTACTGGGCCCGTACCGACGACGCAGGGGAAGCGCAGTTGGCCCCCGGCGATTCCGAGACCCTGCACGTCACCACGCGCGTCCGCGACGGCGTCCCGGCCGGCACCGAGCTGCACGTATCCGCCCGCGTGACCTCGCAGCGCACCCGCGAGTACCAGCACGAGGACGACGAGGCGACGGTCGTCGTCGGCGGGGCCGTCGCAGCGGCCTGCGGCGACGGGTTCTGCACGGCCCCGGGCGAGACCGCCGCGTCGTGCGCCGTCGACTGCCCCGGCTGCGCGCCCGCCGATGCCGTCACGGGCTTCGCCGACCCGCCGTGCTGCGAGGGGCTCGTGCGCGTGCGCGCCGCGCACCCCTACGGCTGGGCCTACGACCAGTGCTACGACTGGGAAGGCGGCGGCGTGCCCTGGGTCCAGGGCTACTGCACCGCCTGCGGCGACGGGACCTGCACCGGCCGCGAGAACGCCTGCAACTGCCCGGACGACTGCGGCCCGCACTGCGGCAACTGGCGGTGCGAGACCGGCGAGGACCGCACGACGTGCCCCGCGGACTGCTGAGCGGCGGGCCGAGCGGGCGCAGTTGCGCGCCTCGGGCGGCGGGCGTTGTGCGCTGCCTGGCGCCCCTGCTGCTCGTGCTTGGGGGATGCACGCACCCGCCGCCCGTGGTCCCCGGCCCCGCGACAGCGGATGAAGGCGGCGGACCGGTTCCGGGTTGCGACGGCCCGGTCCTGCCCGACGAGCCGGCCGCTTGCGTGGAGGACGAGCCGCGTCCGCCGAACGCCCCGCCGGTCGATCGGCCCGGCGCCGACCGCGACGGCGACGGCGTGGAGGACCTGCTGGATGTCTGCCCCGACGAGCCCGCGACCGGTGAGGTCGACGACGACGGCTGTCCGGACCCGTGAGCCGAACCGCCCGTCGCCGGTCCCCGGCCCCCCGGCCTCTTCTGCGTCCTGGCCCCTTTGCGTCTTCGCGTCTTGGCGCGCGTCCCCGCCCCCCGCGTCTTGCGCGATCCGCACCTACCGCAGCCAGCGGAACAACACCCACTCGTTCGCCGCGGGGCCGGTGTCGCCGATGTTGAAGTGGGTGCGGATGCGCGCGGTCGACAGCGCGTGGTCGTAGACCGCGACCTCGTCCAGGCCCCCCAGGAACTGCGCCGGTGTCGTGCCGCTCGGCCGCTGCCCGACGTACAGGTCGCCGTCCGTACGCAGCTCGAAGCTCCCCTCCACCGTGCCGACCTGGGTCCCGTCGAGGTACAGGCGGCCGGTGGTGCCGTCGTAGGTCAGGGCCACGTGGTGCCACGTGCCGCTGCTCACGGTCCCGACGTCGGTCGTGATCGCGTGTTCGGTGCCGTCCGGTTCGATCAGGTTCGCGAACAGCTTGTCGCCCGCGTCGAAGTTCCAGACGTGGACGCCGAAGTCGGTGCCGTCGTTGTACTCGACGATCGGCATCGGGTCGTCGAGCGTCTCGCGGAGGAACCACGCCTCGAGCGTCAGGGCGTTGCCCACGTCGAGCGCCGGGAAGCTCTCGGCGACGACGAACTGTCCGTCGTCGTCGAGAGCGATCGCGGTGTCGCCGTCGTCGGCGAGCGCCCCGGCGCGGCCACGGGTCGGCGACCCCTGGTACAGCGCGCCATGGCCGTTGCCGGACGAGTCGGCGGCGACGTTGCCGGTGGTGTCGCCGAGCCGCCACCAGGCGAGCGGCTCGTCGAACTCGACGGCCGAGCGGTAGGTCGTGTGGAGGCAGAACCGGTCGTCGCGCGGGTCGGCGCAGACGTGCGACGGGTCGCAGTACTGGCTCTCGCAGTCGAGGTCGCCCGTGCAGTCCCAGCCGTTGGCGCGCAGCGGCTGGCAGACGCCCCACACGCCCGGCTCCCAGTGGTCCGGGAGGTTGCAGCGCCGACCGTCCGGGCAGTCGAAGACGTGGGAGCACGCGTCGTCCTCGGGCGCCTCGCAAACGCCGAACGGCGAGCCGTCGGCGCGGAGGTAGAGGTGGCACGTCGTGCCGTCGCGGCAAGAGAGGGCGGCGATCCGGAGCTGCGCGGCGGTGGTGTCGCGCGGCGTGCAGTCGGCCCCCTCCGTCCCGGTGCCGGCGAAGATCCGCTCGAAGGCGGCGAAGGTCGGCCGGTCGTGCCAACAGGCGCTCGCCTGCGCCCGCAACTCGTCGAGGTACTCGCCGGCTCGGGCGGGGTCGTAGCCCAGCCGCGGGTCGCGCAGCAGCGGCTCGACCACCGACTCGCACGCCGTCCGCTGGACCTCCAGGCACTCGTCCTCCGCCGGGCCCGCGTCCGGTCGGCCCACGTCCGCCTCGACGTCTCCGTCGTTCCCGCCGTCGTCGGGGCCGGCGTCGGGGTCGGCGTCGGGGCCGGCGTCGGCGTCGGCATCGGCATCGGCATCGGCATCGGCGCCGGTCGCCGGCTGCTCGCAGCACAGGCGATCCGCGTTGCACAGGGCGCCGGCAAGCTGCGCGCAGAAGTCCTCCGCGGCCACCGGCACGTGGTCGGTGGTGGTCGGTTCCTCGCACGAGGCGGCGCTCCCGAGGAGGCATCCGAGGACGAAGCCGAGAGCGAGCAGATTCCTCACCAAGGGGCCCTCCTTCCGCGTCGGGCGAGGACTCTAGCGCAATTCCGGCGGCGTCGGGCAAGCGCCAAGAGGAGCGCCGGCAGCAGCCAGGCCGCCTTGCCGTCCGGTCCGGTGGTCGCCGCGCTGCAGCTGCAGCCGGACGGGGCGTCGTCCGCGGCGGCCGGGGCCCGGCCTGCCGGAGGGCCGCCGAGGCGGATCGTGTCGCCGTAGGCCGGCGCCGCCCACCCCGCCTCGTCGGTCCAGGCCGGTCCGCGCAGCGTCGTGGCAAAGCCGGCCGCTCCCGCCAGCCAGCACCGCAGCCCGTCCGCCGCCCGGGCGCACAGGTCCTCCCGTCCGTCGCCGTCCACGTCGGCGAAGCGCAGCGTCCGGTAGCGGCTCGGCGCCGCCCAGCCGTCCGCGTCGGTCAGGGCCGGGCCGAACACCCGTCGGTCGAAGCTCGTGCCGGTCCACAGCCAGCACGCCACGCCGTCCGCGTCGCGGGCGCAGAGGTCGCGTCGGCCGTCGCCGTCGAGGTCCGCGAGCCGGAGCGTCGCGTAGCGCCCGCGCGCGTTCCAGCCCCCTGCGTCCGCCAGCGCCGGTCCGACCACCGGCCCGCCGAACCCGTCGCCCTGCGACAGGTGGCAGCGGAAGTCAAGCGCCGTGCGGGCGCACAGGTCGGCCCGGCCGTCGCCATCGACGTCGGCCAGGCGCAGGGTGCTCCAGTACTCCACGCGGTCCCAGCCGGCGGCGTCGCTCCACGGCGGTCCGGAAATCCGCGTGCCGAAGTCCCGTTCGCCCGACAGCCAGCACTGCATCCCGTCCGCCGCGCGGCCGCAGACGTCGTCGCGGCCGTCGCCGTCGACGTCGCCGACCCGGATCGTCCCGTAGCGCACCACGTCGTTCCAGCCGTCGGCGTCGGACAGCGCGGCGAGCCGGCGCGGCGTCCCGAACCGGTCGCCGTGCGACGGCCAGCAGGCGAGCCCGTCCGCGTCGCGGCCGCACAGGTCGGCCCGGCCGTCGCCGTCGACGTCGGCCAGTCGCAGCGTCAGGTAGCGGTCCGGCGCGTTCCAGCCGGCGGCGTCGGACAGGGGCGGGCCCGTGATCCGCGCGTCGAAGCCGCCGCCGTTCGAGCGCCAGCAGTGCACGCCGTCGGCAGCCCGTGCGCACAGGTCGTCGCGGCCGTCGCCGTCCAGGTCGCCCATCCGGAGCGTCGAGCCGTAGGCCGGGTCGTCCCACCCCGCGGCGTCCGACAGTGCCGGGCCGAGCACCAGCACCTCGAACCCGTGTCCCGTGGCCCGGTGGCAGGCGAACGCGTTCGCGTCGCGCGCGCAGACGTCGGCCCGGCGGTCGCCGTCCACGTCGGTCGAGGACGACGCTTCCCCGAGCGCCGCGAGCTGCCGGACCTCCTCCACCTCGCACACGCGCTCGTCGTCGGTCTCGCCGTCGCAGTCGTCGTCCAGGTCGTTGCACGCCTCGGGCGCCGGCGGGAGCTCGCCGACGCAGTCGCCCCAGGAGCCGGCGCGGCAGGTCTGCGTGCCCGAGCGGCACTCGCCGACGTCGCTGCCGCAGGTCCGCGCGAGCGCCTCGTCGGTCACGCCGTCGCAGTCGTCGTCGCGGCCGTTGCAGGTCTCGGGGACGGGGCCGAGCTCGCCGACGCAGTCGCCCCACGAGCCGGCCCGGCAGGTCTGCGTGCCCCGGCGGCACGCGCCGACGTCGCTGCCGCACGTCCGCGTCAACCCGTTGTCGATCACCGTGTCGCAGTCGTCGTCGCGGCCGTTGCAGATCTCCGCGGTCGGCGTGCAGCCGACGCACGAGCCCACCGCGGTGACGATCCCGATGTCCGCGCCGTAGTAGAAGCGCAGGATGCTGCGGTAGCCGTCGCCGCGTTCGTCGAGGCACCGGGAGCCCCACTGGGACAGGCAGCCGCGGTTGCGGTCGTTCGCCGGGTTGATCCACCCCAGGCTCGTCTGGTGCACCGCCGTCCCCGTCAGCCCCTCGTTGTACGTCACGTAGCGCTCGGTACGCGTCGGGTCGGAGTCGGTCGAGCGGGCGACGCAGGTCGAGCGGTTGGAGGGGTTGGCGCCGGCGACGAAGAACCCGGCGATCACCACCCCGCGGTACATCAGCACCTCGCCCGCCGTCGCCCGCACCGCCTCGTAGTGCTCCGCCGAGGGCGGGCTGCCGCAGGAGTAGACCTGGTCCGACGTGCCGTCGGCGACGGAGCCCGAGGTCTCGATCTTGTAGTAGGCGTAGGTGCGGGCCGCCACCGCCTGCGCCTTGAGCGACTCCAGGTCGGCGCCGCCGTTCTCGCAGTGCACGACGTGCGGGAGGTAGTCCTCCTCGAGGTCGATCGTCCCGACGCCGCGGACCGTGATCGTGCAGTAGGCGTCGAGCGGCAGGCGGGTCCGGCCGAGCTCCGGCTCGCCCGGCGCCTCGACGACGCACCCGGCGAGCGCGAGGGCGAAGACGAGGGATACGGCACCGGTCCGCTGCATGGTTCCTTCGGCCGGCGGCCGTCCGGCCGCCTTGCCGATCCTGCCATGATACGACGAAGCGGCGGAGCGGACCACGGGTCCCCGCGCCGCGCGACGCGGACGGCTTGCGGGCGGACCTCCTCCGGGAGGCCTTCCGCGGGGGACCCGTCGCGGACGACCCGCTGTTGACAGCGCCCGCCCCGGGGTTCCAACCTGCGCCCCGAGCGTCCCGCCGCGGCCGGCGGGACCGGAGGTGCCGCAGATGCGACTGCTCGAGCCGCTCGATCTCAAGAAACGCACGATGCGCAACCGGATCGTGATGCCCGCGATGCACATGGGGTTCACCCCGGACGGTATCGTCTCCCAGCGGCTGCTCGACTTCTACGAGGAGCGCTCGAAAGGCGGCGCGGGGCTGATCGTCGTGGGCGCCTGCACGATCGACGACCAGGCGGGCGGGCCGTTCTTCATCTCGCTGCGCGAGGACCGGTTCGTCCCCGGGATGACCGAGCTGGCCGCCGCGATCCGCCGCCACGGCGCCCTGGCCGGCGTGCAGCTGCTCCACGCCGGACGGTACGTGCACTCGTTCCTGATCGGCGGCCGGCCGGCGCTCGCGCCGTCCGCCGTCCCCTCGCGCTACACGCGCGAGACCCCCCGCGCGATGACGCTCGAGGAGATCCGCGCCGTGCAGCAGCACTGGGTGGCGGCCGCCGAGCGGGCCGTCGCCGCCGGCTTCGACGCGGTGGAGATCATCGCCTCGGCCGGCTACCTGATCCCGCAGTTCCTTTCGCCGGTGACGAACCGGCGCGAGGACGAGTACGGCGGGAAGACGCTGGTCGAGCGGGCGCGGTTCGGCCTGGAGGTCGCGCGGCTCGTGCGCGCCGCGCTCGGCGAGGGCGCGGTGCTCGGGTTCCGCATCGCCGGCAACGACTTCATCCCGGGCGGCAACACCAATCGGCAGGCGGCCGAGTTCGCCGCGCTGCTCGAGGCCGAGGGCGTGGACTACGTCAGCGTCACCGGCGGCTGGCACGAGACCCGCGTGCCCCAGATCATCGCCGCCGTCCCCCACGGCGCCTACGCCTACCTCGCCCGCGGCGTGCGCGAGCGGGTCTCGATCCCCGTTTTTGCCGCCAACCGCATTAACCGCCCCGCGATCGGCGAGCGGCTGCTCGCCGACGGGATGTGCGATGCGGTGTGCTTCGGCCGCGGCCTGATCGCCGACCCCGAGCTGCCGCGCAAGGCCGCGGAGGGGCTGGACGACCGCGTCATCCGCTGCGTCGGCTGCGCCCAGGGGTGCTTCGACAAGGTGATGAGCCTCGAGCCGGTGACCTGCATGGTCAACCCGCGCGTCGGACGCGAGGGCGAGCCGGTGGGCGCGGCGACGCGCCGCAAGAAGGTCGTCGTCGTGGGCGGCGGTCCCGCCGGGCTGATGGCCGCGGCGGTCGCCGCGGAGCGCGGCCACGCCGTCACGCTCTACGAACGGGCGCGCCTCGGCGGGCAGCTCGGCCTCGCCGCCGCCTCGCCCGGCCGCGAGGAGCTGTGGTCGGTCGTCGAGGATCTTTCCCAGCGGGCCCGCGTGGCGCGGGTGGACCTGCGCGTGTCCTACGACCTCAAGGCCGAGGAGCTGCTGGGGCTGGGCGCCGACGCCGTGGTGTTCGCCACCGGCGCGCGCCCGCTGCGCTTCGACCTGCCGGGGCTCGACCTGCCCCACGTGATGCACGCCTGGGACGTGCTGTCCGGCCGCCGGGTCCCCGGCCGCAACGTCGTCGTGCTCGGCGGCGGCGCCGTCGGGGTCGACGTCGCCCGCCACGTGGCCCTGATGGGAGCGCTCGACGCCGCCACCGTCCGCTTCCTGCTCGTCGAGGAGGCGGAGGAGTGCGAGGAGCTGCGTCGTCTGGCGCGGGCGGGCACTCGCAAGGTGACGCTGGTCGAGATGCGGCCGAAGGTCGGCGCCGACATCGGCCTGTCGACCCGCTGGTCGCTGATGCAGGACCTCGAGCGGTTCGGGGTGAAGCTGATCGCGGGCCGCAAGGCGCAGGAGATCACCGCCGAGGGGTTGCGGCTGGCGGGGGAGGGCGTGCCGCTGGTGACCTGCGACACGATCGTCGTCGCGGTGGGTGCCGAGCCGGAGCGCACGTTGTACGACGCGACGGCGTCGCGGCTTCCCGAGGCGCACCTGATCGGCGACGCGAAGGACGTACGGCGCGCGCTGGACGCGGTGGCGGAGGGGTGGCGGGTCGGGTCGGCGTTGTAGCCGGCGCCCCGGTGCCGCACGTGCATCCGGCAGGTCTCGCACGGAGACACCGCGGGGGCCGGGAAGACCGGCCTGGGTCCGGTCGGCGGGTCGATCCGGGCGAGCCTCTACACAA
>JAFGHH010000029.1 GCA_016930215.1 Deltaproteobacteria bacterium
GTATTCCTCCGCTGCTCGCTCCTCGCGTGCCCGCCTCGGCTTCGCAACTGCGCGTTTCGCGACGGCGTTCAAACCGGTCGGTGTTCTGGTGCGGCCGGTCGGAAGTCCCGACCGGGACCGGGTCGGGCTTCCGCCCACGCCCGACTACGGGCGGGGGTAGCCCAGATCGATCGCCAGGTCCTCGGGCTCGAGCAGCCCGTCCGGGGACCGCTCGTCCCATCGCCACAGAAGCGGCGGCGAGGCCCGGATGCCCGACTCGCGCCGGATCCGGTCGCATTCCTCCTCGGTCACCCGCTTCGGCCCGTCGACGGCGCCGAGCGAGGCGTCGGCGTCCATCAGCATCCACGGCCGGTCGGGGCCGAAGTTGTCGGGGTGGTACGGGTCGTCGAGCAGCACGTGGCCCGCTTCGTGGGACTGGGTCCAGGCCTGGCGCGTCTGGCGGATCCCGGTCCGGTCGAGCACCAGGGCGTTGCGGACCATCCCCCGGTCGTGCTCGATGAACGCCTCGCCCTGGCGCCCGCCGCCGGCGAAACGGTTGACGACGAACAGGTCGATCGTGCCCGGTTCGTCGTCCGCCAGCACCTTGTACATCGTGCGTTCCTCCAGCGTGCCGGCGGCGGAGGTCGCGTTGTTGAACTCGGTCAGGCGGTCCGTGAGGTCCACGGCGCCGATCGCCAGCGACTGGCGACGGTCGGTGGTCAACGGGTGCTCGCCGTCGGCCGTGATCGTGACGGGCCGTCCCTCGCGGTCGCGGATCAAGACGTCGGCGGAGCGCCCGGCGCCGTGGTCGACCTGCGCGTTCTCGGACGCCTCCGGCACGAACCCGGCGGCCTCGACCGCCTGGGCGATCGCCCCCGCGGTCTGGTACGGCGGCCAGTTGCTGCCGACGACGATCGGGCCGACCGGCACGCCGTCGACCCGGAACCGAATCTCTCCGCCCGAGCTGTGCAGCGCCTCGACATCGGAGACGGCCAGCAGGGTCGGTCCCGGCGGGTCATCGAGCGCGATCGGCGTCTCGGCGGGGTCGCCGAAGGTGATGTTGCAGGCGGCGTAGACCTCGTTGGAGGCGGCGACCTGGTCGCGGCCGATCTTCCGCGCGGTCTCCTCGTCGACGCCGAGGGCCACCGGACCGCCGGCGACGAGCCGCAGGAAGTGCATGTTCCAGCGGGCCCGGCGCACCGCCTGCGGGCCGTCCTCGTTGCCCGGGCGGCCGACGCGCAGGTCGGTGCCGACCTCCTGCCCGTCGCGGGCGCGGACCACCGCGGAGACCCGGTCGCGCAGCGACGCCCGCAGCGTCTGGCGCACGACGCCGGGAGCGGTCCAGTCCATCGTGTCCGCCACCAGGCGGACGAAGGGTGAGCGGGCGGCCCGGCCGTCGGGACCCGCGAGGTCCAGCTCGAGCTCGGCGCGCACGACGTCGCCCGCGGGGGAGGTCGCGCGCAACACCACCGCGGCGCCGTCCAGCGGCGCCAGCCACGCCTCGATCCGCAGATTGTCCGGGTCGGGACTCGCCGCGTCCCACTCGTTGTCGCGCGGCAGCGAGTCGTTGTTGGTGACCTCGTTGGAGATCTGGGCCGAGGCGCGGGTCGGGTCGAGGATCGCGTTGGCGGCGTCGAGCAGCGCCACGCCGATCACGGTGATCGGCAGCTCGGCCCGGCCCAGCTCGGCGCCGTCGGCGTCGAGGAACCGGGCGCGCAGGACCACGTCGGCGGCGTCGGTCGAGGCCGCCACGCCGTCCAGCAGCAACTCCGCCGCCGCGGCCGCCTCGAGCGTCCCGGGCAGCGCGACCGGCCGGCCGCCCGCGTGCACGCGGATCCGCTCCGCGCCGTCCGCCTCGAGCGTCACCGAGGCGGTGCCCGCGGGGAGGGCCGGGAGCACGCGGCGCAGGTCGTCGTCGGCCTCCGCCGGCGGGCTCTGCCGGTTGTCGAGCCGGCGGTTCTCGTCGTCGTCGTCGTAGTTGACCGACAGCAGCAGGCCCCACGGGCCGAGGCCGCCGGACGGGGCGTCCGCCACGGCCAGTGCGGCGGGCTCGGCCGCGGCGGGAGCGGCGGCGAGCAGCGCGACGAGGACCAGGGAAGCGGGGAGCGTGACGTTGCGCGGCATCGGAAACCTCACGTTTCGGGAAGTGCGACGACGATGCGGGCGAAGCGGCGCTTGCCGACGCGCACGAGATAGGTCCTTCCGGGCGCGAGCGTCGCGTCCTTGTCGGCGACGCGCGCGCCGTCGACCTCGACGCCCCCGGCCTGGAGCAGCCGCTGGGCTTCGGTGCCGGAGGCGGCCAGGCCGGTCCGGGCGCAGGCGCGCGACAGGCGCAGCGGCGTCGCGGAGACCAGCCGGTGCTCCTCGACGTCGTCGGGGACCTCGTGGGACCGGTGGACCCGGTCGAAGCGCTCGGCGGCGCCGCGCGCGGCGTCCGTGGAATGGAACCGTTCGGTCAGCTCGAAGGCCAGCCGCGCCTTGGCGTCGCGCGGGTGGACCCGGCCGCCGGTCACGTCGTCGTGCAGGGCGCGGATCGCGGCGGCGTCCAGCGCCGAGAGCAGCTCGTAGTAGCGCCACATCAGCGCGTCGCAGACCGACATCAGTTTGCCGTACATCTCCTCGGGCGGATCGTCGAGCGCCACGTAGTTGCCGAGCGACTTGGACATCTTCTCGCCGACGATCCTGCCATCGACCTCGCGCGCGTCGGTGCCCTCGAGCACCGGCACGGTGAGCAGGCACTGGGGCTCGAGGCCGTAACCCTTCATCACCTCGCGCCCGACGACCAGGTTGAACAGCTGGTCCTGGCCGCCCATCTCGAGGTCGCATTTCAGGGCGACGGAGTCGTAGGCCTGGAACAGCGGGTAGAGGAACTCGTGGATCGACACCGGGCGGTTCTCGCGCAGCCGCCGCGCGAAGTCCTCCCGCTCGAGGATCCGGGCCACGGTGTACTGCGCGGCGAGCTTGACCACGTCGGCGCCGGTCAGCGGCGCAAGCCACTCGGAGTTGCGCCGCAGCACGGTGCGCGCCGGGTCGAGGATCTTGAACGCCTGGGCCTTGTAGGTCTCGGCGTTCCGCAGCACCTCCTCCTCGGAGAGCGGCGGGCGGGTCTTGGACCGCCCCGTGGGGTCGCCGATGCGGCCGGTGAAGTCGCCGATCAGGAACACCACCGTGTGGCCGAGGTCCTGGAGCTGGCGCATCTTGCGCATCACGACGGTGTGCCCGAGATGCAGGTCGGGGGCGGTGGGGTCGAAGCCGACCTTGACGGTCAGCGGGCGCCCGAGACGCAGCTTCTCGACCAGCTCCTTCTCGGTGATCAGGTCGACGGTGCCCCGCCGGATCGTCTCGAGCTGTCGTTCGGGCGGCAGCGACATGGGCGGCACTATGCCACGCGGATCGTCAGCACGGCAAGGCAGCGCCCGGTGGCCGGGTCGAGGTCGAACACGGCGCCCTCGACGCGGCCGGGGCCGTCGCGCGGCACGTACGGATGGGGCCGCAGCGTCAGGAAGCGGGCCAGCACCGGGCCCGGCTCGAAGCCGATCACCGAGGGCCAGCCGCCGCAGCAGCCGACGTCGGTGACGTAGGCGGTACCGAGCGGCGTGCGCTCGGCGTCGGAGGTCTGCACGTGGGTGTGGGTGCCGAACAGGGCGGTGACGCGCCCGTCGAGGTACCAACGCAGGGCGTGCTTCTCGGCGGTGGCCTCGGCGTGGAAGTCGACCAGCATCGCCGGCCGGGGACCCGCGTCCGCCGGCGGGTCGGGACCCGGGCCGCCGAGCTCCGCCAGCAGGGCGTCCATCGTGCGGAACGGACACTCGGTGTGCTCGAGGAACGTGCGGCCCATGAGATTGACGACGACCAGCCGCCCGCCGCCGGGAAGGTCGTAGGTCCCGTGCCCGCGCCCCGGGGTGCCGGCCGGGAAGTTCGCGGGACGCACCACGCAGGGCTCGGCCTCGAGTACCGGGAGCAGGTCCTTGTGCTTCCAGACGTGGTTGCCCATCGTCAGGACGTCGATTCCGGCGGCCAGCAGCTCGCGGGCCTCGCGGGCGGTGCAGCCGTTGCCGCCGGAGGCGTTCTCGGCGTTGGCGACGACCAGCCCGACGCCGGCCCTGCGGAGCGGTTCGACGACGGCCTTGGCGACGCGGCGGCCGACCTTGCCGACGACGTCGCCGAGGAACGCGACGCGGGCGGCGCCGGCGGGAACCGGCGGCAGGAGCTCGAGGCGGTCGACGGTCACCGGGGGTCCTCCGTGGGGCGCAGGCTACTTGGCGTACTGCACCGCGCGGGTCTCGCGGATCACCGTGACCTTGATCTGTCCCGGGTAGGTCAGCGAGGCCTCGATCTTCTTGGCGATCTCCTGGGACAGCAGCGACGACATCGCGTCGTCGATCTGGTCGGCCTTGACCATCACGCGCACCTCGCGGCCGGCCTGGAGGGCGTACGACTTGTCGACGCCCTGGAACGACTGGCAGATGCGCTCGAGGTCCTCCAGCCGCTTGACGTAACGCTCGAGCGTCTCGCGGCGGGCGCCGGGGCGGGCGCCGGAGACGGCGTCGGCGGCGGCGACCAGGTGCGCCAGCAGCGACTCGGGCGGCTCGTCCTCGTGGTGCGAGGCGATGGCGTTGATGATCATCGGCTCCTCGCCGCACTTGCGGGCCATCTGGGCGCCGACCACGGCGTGCGAGCCCTCGACCTCGTGCGACACCGCCTTGCCGATGTCGTGCAGCAGGCCGGCGCGACGCGCCGGCTTGACCGGCAGCCCCAGCTCGGAGGCCATCAGGCCGGCGATGTAGGAGGCCTCGAGCGAGTGCTGGAGGACGTTCTGGGCGTAGGAGTAGCGGTACTTGAGCGCGCCGATCATCCGCACCAGTTCGGGGTGGATGCGGCCGATGCCGGTCTCGAGCACCGCGCGCTCGCCGGCGTCCTTGACCGCCTTCTCGACGTCCTCCTGGGCCTTGCCGACCACCTCCTCGATGCGGGTCGGATGGATCCGCCCGTCGGCGATCAGCCGCTCGAGCGCCAGGCGGGCGACCTCGCGGCGCAGCGGGTCGAAGCCGGAGACGACGACGGTCTCGGGCGTGTCGTCGACCACCAACTCGGTGCCGGTGGCAGCCTCGATCGCGCGGATGTTGCGGCCCTCGCGGCCGATGATCCGGCCCTTCATCTCGTCGTTGGGCAGATGGACCGTGGTCACCGCCCGCTCGGCGACGTGCTCGCCCGCGTAGCGCTGGATCGCGATGCCGATGATGCGCCGCGCGGCCTTCTCCGACTCCTCCTTCGCCTGGTCCTCGGCCGCCTTGACCTCCTTGGCGGCGAGCCGGCGGGCCTCGTCGGTGATCTTCTCGATCACCTGCCTCTTGGCCTCCTCCGGCGACAACCCCGCGACCTGCTCGAGCTTCTTCTTCTGCTCGCCGACGATCCGGTCGACCTCCTTCGCCCGGTCGGTGCTCGACTGGTCGCGCTTGACGATCTCCTTCTCCTTGCGCAGCAGCTCGTTGTCGCGCTGCGCGAGCAGGTCGTTCTTCTTCTCGAGGTTGTCCTCCCGCTTGAGCAGCCGCTCCTCGAGCCGCTGCAGCTCCTCGCGCGTGACCCGCGTCTTCTCCTCGAACTCCGTCTGGGCCCGCAGCCGTTGCTCCTTCGCGTCGAGCTCGGCCTTGCGCTTCAGCTCCTCGCCTTCCCGCCGCGCCTCCGCCAGGAGCTTCTCCGCCTCCCGGCGCGCCTCGTCCTGGGCCTTGTTCCGGTCGCGCTTGTACACGACCGAGGCGACGACCCAGGCGATTGCGGCGGCGACGAGGGCGGCCAACAGGTACGCCCACCACATCGTTCGCCTCCCATCTGTCAGCACACGGGTCGGGCGCCGGAGCGTCCGGGGTCCCGTGCGCGCAACCGGTCGGGACGAGTCATCCCGGCCGGAAACCACGGTGGGGTCGCCCGCGTCGTGCGAACGACCCGACCCCGGGACCGTCGAAGCCGCCGGACCTGCCGGCGTTCCGTTTCTACCGCCTCGGAATTGCTCGCTTGTCCTCTGCCCGCCGAGGTGATCCGTCGAGGCCGTTCGCCGGGACGACCGCGGGGCAACGACCCGCACGCGGTCCCGCCGGCGTCCGGCCGGTATCGGAAGCGGCCGCCGCTTCCGGCGACCGGTAACTCCTTCGGTGGTGGTATCTGCGAACATCCATGACGGATGGGTCCCAGGGCTCTCGCGGCACGGAGTATGCTTACGCGGGCCCGGGCTGGCAAGAAAAATCGAAGTCCGACTGAACGATGAACCGGCATCCTTCGTCCAGACACTCAGGGATGGGTGGGGGAGAGGAGGTGGACGAGATGCTCTGGAGAGCGACCTCCCTCCCGATCGCCGTGCTGGGACTCCTCGGCGCATTCGGGTGCGGAACGACTCAACCGACCGGAACGACGGTGCTGCGGGGCATGCCGGCCCCCCTGCAGGAGCTGCGGGTCGAGGCCGGTCTGGTCTACGAACGGCTGGTGGCCGGGGACGACGAGGTCGCCTTCACCGGCCCGGCCCGGGTCGAGGAACTGTGGCGCGAGGCCCGCGGTCGGGCCGAGCGCGACGGGGCCCCGGCCTCCGCGGTCGGCGTCGTCGCCTCGGCGGTCACGGCGCTGCGCTGGTCGGCCACCGGGCGCGACGACCCGCTGGCGATGGCGCGGGCGGCCAACGAGGTGACCGGGGCGACCGCGACGCTGGTGGCGTTCTACCGGTCGGGCCTGCCGCCGGACACGCTGCACCTCGACTACCTGCAGCGCGAGCTGGCGCTCGACGGGCTGGCCGGCGACCTGGCCTCGGCGGCCGCGCACGCGCGGGAGCTGGAGGCGGCGTGGCTCGCGGTGCGGGCGCACGTGCTCGCGGCCGGCGGCCGGCAGCAGACCGACGCCTTCGACGCCTCGGTCGGCGCCGTCAAGGATGCGATCGTCGCCCGGGACCTCGGGCGCCTCGTGCGCATCGCCAACCGCGGCGTGATGCTGGCGACGAGCATCCACGGGGTGCTGTAGGGCGGCTCAGTCCTTCTTGGCCGGCTTGGCGGCGGCTTCGACCCAGCGGTCGACGGCGGCGACGCCCTTGTCGAGGGCGGTGGCGACGCGCCGCACGTCGGCGGCGACCTCGCGGCGCTCGCGCACCACGAAGTCCTCCAACTCGCACAGGTCGTCCGCGATCTGGATCGCGGCCAGCGCCAGCACGGTCGGCAGCGGGACGGATGGAGCCCCAGCGCGCAGCGCCTTGATCCGGCCGTTGACCAGGTCGGCCAGCCGCCGCATGTGCGACTCGGTGGCCGTGCTGCGGATCGACAGTCTCTGTCCCGCGATGTCGATCGAATGGCTCTTCACCGGATCCCCTCCTCCGCCGCCGGGAGGCCGTGCGCGCAGCAGGACGCGGCGATCCCGATGGGACCACCCCGCGGGCGGCATGTCAACGGTGGGGCGAGGCGAGGACCACGGCGAACAGCAGCGAGCCGCCGGAGGCGGCGGCCGCCACGCCGAACAGCGTGTGCTCCGGCTCGAGGAAATTGGCGCGGTGCGCCGGGCTCTCGAGCAGCGTCGCGAACGCCGCCTCCGCCGACGGCCCGACGGCCAGGTTCTCCGCGGCCCGCGGGAACGAATGGCCGGCGGCGCGCAGCCGCTGCGCCAGGTCCCCGCGCGTCGGCGAGTGGTGTCCGAAGAACCCGTGGGCCGCCATGTCCAGCGCGTGCGCCCGCGCCACCTCGTCGAGCCGCGCGTCGCGGGTCGGGATCGCCAGCCCCTGCTCCGCGCGGTACGCCGCGAGCCGCTCCGCCATCACCCGCTCGGCCGCCTCCGGCTCCGTCGTCGCCGCCCCCTGCCCGCCGGCCGTGGTCGCCGCCGCCGGCGGCTCGAACGACAGCTCGATCGGCAAGAGGTAGACGACCTGCGGCCCGAGCGCCGTGTCCTCGGCCAGCAGCTCGAAGATGTACCGTCCCGGTTGCGGCCCGAGGCGCATCGAGCCGCGGAACAAGCCGTCCGCGCCCGCGGCGACGTCGCTCGAGCGGATCGCTCCCGCGGGATCCGACAGCAGGGCCCGCAGCCCCGACACGCCGGGAAGCAGTCGTCCGTGGAACTCGACGTTCGCCTCCTGCGGCAGCCAGCGCGGCGGCGGCTCCATCTCGACCAGCGGCTCCGCCGCCACCAGCACCAGCATCCCGTCCCGCGGCGCCTCCGGCGCCCCGTCCGCCGCCGGCGTGGACGGCGCCGCCCGCCCGTCCGCGACCCATTCCACGACGCCGAAGGCGCGCGCCGCGAACGGCCAGGCGATCGCGTCGATGTAGGTCGCGAGCGCGGCGTCGTCCGGCGGCCGCAGCGTATAGAACAGCGCCGCCGCGATCACGTTGGGGTGCCCGATGCCGACCCGCTGGAGCGTGGTGCGCACGACGGTCTCGTCCCCCAGCGCCTGCCGCCCCTCGCGCTCGAGCAGTCCGGCCAGCGCCTCGGCGCCGGCCTGCAGCTCGTCGGACCACGAGCAGGGCGGTCCGGAAACCGCGAGGCAGCGGCCCTCGAGCAGCAGCCACGCGCGGCGTTCGAGCTCGGTCTGCGGTCCGCGTTGCGCCGTCTCCGCCCCGGCCTCCGGCGTCGCCGCGGTCGGCCGCGGACATCCCACCAACAACAACAGTAGGGGCGCCACGCAGCCCCGCGCGAAGCGGCGGGGCGAGTGCGCCCGCGGAGTCGGCGGGTAGCTGGACCCGCTTCGTCGCGGCGTGGTACACCGGAACCGCATCGGGTCCGGGGCGTAGCATGGCGGGCGGCGGAAGTCACGGGACGGGCGCGGGACAGGCCGGAGCGGAGCGCGGCGGCGGTTCGCCCTCCGACTGGCCGCGGACCCGCTTCCGTGGTCTCGGCCTGCGAGCCCAGATCGTGCTCAGCCTCGCCGTCCTGATGGGTGCGATCCTCGGCCTGCTCGCGCTCGGGATCCACGAACTGGTGCCCGCCGGCGTGCGCCGCGAGGTGTCCGAGGCGCGGCGGGCGATGGCCGAGGCGCTGGCGCGGGACCTGGCCCGGCAGCACCGCGACCCGGTCGCCGTGCGTGCGACGCTGCGCGAGGCGCTCGCGGCGCCCGAGGTCGATGGCGTCGCCGTCTGGGACCGCGAGCTCGGCCTGGTGGCCTCCGGCGCGCCCCCCGGCGCGCGGCCGTTTCCGGGCGGACGGGGCCCGAGCTTCCACGCCGTACGTTACGAGGCCGACGGCGCGGCGACCGTGGTGCTCGCGCCGTCGCCGGACCGCGCCGGCAGTGCGGCCGTGCGCGTGCACGCCGAGAGGGTCGGCGGCGCCTCGCTCGCCCTGGAGGCCCTGCTGCTCGGGTACCTCGGCCTGACCGCCCTGGCCGTGGTCGTCTTCGGCTACATCTCCCTCACCCGCCTGATCGTCCGGCCGCTCGACCGCCTGACCCGCGCGGCCGGCCGGCTCGGCGACGGCCGCGAGGTCGAGAAGGCCGCGGCGGCGGGCGGGCGCGAGCTGGTCGAGCTGACGGAGGCGTTCAACGCCATGGCGCGGGAGGTGGTCGGCCACCGCCGCGAGCTGGAGGAACAGGTCGCCAGCCTCGAGCGGCTCAACCGCGAGCTGGCGCGGGCCCAGGAGCAGGTCGTCCGCTCGGCCAAGCTCGCCTCCGTCGGCCGCCTGGCCGCCGGCGTCGCCCACGAGATCGGCAACCCGCTGACCGTGATGCTCGGGTTCTTCGACGTGCTGGCGACGCTGGAGCCGATGGCGCCCGAGGCGCGCGAGCACCTGCGGACGATGCGACAGGAGGCCGAGCGGGTGAACCGGACGATTCGCGACCTGCTCGACTACGCGCGGGCCAACCCGGAGCCGGTCGAGGCGCTGGCGGTGGGCGAGGTGATCGACGGCACGGTCGGGCTGCTCGCGCCGCAGAAACCGTTCCGCACGATCGAGCTCCAGGTCACCGTGCCCTCCGACCTGCCGCCCGTCCGGGCCAACCGCGACCGGCTGCGGCAGGTGCTGGTCAACCTGCTGCTCAACGCCGCCGACGCGATCGGGCCGGACCGGCCGGGCACCGTGGAGCTGCGGGCCGGGGCGGCCAGGCTGCCGGACGGGAAACCCGCGGTGCGGATTCGCGTGACCGACAACGGCCCGGGCATCCCCCCGGAGCTGCTGGACGCGATCTTCGACCCGTTCGTCACCACCAAGTCGCCCGGCGCCGGCACCGGCCTCGGCCTGTCGGTCTGCCAGGGGATCGTCGAAGGGCTCGGCGGGACGATCGAAGCCTCGAGCCCCGAAGGCGGCGGGGCCACCTTCGAGCTGCTGCTGCCGGTTGCCGATTGACCGGGAGGGCGTGCACGCCGAGACGCGGGGGGAAGGGTCTCGCGCCGAGACGCCGAGACGCGGGGGGAAGGGTCTCGCGCAGAGGCGCCGAGACGCGGGGGAAGGGTCTCGCGCAGAGGCGCCGAGACGCGGGGGGAAGGGTCTCGCGCCGAGACGCCGAGACGCGGGGGAAGGGTCTCGCGCCGAGACGCCGAGACGCGGGGGGAGGACTCGCGCCGACGCGCCAAGGGGCGGACGCCGACCGGTGTCGGAGGAGGACGGAGCGGCCGGGCGGCTGCCGCGAGGGAGCGCGATGAACGGGAGGGAGAAGCGGGTGGACCGGTGGGGGATGGCGCTCGCGCTCGCGCTGGGGCTCGGGTTGCCGGTGAGCGACTGCCGGCGAGCGGAGGCGAACGGGGACGCGGGGTCGGCACGAGCCGGCGCCGACGGCGTCCGACCGCTGATGCCGCCTCCGTCGTGCGCGGGGACGGTGCCGCGGCTGGAACTGCTGCCGCCGGGCTACGGCTGGCACTGCTACGAGGACGCCGACGAGCCGCGGTTCTCGTTCTGCATGCGGGCCGCGGAGGACTGCGAGGTCACGCGGCGCAACACGATCTCCACGCTCGCCGGGCGCGGCGAGACGCACCGCATCGGTTCGTGCGCGCCGCAGCCCGGCGCGTACTGCCACACGTTCGTGGACCTCGCGCAGTCGCAGCCGTTGTACTTCTGCTTCCCGAACCGCGACGGCTGTGCGGCCAGCACGCGCGTCCTCGGGGCGCAGCCGGAGACCTACGGCGAGGTCAGTTGCTGCGAGGCGATTGTGACTCTGTAGATACGGCGCGGCCGCCGCAGGCGACGGACCCGCCGGCAGGACTCTTGCCGGGGCGTCCGGACACCGGGTGGTCGGCCGGGGTCGGTGCGCCGCGCGAGCGTCACAGGCAGGCGGCCGTGGAGGAGTTCACGACGCCGGGAAGCGGGTCGAACACGCCGGTCGCCACATAGGCGGGGGAGTCGATGCGCACCCGGCCGGGCGCTCCGTTGCCGCCGTACTGGTCGGTGACGCCGCCCTCGGGTCCGCCGGCGCCGCCGCGCGCGGTGACGGAGCCGGTGACGGTGACGGTGGGAGCGCTGAGCCAGACGGCCCCGCCGGCGCCGCCGCCGCCGGCGCCGCTGGTGCAATAGCCGTCGAGCTTGACGCCGCCGGCGCCGCCGTCGGCCTGGATCGTGCCGCCGACCGCGATCGAGCCGGCGAAGATGCGGACCGCGCCGCCGCCGCCGCCGCCGCCGCCGCCATTGGCGCCGCCGCCGCCGCCGCCGCCGCCGCCCTGCAGGATCGAGAGCGCGGCGTCGCCGTAGGCCTGGCCGCCCGTGCCCTGCAGCCCCTCGATGCGCTCGCCGTCGGTGCCCACGGTCGCGAACCCGCCTCCTCCGCCTCCGCCTCCGGGGCCGAAGGCGCCGCCGTAGGAGACCGCGGCGAGCGAGAGCCGCCCGGGGCCGCCGCTGCCGCCGGGGGAGCCGGTGGGGCCTCCCGCCATGCCGCCCGGGATGCCGCCGTTGCCGATCCCGTTGCCGCAATCGCCCCCTCCTCCTCCTCCTCCTCCTCCCGGTCCGGCGCTGCCGCCG
The DNA here is from genome assembly GCA_016930215.1 of Deltaproteobacteria bacterium. GTDB lineage: Bacteria > Myxococcota_A > Polyangia > DRWM01 > JAAZOP01 > JAAZOP01. The sequence goes on from JAFGHH010000029.1 coordinate 11,875, forward strand.
TGCGGGAGGCTGGTGGAGGCCGAGTCGGCACCGCGGGCTCCGGAAAGCAGGAGCGTACCGTCGATGCGGACCGGGCCGCTGACGTCCAGCTCCAACGGCGCGTCGCCCACGAGCGTGACGGTGACCTGCGCGCCGGCCTCGATCACGAACGAGCTGAACTGGTGGCGCCCGGCGGACAGCGACATGTCACCCGAGGCGACGAAGGCGCCTTCGGAGCCGTCGCCGCAGCCGGGCCTTGCGCGGGAGCAGTCGGCGGGGCAGTAGCCGGGCGTCCCGTTGTACACGCCGTCGTCGCAGTCCTCGCCCGAGTCCATCACGCCGTCGCCGCAGCGGGCGGGCCGGCAGTCGGTGCGGCAGGCGTCGGGCGTGGAGTCGGAGTTGTAGAAGCCGTCGTCGCAGCCTTCGGCCGAGTCGGTGACGCCGTCGCCGCAGCGGGCGGGCCGGCAGTCGGTGCGGCAGGCGTCGGGGGCCGTGTCGGAGTTGCCGTCGCCGTCGTCGCACGTCTCGCCCGTCTCGACGACGCCGTTGCCGCACACGGGAGCGGAGTCCTCGGGCCCGATCGTGTCGTCCGGAATCTCGCCGGCATCGTCGACGTCGGCGTCGGGCTCGACGACGTCCTCCGCCGGCACGTCGGTGTCGGGCTCGACGACGTCCTCCGCCGGGACGTCGGCGTCGGGCTCGACGACGTCCTCCGCCGGGACGTCGGCGTCGGCGTCGGTCCCCGCCTCGCCCGGGGCGCGACAGGTCTGGTCGATGCAGAACCAGCCGTCGGGACAGTCGCTCGACACCGTGCACTCGGGCGTGCTGGTCGTATCGCCGGCACAGGCGCCGAGCGCGAGCGCGCCCGCGACGAGACAGGACGTGGAAGACAGGAAACGCATGGCAACTCCCTCCGGCCGACCGACGCGACCGGACTGCGATCATAGTCGGCTAGAGGCGTATCGTCCATCGCGCCGAAGCGGTGGGAGGCGGGGAAGGACGACGTATGGCGGTGCGAAGCCGGAAGGCTAGATCTCGACGACGGCCTGGAGCCACAGCTCGTGGCGCTGGTCGTCGAAGCCGTCGTCGGTCGGCGTGAGGGGCGTCTGCGCGGCGTTGAACAGGTAGTTCAGGCGGATCTGCGAGTGCAACCCCTCGAGGAAGAAGTGCGGGCCGACCGTCACGCGCAGGCTGTCGTTGTCGTCGTTGTCCATGTCGGCGTCCCAGTAGTCGAGGCGCGCGATGAACTCGAAGTCGGCGCCCGCCCCGAGCAGGTCCTTGAAGAGGTAGCCGGCGTGGAACCACCCGCCGATGCCGTCCGTCGTCGCCTCGGAGCGGGCGCCGGTGGCGGCGTCCATCGTCCGGGTCGTCTGGTGGGTGTAGGCGAACTCGCCCATGATCTTCAGCCCCTCGATCATCGTGAACTCGGCCTCGAACACGGCGAAGTAGTTCGTGTTGTTCTCGAGGGTCGGGTCGGTGGCCGAGAGCGCGAAGAAATCGCCGTCGGAGTCGACCGACGCCGGGAAGCCGGCCCAGAAGTCGGCCGCGAACAGCAGCCCCTCGATCGGCTTGACCTGCGCGCGGACGAAGAAGTCCTTGGGGTCGTTCTCGTCGGCGAAGTTCGAGAAGGTGAGCCGCGTGAGGTCCGGGTTGCGCTGGAAGCCGTTGAACACGCCGATGTCGAGCTGGAACATCGGCGTCAGCTTCTGCGTTACGAACAACCCGACCATTCGCCCCGTGTTGTTGAGCGGCGAGAACGGTTGCCGCGCCCCACCCTGCGCCAGGAACAGGTACAGCGGGTAGTTGATCGCGTCGAGACGCGAGACGAGCCGCGGCAGGATCAACGTGAACGGCGGCAGCGTGCGCCCCACCGTGATCGCCGTCGAGATCCCCTCGGCCTCCGGGATGATGTAGCTCATCTTCGCGTCCAGCACGAACTCGGGCAGCGTCGCATCGCCCTGGAACGCGTAGGTCAGGTTCGGGCTGAGCAGGTTGCCCTTGAGGATGATCCGGGCCCGCTGGAGCTGGAAGTCGTAGTGGTTGTTCAGGAAGACGTCGTCGAAGTCGTTGATCGTGCCGTCCGGCGTCCCGGCCGGACCGGAGCGGTCGAAGTCCGAGCCGTCGAACCGGGCGCCGAACAGCGTCTGGAAGATCGCGGCCACCGTCAGCGAGCCGTAGTTCGAGTTGATCACGGTCTGGCCGGGCTCCGCGGCCGAAACCGGTGCCGCGGCCAACAGGCCGCAGGCGGCGACGAGAGCGATCAGCGAACGCATCATGACTCTTCTCCTCCTTCCTCCGGTTGTTTCCATCTCGCCGGCCGTGCGGTTCCGCACTAGAGGCGGAGGAATTCGTCCGGCCGGACGACTTCGAGGTCGGTCACATACCACCGATCGGTGGTCTTGCGGAAGAGGACTCTTATCGGCTGGCGGTAGGGCTTCCCGGCCTCCTCGAACAGCAAGTCGGCGGAGGCGCGGGCGCGGTCCCCGTCCACCTGGACGTCGTCCTCCTCGATCCGGATCCGCAGCGACGGGGTGCCGGACCAGGCGGACCACTCGCGGGCCTTGGCTCGCAGGTCGTCCTCGTCGCCGGCGCCGTAGGAGTACAGCTCACCCCAGCCGCGGGCGTTGAAGCCGAACTGGTCCAGCCGCACCTCCTCGAGGATCGCCTCGACGTTGCGCTCGCGGGCCCGCGCCGCCAGCCGCTCGAGTTGTTCCACGATCCGTTCCTCGTCGGACACGACGACCCAGTCGGCGACGCGACAGACGAGGTAGCCGAGGCCGAAGGCGGCGACGGCGATGCCGAGGATCTGCCAGCGGGACATGCGGACCTCCCCCAGCGGCCGGGTCAGACGGTGACCACCTCGCGGTACTCGCCGAACACCTTGCGCAGGACGCCGGAGATTTCCCCGATCGA
>JAFGHH010000258.1 GCA_016930215.1 Deltaproteobacteria bacterium
CCGGTGCTGACGCCGTCGGAGGAGAGCCGGGTGGCGCACCGGATCCAGGAACTGGAGGTCCGGGAGTGGGTCGAGCTGTTGACCCATCCGCCGGTGCTGCCGCACCTGCTGGAGGAGTTGCGCAAGCTGGTCAACGGTGCGACGCCGCGGGACGCGCGGGTGTTGGCGCGGTGGCCGAGCCGCTACCGGGCGTGCGGTTGCCGGTTGGACGCGCGGCGGTGGGCGGAGTTGCGGACCGCCGCCTCGCGCCTTGGGCGCCAGCTCCGGGACCTCGACGTCGACCGCGTCCTGCTCAACCGGATGCTCGAGCACGTCGAGTACCTGCCGCAGGCCAACGGGTCGTGCCCCCGCGGGATGCGCCGGCTCGTGCACACCGCGGCCTACGAGCGGTACCTGGAGCGGGTGCGGGAGGCGACGCGGGCGACCGGGCGCGAGAAGGAGCACTTCGTCCTGGCCAACCTGCGGCTGGTGGTCTCGGTGGCCCGGCGCTACCACCGCGGCCGGATGTCGCTGATCGACATGATCCAGGAGGGCAACATCGGCCTGATGAAGGCCGTCGACCGGTTCGACGTCCGCAAGGGCTACCGCTTCTCGACCTACGCCTCGTGGTGGATCCGCCACGCGATCAACCGGGCCCTGGCCGACAAGGGGCGCGCGATCCGCATCCCGGTCCACATGCTCGACACCCACCAGCGGATCCAGCGCGTGGTCGCCGAGCACGCGGCGCGCACGGGGGAGGAGCCGGCGCTCGGGAACGTGGCGACCGAGGTCGGCATCGACGAGGAGAAGGTCACCGCGGTCCGCGCCCAGTCCTTCGACGCGCCCCTGTCGCTCGACCGGCCGCTGGGCGACGACGAGGGGCGGCGGTTCGTCGACGTGCTGACCTGCGAGGAGCAGGCGACGCCGCTGGACGACGTCTGCCGCGCCGACTGGGAGACCGAGATGAACCGGCTGCTCGACCGGCTGCCGCCGATCGAGGCGCGGATCCTGCGCTGGCGCTTCGGCATCGGCGACGACGACGAGCTGACGCTGAAGGAGATCGGCGACAAGTTCCGCCTGTCGCGCGAGCGGATCCGCCAGCTGCAGGAGCAGGCCCTGACCCGCCTGCGCCGCCAGATCCGCGGCCCGTACTAGACCTCGAGCCCCTCGAACAGCGCCGTCGATTGGTAGCGGTCCCCCGCGTCCGGGAGGATCACGACGAGCGTCTTCCCGAGGTTCTCGGGCCGCGCGGCCACGCGCAACGCCGCCGCGACCGCGGCGCCGCAGGAGATGCCGCCGCTGATCCCCTCCTCGCGGTGCAGCCGCCGCGCGGTCTCGATCGCCTCCTCGGACGTCACCGCCTGGACCTCGTCGACGAGGCCCAGGTCGAGCGTGTCGGGGTTGAACCCCGCCCCGATCCCCTGGATCTTGTGCGGCCCCGGCGCCGGCGGCTCCCCGCGCAGCGCCGGCCCGATCACCTGCGACGTCGTCGGCTCGACCGCCACGCTCCAGAGCGGCTTCTTCCGGTCCTGCTCGAAGTGCTGCGACACGCCGGTGATCGTCCCCCCCGTACCGACCCCCGACACCAGGATGTCGACCTTGCCGTCGGTGTCGTTCCAGATCTCCGGTCCCGTCGTCTGCCGGTGGATCGCCGGGTTGGCCGGGTTCTTGAACTGCTGCGGCATGAAGTAGCGCGCCGGGTCGGAGGCGACGATCTCCTCGGCCTTCGCGATCGCGCCCTTCATCCCCAGCGAACCCTCGGTCAGGAACAGCTCGGCCCCGAACGCCCGCAGCAGCCGCCGCCGCTCGAGCGACATCGTCTCCGGCATGGCGAGGACCAACGGGTAGCCGCGCGCGGCGGCGACGAACGCCAGCGCGATCCCGGTGTTCCCCGAGGTCGGCTCGACGATGGTCACCTGCTTGCCGCCCGTCTGCAGCACGCCCCGCTGCTCGGCGTCCCGGATCATCGCCGCCCCAATGCGGCATTTCACGGAATACGCGGGATTGCGCCCCTCGATCTTCGCCAGCACCGTCGCCCCGAGCCCCCGGGTCATGCGATTGAGCCTCACCAGCGGGGTGTTGCCGATGCTGAGCGAATTATCCTCGTAGATCCGGGGCATGACAGCCTCCATCGGTCCGGCGGCCGGCCGGCACGGGTCCACGGCTCGCGGAACCGCACTACCTAACCCATTGCAGGACGGTTGTCACCCGCGGCGTCCGGCCGCACATGCCGTCGGTTTGACATCCCGGCCGTCGCCCCCTAGAACCTCCCGCATGTTCCCGGTCGATCACGGTCGCCCGCGCCCGTTGCCGCTGTTTCTGCTGCCGGTCCTGTGGCTCGGTCCCGCCGTCGCGACGGCGCTCCCGCCCCCCGACGAGTCCTCGGACGACCGCCCGGCGCTTGCGGCCGAGGAGCCTGCGGAGGGGGAGGAGGCGGACGACCCGCAGGAGTCCGGGCCGCTCGAGGAGCGGACGACGGCGGACGGACAGGACGACGACGCGCCGACCCGGGCGGAGGCGCGGCTGGTCGAGCAGTTGTCGTTGGGGACGCCGGCGATCGTCCATCGGCTGACGGCCCCGGGGGGC
>JAFGHH010000259.1 GCA_016930215.1 Deltaproteobacteria bacterium
ACAGCGCGGCGAAGACGCCCACCCCGAGGAGCAGGCCCAGCAGCGGGCCCAACCCCAGCCGCGTCTCGCCGCCGCCCGGGACCACCGCGCCCAGCGACACCCCGTCGGGCGCACCGACGGCCGCGGCGACCGTCGGAATGGCCCGCACCGGCGTCGAGGCGATGAACGGCACCACCAGCGCCAGCAGGGTCGTGGCCACGAACAGGCCCATCCGCCGGCGAACAACCAGGCGCACGAATCGCCGCCGGGCCTCGCGGGTCATCGGCGGCGACGACCTCCGCTCCGCGCCGGGCGCTTGGGCTGCGGCGGGTCGAGCTTCCCGAGCGCCTGTTCCACGGCGGGTCCGGAGGCCCGCGGCGGACCCGGCCACGGCGCATCGATCCGCGCCTCGCCCTCGGCGACCGCCGTGCGCACCCGGGCCAGCCGCCGTCGGCACGCCGCCGCCCGCTCGCCCGCGTCCGGCCCGGCGAACAGCGCCACCGCCCGGTCCGGCGGCCACCAGGCGACGAGGCCTCCCTCCGCCGTCGCCGCCCTCGCCAACCGCTCGCCGTCGTCGTCCTCCGGCAGCCGGGCCGCGAGCACCGTCCACGGTCCGGTGACTCCGGCCGCGTCGGCGAGCAGCGTCTCGGCCCGCCGCAGGCCGGCCAGCGCCTCCAGCCGCTCGTCGCCGCGCTCTGCGTCGGTCTGCGCGAGCAGCTCGAGCGCCGTGCGGCGCAGGTGCGGAGCCGCCCGCGCCATCCGCTCCACCAGCGGCAGCACCCGGGTCCGCAGCAGCGCCGCCGCCGGCGCCCGGCGGTTCCGGGCCAGGTCCAGCCGGGCCTGCACCAGCAGCGCCTCCGCCGTCTCGTGCACCGCGCCCAGCCGCGCGAACACGGGACGCGCCGCGGCCAGGTCGGCCTGGGCCTGCGTCCCCGCGTCCGCCGCGCCGTCCGCGTGCCGGTCGAGGCCGATCTCGGCCAGGGTCAAGCGGGCAAGCGCCTGGCCGTACGGGTCGCGCAGCTCCTCGAACCGCCGCAGCGCCTCCCCCCGGCCCGCCGCCTCCGCCTCGTCCAGCCGGCCCTGGGCGCGGCGCACCCGCGCCAGCTCGCGCCAGGCGAAGCCCGCCGCGCGCGCCGTCGGGACCGAGCTCGAGCCGGCCGCCAGCTCCAGCGCCGCCTGCGCCTCCCGCTCCGCCCCGCCGATGCGGCCCAGGCCCAGCAGGGCGCCGGCGAGGCGGGCGTGGAGCGACGGCAACAGGTCGCGCGCCCCGATCCGCTCGGTCAGCTCCAGGTCGCGCGCCAGCGCCTCGCGCGCCTCGGCGAACGCGCCCCAGCGCATGTGCAGGAACGCCAGCGACCCGTAGGTCGTCGCGGCGCCGTAGTGGTCCTCGAGCTCCAGCTTCAGCTCCAGCGAGCGCTCGAGCAGCCGGCGGGCCTCGTCCGGGTCGCCCCACGCCTCGAGCTGCAGGCCCCAGCTGTTGAGGATCCGGGCGCGCTGGCCGGGGTCGCCGTCGGCGAGCGCATACGCCCGGCGCAGCCAGCCGACCGACGCGCCCGGCTCGCCGCGCCGCGAGGCCAGCAGGCCGCGGTAGTGGGCGATGCGGCAGCCCACGCGAAGCTCGTCGGCCTGCTTGCCCAACAGGCGCTCGGCCTGGTCGAGCAGCCGCTGGGCGCGGTCGAGCGTCGCGGCGTCCCGCGCGGCCAGCTCCAGCCGCGCCTGCTCGGCCTGCACCAGCGCCTGCAGCGCGGGCCGGCGGGACGCACGGGCCGCGAACAGCCCCGACTCCAGCAGCGGGCGGGCCGCGGGCGCGCCGGCGGTCTGCGAGACCAGCTCGGCGGCGCGTACCAGCGCCTCCGCACGCCCGGCCGGATCCGTCGTCCGCTCGGCCAGCTCGCGCGCCAGCTCGGCCGCCCGCGCCAGCTCGCCGCGCCGCTCGCAGGCGCGCAGCTCCGCCGCCGGATCGGGTCGCTCGTCCGTCATGCCGCCTCCTGCGCGCGGCCGTCGCGACGGGCGTGCTCGAGCCCGACCGCGTACAGCACCGTCTTGACCTGGAACGGCCGCAGGCCCGGGTTGGCCGAGAGCAGCCGGGCGACGTGGCCGGAGACGTGCGGGCAGGCGAAGCTGGTGCCGGTGACCAGCTTCTCCCCGCCGCCCGGCCACGGCGCACGGACGTAGATCCCCGGCGCCTCCAGCTCGCTGTCGCCGCCGCAGCGGAAATGGAACCGCTCGGGGTCCTCGAACGCCGCGCCGTCCACGCCGATCAGCGACGTGAAGATCGACGGGAAGCTCCGCTGCCCGGGCAGGTTGCTGGCCGCCGCGACCACGACCGCGTTCGCGCGGTACGCGCGGTCGATCCGCGCCCGGAGCGGGTCGGCCAGCTCGGGGTTGCGCGTGCCGAGGCTGACGTTGAGCACGTGGGCGCCGGCGCCGATCGCCCAGTCGAGCGCCGCGAGCAGCGCGCCCCCCTGGCCCCGCGCCGCCTCGCCCAGCACCCGCACGCTCCAGATCCGCGCCGCCGGCGCGAGGCGCAGCACGATCCCGGCGCAGGCGGTGCCGTGCCCCGCCGCATCGCCCGGCTCCACGTCGACCACCCGCCACCCCGCGCCCGAACGCTCGACGCCGACCGAGCGTTCCACGCGGCCGAGCAGCGCGGGGTGCAGGTGGTCGACCCCGGAGTCGATCACCGCGACCCGCACGCCGTCGCCGTCGCCCCGCAACGCGAGCAGCTCGGCGGGGAGCGCCTCGAGAAACCGGCGCAGCGCCCCGGGCTCCATCAGCGGTCCTCCAGCAGCGCCCGCCGCGCCCGCTCGCGCCGCGCCACCGCCGCCAGGATCTCGGCGGCCAGGCGCAGCCCCGGCTCGCCCCCGCGCACCAGCTCCCGCAGCGCCTCCACCGTCTCCAGCGCCCCGCGCCAGGCGGGGGTCTGCCGGAGCTGGTCGAGCCACCGGCGCAACTCCTCGGCCAGGCCGTCGCGGGCCGGGTCGGCCCCGGGCGCCAGCGCGCGCGGCAGCGCCGCCGCGAACAACGCGAACAGGAAGCGGTCGCCGCGCCAGTCCTCGATCGCGGCCGCCGCAAGCTGCGCCAGCTCCGCCACGCGGCCGATCGTCTCGGGGTCGAAACCCCGCGCGTCCGACCCGTTGCGCAGCTCGAGCACCCCGGCCGGGACGCCGTGGACCTCGAACGGCACGGCGAGCAGGTTGCGCGTGGCGAGGCCCGTGCGACGCTCGATCTCGCCGCCGGTCATCCCGCCCTGCTCGTCGGCCACCGCCAACGGCTCGCCCCCGGCCAGCGCCGCGCCGGCCACGTCCGTGCCGGGAGCCAGGTGCGTCCCGCGCAGCGCCTCGGCCCCGGGTCCGACGGCGGCCGCCACCCGCAGGTCGCCGCGGTCCTCGTCGATCAGCAGCAGCGCTCCCGACTCGGCGCCGGCCAGCCGGGCCGCCAGCGCCACCAGTCGCTCGAGCCGCGAGTCGTCGGCCCCGGCGCGCAGCAGCAGGCGCGAGACGGCGATTGTCGACAGCAGGTCGCGCAGGCGGTCGACGAAGTCGGCGGGCAGCGGGCCGGGCACCGCGGACCCCTACGGCGCCGAGCCGAGCCGGATCGACGACCAGCCGTCGGGCTGGACGAAGACCTGCAGCTCGTCGCCGGCCGCCACCGAGTACACCGCCGAGGCGCGCCCGTCGGCGCTGGTCCGCGTGTCCGCGAACACCTCCTCGGGGTCCGCCGCGCCCACGACCAGGAACTCCAGCGGCACGTTGGCCGCGGGCTGCGCCGCCAGCCCGCCCGCCGCCCGGTAGGTCAGCTCGGCCTCGAGCAGCAGCAGGAACGGGTCGCCGGCGTCGAGCGCCGTGGAGTCCAGCGCGCCGTCGTAGCCCGCGAAAACGGCGCCGGTCACGCGGCGCGAGACGGTCGCGGTCCCCGCGCCGTCCGGACCGGTCCAGTCGGCCGTCAGGTTGTCGGTGGTACCGTCCGCCGCCCAGCGGAACACGGCGTAGCCGGCGAAGTCGCCGGCCGGACAGTCCGGGGGCGGCGCGCCGTCGGCGTCGAGCACGGGCACGGCGTCGCCGTCGAGCACCTCGGCGTCGGCGGAGGTGTTGGCCAGCCCCACCGTGCCCCGGGCCGTGTTCAGCACCACGCAGACGTCGTGGATCAGGCGGCCCGGCTCGAAGGCCACGGCCGCCGGCGAGCCGATCACCAGGCGGACCTCGGCGAAGTCCACCCGGGCCCAGGTCGTCGCGGCGCCGACCACGGACACCACCGCCGCGCCCTCGGTGTCGGACACCAGCCCGACCTGCGCCAGGCCGGCCGTCTCGTCGTCCGGGTCGGGCTGCAGGACCAGCGAGGCGGTCGTCGTGAATCCCGGGGCGACGAAGCTGCCGAGCGACGTCTCCAGCTCGACGACCTGGCGCGGCGCGCCGCGCACCGTGACCGGCACCTCGGTGGCCCCGTCGGCGACGCCGCCGCCGGCGGCCAGCTCGAGCACCACGTCGGTCAGGTCGAAGTCGATGCCGACGGAGGCGGACACCCCGCCGAGCACGGCGGTCAGCACCGCACGCCCGGGACGGGTCGGCGGCACGAGGTCCACCCGCACCGTCCGCGCCTGCTCGTCGACCAGCGCCAGCGGGATCTCGACCACCGCCTGGTCGACGTCGCCCCCGCCCTCCTCGGCGAACGGATCGACCTCGGCCTGCACCAGCCCGGCGCCCGTCACGCGGACGGTCAGCGGCACGGCCGGGGTGATGCGGTCCGCGGAGTAGGTGATCTCCGCCACCGGCCCGTCCGGCAGCCCGAGCGGCCAGTCGGTGGAGCCGCCGGAGACCGGCAGCGGGTCGCCGGTCAGCGGGTCGACCAGCCGCAGCTCGACGTGGTACGGGACGTCGCCCACGTTCGTGATGCTGGACTCGTCGCCGCACGCCGCGACGCTCGCCGCCAGCACTGCAAGGGCCAGGATTCGCATCGTCATCGTCGTCCCTCCCCGGCCTACCAGCCGCCGTAGTCGCTGCCGGTGGACTGGAACACGCCGCCGTCGGTGAAGCGGTTGTACAGCGCCTTGAACGCGCGCTCGAACAGGTCGTAGTCGACCGACAGGCCGAAGGCCACGCCGGTGATGAACTGGCTCTCCGCGCCGAACACGTCGCCCAGCGTGGGGTCCTCGCTGCCCGCGTACTGGAACACGTCGCCCGACCGCACGCCGATCGGCACCGACCGGCGCTCGAAGTGCGCCAGCACGCTGAACGACACGCCGCTGTACAGCGGCAGCGAGACGCCGGCGTACATGTGGTCGAACGGGTAGCGGATCATGCTGAACCCGAGCAGGATCGCCACGTCGTTCCAGTAGTGCCCGTTCTCCAGATCCCAGAAGCGGTAGTCGAACTCGTAGGGGTCCCGACCGAAGGGGTAGATCGCCAGCAAGAGCGGCACGTCGAAGTCGTAGACGTTCTCCGTCTCCTCGATCACCTGCCAGACGTCGCTCCCCGAACGGAGCGCGTCGGGCGTCTGGCGCGGGATCAACCGCCGCACCGGGAACCAGGTGCCCATCAGCCCCGCGCGCACGCCGAAGTAGTACTTGCCGTGCACGTAGATGTGCTCGGACAGGATCGTCGTCACCCGCGGGTCGTCGCACGAGGCGATCGCCGGGGCGAAGGAGGGGGTCGGGCCGCCGCCCGCCGAGCGCTCGCTGGAGTAGGTGCAGACCCGCACCGGGTACTCGAAGAACCCCGCCGGGAAGCCGAGCCGCAGCACGCGCGAGCCCGGGAACCGCGCGCGCCGCGGCACCAGCGGCTGGTCCACCGCCGCGCTGCCGGGCCGCATGTGGGCCCCCGGCGGCCGGTGGCTCTCGCGCTCCTGTTGGGCCGGCGTCAACGGCTGGCTCGCGCCGAGCAGCGGGGGCGGGACGTAGCCGACGTACTGCGGCTCCTCGCCGGACTGGTACTCCACGCGCACCGCGCCGGCCGGCTCGATGTCGCGGACCCAGATCATCATCGCGTCGCCCTGCGTCACCGTGCCGGTCTCGCCGAGCCGTCCCGTGTGGAACGACACCGGGATCACCCTCTGCGACGCCCCGCCGATCGGTACCTCGTGGTCCACCACCGGCACGTACGTCCGCGCGATGCGGCAGGCGTCCGGCTGGTCGACCGACACGCCGTTGACCCGCAGCGTCTCGGCCAGCGAGATCCCCCGCGGCTTGCCCCGCACCTCGATCCCCATCACGTCCCCCGAGGAGACCGGTCCCGTCAGGTACTGCCCGATGAAGATCGGCTCGCCCGGCCAGACCCGCACCGGTCGCGAGCTCTCGTCGCCCAGCCGCACCGTGACCACGAACGGGTACTCCGGCGCGAAGTCGGAGACGTCGACGCACAGCGTCGCCATCCCGCGGCCGTCCTCCGTCGCCAGGCTGCTCGAGGCATGCACGTCGCCCCGCTCGTCGATGTACACCGACGCCTGGCGGCAGGCGTCCGAAACCCGGCGCAGGAGGTCGTACTCCTTGCACAGCCCGACCAGCACCCCGGTCGCCGAGCCGGCGTCGCCCGACTGCCCCTGCGTCTCGCAGCGGTACCCGCGCGCCAGGTCGCTGGACAGCGCGTCGACGTCGAAGTTGCCGCCCGTCGACAGCCGGACCTTGCGGATCCCCTCCTGCACCCCGCGGGGCAGCGGGGCGTCGAGCCAGAACGACGGGCGCTGGCCCGACGGCGGCGCATGCTCGGCCAGCGACGTACGCAGGCTCTCGCAGGCCGATCGCACCCCGGCGTCCAGCCCCAGCGCCCCGTCGCACAGCCGCACCGCCAGCACGTACTCCGCCCGGCTCAGCACCTCGCGGTCCAGCCGCCGCAGGTCGGAGATGTTCTGGCGCATCTCCTGGCACTTGCCCTCCTGCTCGTTCCAGGTGCGGATCGGGTCCAGCATGCACGCCTCGAGCTGGTCGGCGTCCTGGAACAGCTCGAGCGCACGGAACTGGGCGCGCTCCACCGCCTTGTGCAGCCCGATGCACTCGCCCTCCGTCGAGCCGCCGCAACGGTCGCCGTCCAGCGCTCGGCCGACGACGTTGATCGTCCGCGTCAGCTCCAGCAGCCGCGCCAGCCGCGCCGGGCTCGTGTCCTCGCGCTCCTCCTCCAGCGAGTAGCGCACCTCGTCGCAATACAGCGTGTCGGCGGTGCGGACCGTCGCCCCGGCGACGAACGACCCGGAACCCTGGGCGAACGACAGCGCCATGAAGCCTGCTGGCTGTTCCCCGTCCGCGCCGGTGGTGGAGGGGTCCGCCGGTTCCGGGTCGTCGGTGGGGTAATCCTCGCCCCCCGAGTCGTCCCCGTAGTCGCCGGTGTAATCGGCGTAGCTGTAGTCGTACTGGGCCCGGGCCTCGGTCGCCCCCAGCCCGAGACACACGAAAACCCCAAGCATTGCCACTGTGCGCGTCAAGACACGCCTCCTCTCCCGGCTGGCTGTCCCTCGGGTCTGGCTCCGAGCGCCCCACGAGCGCTCCGGGGCCAGACCGGAGGGGCCGAGCGAGCCTTAGACGGACGGGGCGTCCGAATCGTCATCACGGCGTCCACACCCATTCGCATCGGTCGTCCCCGGCCGCTGCCGCGCCCGCGGTACACGACACGCGGGCCGGAGCAGACAGAAACCGCAGGAGGACCTCGGTTCCCATCGCGCAGGCCACGCGACGCCCGTCCAGCCCCACGCAGCCCGGCCGCTCCCCCCACTCGGTCCGCGGGTAGCGCAGCGCCACCACCCCCTCCACGATCAGATGCGTTCCGTCGGCCCCGCGCGGGACCGCCAGCGCGTTCGCCCCCTGCTCCGTCAGCTCGACCCGGGCCAGCGCCGGCCCCTCCTCCCCGAACGGCAGCGGCGGCGACAGGTCGAACCGGTCGACGCGCCCCGTCGCGTCCCGGTGCGCCGTCAACTCCGCCACCCAGCCCTCCGGCACGATCGTTCCCCCCGACGCGTCGTAGAACGCCTCGCGGATCGGCCGGTCGCGGTCGTCGTAGTCCCAGACCGCGCGCGCGATCCCCGTCGGCCCCGCCCGCAGCCGTCCCGCCGCGTCCAGGTAGCGCTCCTCGACCACCGTCTCCCCGACCCAGTGGCGCACGCGCGCGGCGATGCCCCAGCCGTCCTCGCGCGGCCCGCCGTCGGCGCCCCAGGTGCGGTACTCCTCCAGGTGCCCCTGGTCGTCGTAGGTCCAGGTGCGGCGCGCGAAGCGCAGCCCGGAGCCCTGCTCGGCCTCGACCGGCAGGCCGTCGAGCCCCAGGTAGGACTCCTCGATCGGCCCGGCCGGGCTCCAGCGCGTGCGGACCATGTGGATCCCGCGCCCGTTGACCGCCGGGCGCTCGTCCGTCCCGAAGTAGCGGATCTCCAGCACGTGCTGCTCGGCGTCACGCACCGAGACCACCCGATGGATGCCGCGCCCGTGGGCCTGCGACCAGGCGGCCTTGCCGTTGGTGCCGAAGAACCGGGTCTCGATCACCGTGCCCTGGCCCGTCCCCTCGGCCGTCACCTGCGGGTCGGTGCAACGCACCGCACCGTCGGCGTCGGTCCAGCACGCCTCGCCGGTGCCCAGCGCCGCGTAGGTCCGCGTGACCCGCGCCACCTGCTCGGGACCCCCCACCATCGGCTGCGGCGGCGTCGCCGCATCGGTGTACCACTCGGCCGTCATCCGCCCAAGGTGGTCGAACTCGCGGTGCACGACCAGCTCCCCCGTCACCGCCGGGACGGGATTCCCCGTGCCGTCGAATGCCCGCTCCTCGACGACGTTGCCGTCCGTGTCGTACTGGTACTGGCGGCGCACCGAGTCGGGCCAGCTCGGGTGGGGGACCGGCGACGCGCCGCCCACCGGCGCCTCGTGCTCCTCGAGCACCCGGCCCATCTGGTCCACCTTCCAGCGGACGACCGCCGCGGCGTACGGGCTGTCGACGGGCTTCCCGCGGGCGTTCTCGAAGCGCTGGCCGATCATGAAGCCGTAGGCGTCGTACTCGTAGGTCACCAGCGACACACCGCGGAACTCGTCCCCCGTGGAGTCGGTCGGCTTGCCGTCCAGCCCCTCGTAGCGCTTGGACAGCAGTTGGCCGCGGTCGTCGTACGCGTAGCGGATCGTCGCGAACCCCTGGGGCGCCACCGGCCGGCCCTCGGCGTCGAGGCTCCTGAGGACGATGCGCCGGCCCCGCTCGTCGCACTCGAAGGCCCGCGACTTCACCACCACCGGCTCGTCGTCCGTCCCCTGGATCGTCTCGTCCACCCACTGCTGCGCGACCAGGTCGCCCGCGTCGTTCCAGGTCATCCGGACCGTCTCGCGGACCGGCACGCCGCCGCGCCCCAGCGACCGCTCCACCGTCCGCAGCCCCCGCTCGTCGTACTCGAACCGCTGCTCGACCACGTCCTCCGCGTCCGGCGCGGGCCGCCCGTCCGAGCCGAGGCAGACATCGCTCGCGAGCCCGCCGCGCTCGTCGTACGTCCGCCGCCGCTCGAAACAACGCTCGACGGGGGCCGGCTCCCCCTCCGGCCCGCGGAACAGGATGCGCGTCGGCCGGTCGCGGTCGTCCCACTCGACCTCGATCCGGTGCGCCCCGGGGTACGCCGCGTTGTCCGGGAAACGGATCGGCCGGCCGTCGCCGCCGAACACCGACGTCGCCACCACGTTGTGCCGCTCGTCGTACTCGTACCGCACGGTGCGGGTGGCGCGGGCCCCCAGCCCCTTGTCCGCACGGTCGTCCTGGTCCGGGTCGAGGATCTCCTCGGTCTCCTCGATCGGCCAGCCGTCGGCGTCGCGCTTCGTGGTCGACTGCACGCGGCCGAAGCGGTCGGGCTGCGGACTGCCCAGCGCGTTGAGGTTGCGGGTGACCCGCGCGAAGCCGCGCTCGTCCGGCTCGTAGCTCAGGATCGCGATCCGGTCGTCGTTCCAGGTCGGCAGCTCCTCGCGCCCCGGGATCACCGCCCGCCGCGACCGCCCGTCGGGGCTGACCAGCAGCACCGCCAGCGGCACGCACCCGCGGTTGCCCGGGCCGCAGCGCAAGGCCGTCGTGCGCTCCACCGAGCCGTTCTCCCGGTACTCGAAGACCAGCGTCGTGGCCCGCTCCCACCAGTCGGCATCGCTCCAGTCCACCGCGACCGGGAAGCCGGCGCCGTTGTGGTGCTCGAGCCGCACCAGTTTCTCGCCCTGCGAGACGAACACGAAGTACTCCGACCGCCCGGCCAGGTCCCGCTCGTCGATCTCGTGCATCGGCACGGGCAACTGGTGCCGCAGCGCGAACTGGCGCGCGAACCGCAGCGTCTCGGGTACCTCGGGCAGCGGCGCCCCGTCGGGCGCGATCGCCGACGTCGTGCCGTCGGGGAATCCCGGACCGCCCGCGTCGGACCCCGGCTCCGGCAACGTCGCCCCGTCCGCCGTCACCCGCGCCTCGCGCGGCGACGGCGCCGCCGGTTCCGCTCCGGGCCACAGCATCGTTGTCGCCGCCGCGGCCGCCGCCAGCAGCACCGCCACCGCCGCCGCCGCCAGCCACCGCCGACCGCGGCCGCCCCCGAGCGTGCGCATGCCGCCGAGGTCGGTGCCCGGGGTGTGGAGGTCGCGGATCACCTCCCACACCGGATGCTCGACCCGCAGCCAGCGCCGGATCAGGTCCATCCGGAACCGGTAGGTGTCGCGCGGGTCCCCCGCCTCCAGGTCCTCCTGCTCGACCATCCGCTCGAGCATCCCGCGCACCGAGGCCCGCCGCACCTCGAACCCGTACTCCCGCCGGTGCGCCTCGAGGTTCGCCTCGACCGCCCCGGCCGGAACGTAGCGCGACGGTCCGTCCGCCGCGGCGGCCAGCAGCGAACCGACGACGCGGGCCAGCAGCGGCAGGCTCTTCCACCAGTAGACCGTCTGCGGCAGCGGGCTGTCCGCCAGCGCCTCGGCCACCTCGTCGACGTCCGCGGCCTCCACGATCGTTGACCGCTTCTCGTTCATCCGGTCGACCAGCGCCTGGCAGATCACCTGCGTGTAGAACGGGTGCCCCGCCGTCAGCCGCAGGATCGACTGTACCGCGTCGTCCGCGTACTCCATCCGCCCGCGCACCGGCTCGCGGATCAGCCGCTCCGCGTCGCCCAGCGCCAGGAAACTGACGCGACGGTGGATCGCCTTGCCCATCAGCCGGCTCCACACCGCCGGGTCGCGCTCCTGCACGCGGCGCGAGCCGGTGAACAGGAACGACAGCGGCAGCGTCGAGTCGAGCATCGCCGACAGCACCAGCGTCACGTCGTTCGACAGCGTGCCGTGGTGGATGTGCTCCTCGATCAGCTCGTACTCATCCACCAGCAGCACCAGCTTGCGCTTCCCCAGCCGCTCCGCCAGCCCCTCCAGGAACCGGCGGAACGCCGCGTGGGGCTCCGGGTCATCGACCGCCGGCGGCACCAGCCCCTCCGCCGCCAGCCCCCGCTCCCCCATCCGCTCCACGATCCTCCGCGCCACCGCCCGCCACAGGTCGATGTCGCTCCGCAGCTCCGCCAGTTGCTGCATGTCGAGCAGCACGGTGAGGAACCGGTCGCCGAGCCGCCCGTCGAGGACCTGCAGCAGGATCGAGGTCTTGCCGCAGCGCCGGCCGCCGCACAGGACGATCATCTCCCGCCCGTCGGTGTCCAGCCGGTCGTGCAGGAACCGCAGGTCCTCCTGCCGGCCGAAGAACATCGAGCGGTCCCGGATCGGGTTGCCCACGATGTACGGGTTCGGCTCGATCGGCGCGAAGTCGTCCAAACCACTCCTCCCAGGGCCGGCGATCATACCCTCGGGGACGCCCCCGCCACAACCGCGACCGGCCGAGCTCTACCCCCCTCTTGGCGCCCCGGCGCCCCCGCCGGAGGTGTTCCGTGCCTTGGCGCTGCGCGTTTCTCACGCCAAGCCGCAGAGCCGCAGACAGCGCAGACCGCAGGCGTCGGTACGGAACGCAGATGCCGCGTCGCGGCGCCCCCGCGCCGCGACGCGCCAGGCCCCTCCGGCCGTTCCCGGTCTGCGTCCCCCGCGGCTCTGCGCGAGACCCATCCCCGCTCCCGTCCTCGCGTTCCCGTGCCGCGCCCCTGCGCCTCTGCGTGAGGTCTTCTTCTGCGCCCCTGCGCCTCTGCGTGAGGTCTTCCTCTGCGCCCCTGCGCCCCTGCGTGAGGTCCTCTTCTGCGCCCCTGCGCGACGTCCTTCCCCGGGTTGCGTCCGCCCGGCCGCCCGCCTAACGTGTCGGCGACGGAGCGGATGGTCCGGGCGCCGGCACCCGCGACCCGGAGACGACGATGAACTGCCCGCGGTGCGGCGCGGAAATGTCGGAGGCGGCCCCGTGCCCGAAGTGTGGCGCCCGGGTCAAACACCTCCGCTTCGGC
>JAFGHH010000260.1 GCA_016930215.1 Deltaproteobacteria bacterium
CACCTCGAGCTCCCGCACGCGCCAGCCGGGGGCCCAGCCCGGATCGCCGCCGCCGGAGACGGCGACCAGCAGGCGTCCCGCAGCGTCGGCAAGCGTCGCGTGAACGACCCGGTGGATCTGGATCGTCTCCTCGTGGATCCGCACCGACAACACGTCGCCCTCCGCGAACGGCAAGGTCGTCCCGGGTGGGACGGCGACGAGGAAGCTGCGCGCGGTCTCCGGACCGTCGCCTGCCAGCACCACCGTGGCGAACCGGTCGTGCCCGAGGCCCGCGGGGTCGGCGGCCGGCCGGAGCTGCTGCACCGCCGCACACGACGCGAGGTCGGGCCCCGCGCCGTCGGGCAACAGGACGTCCGCAGTGCCGGCGCCCTCGGGACACGCGGTCGAATCGTCCCGGCCCCAATTGACGTCGGTTCCTTCCCCGGACGGCAGCGGGAGCGGACGGCAGGGGCCGTCGTCCGGCGCGGCGCCGGTGGCGACGTCGTCCGGGGTCGGCGGGAGCGACGGCTGTTGCGCGTCGTCGTCCGTCCCGCCGGTCGTGTCCGGGGCGGCCGCGGTTTCCCCATCGATGACCCGTTCGGTCTCCGCACCGCCGGTCGTCGTCCCGCCGCGTGGGCCGCACGCCGAGAGCCCTCCGACGCAGAGCACGATCAGCCATCGCCGTCCGGTTGCGCGCATCTCCGCCTCCCTTCTGCGTGCCGGACCATGAGGGTCCATCCTAGCTCCGTTCCGCGTCCACGATCCGAAGGCTGTCCCGAGCCTCCCGCTTCGTCAAGTCGTGAGTCCTTCCCGAACCTGCGTCCCGCGCGTTGCCCGGTCGTGGAAACCACAATATGTTACACTCCGTCGGCAGGCTGGTGGGCAGCCCGAGGGACATCGATGGGCTTCAGGAGCGGCCAGGGCCTCCAGGCAGACCGCGCTTCGATTTCCTTGTCGCGGCCTCCAGGCAGACCGCGCTTGCTCTTCCTACCCGCAGCCGCAGAGGAGGGGTCGTCATGCAGCGAACGGTCCTCGTGATGGTTCTCGGGGTGCTCTCTCACGCCGTCGTCGGCGCGGCCCAGACCGCGCAGGACGTCGTGCGGCCGTCCCAGGTCGCGAACCCGCAACCGACGCCGGCGGGTCCGCCGGGAGCGCCGGTGACACCCGCTCCTCTCCCGGAGGAGCAGCCGCCGACGTTCGTTGTGACGTTCGCCGCGGCGTTCACCGCATACGCCTGGGCCGACAACACCGAGGAGGAGCTGGTGTACGTCGATCGGTGGACCGAGCCGAGCGGCGGGCTGTACGTGGGAGGCTACTACAACGTCGGCGACTTCTTCCGCATCGGCGCGTACCTGCAATACATGGACGCGCGAAACACCTTCTGGAACGAGCGCAACACCTGGCCGACCGAGCTGAGCCACGACATCGTGACGCTCGGGGCGAGCGCGAAGCTCGGCGTGCGGTTCAGCCGACACTGGTGGATCGGCGGCGGCCTCGACGTGGGGCTGCGGATCCACCCATCGGACTACAAGACGTTCTGCGGAGTGGAGTTGTATCCGCACTTCGAGATCGACGGGACGTGGCCGATCGGGGGCGGTCTGGAGTTGGGCGGCTTCTACACCCTGGGGCCGATCATCGTGCCGTTCTGGGACGACTTCGACGTCGATATCTGGCGCCTCGGCATCCACATGTTGTTCGGCGTGATGCTGGCGGTCTGAGAAGAGGATGCGGTCACGCCCGCCGTCGCCACGACCGGCGTCCGTCCTGGTTCCAGTGGCGAGCAGGCGTTCGGCGGCGGGGACGTGACCCAGTACCTCGAGTAGCTCCTCCCCGCGAGCGCCGCCGCGCCCTCCACTCTGTTCTGAGACGCCGATCGGGCCTTCGGGAGAGACAACCGGGGCTCCGACCTGCACGTCCAGCGGCTGCGCATGACCTCCGCCCCGGCGGAGGACGCGCCAGGGCGAGCCGCCGAGCCGATCGATGGATCGGCTACGGCGTCCGGGGGTCGGCCTGCGGCGGCAACCGCTCGGCCTCGACGAGGATCGGGCTGCCGGTGGCGTCCACGAGGGCTGCGGTGCCGGCGACCGGCAAGGTGATCCGGTAGTCGCCGGTGCCCACGCGTGCCGTGGTGCCGTCCACCAGGGCGAGCGCCACGGGGTCGCCCTCCTCGTCGAGCCGGTAGACACAGAGCCGCCCGTCCGTCTCGCAGAGGAACCCGCTCGTGGCGGCCAGGGGTGCCGTGCCGGTCCGCAGGGCGACCACGACGCTTCCCGCGACGGCGCCGCCGGCGATCGCCGCCGCCACGGCTCCCGGGACCGCCAACGGCGTCACGACGGGCAGCGGCATGCCGTCGTCCAGCGGGTAGAGCACCGCCAGGAAGTGCACCACGTCGCCCTCGGCGTACGCCCGCAGGAGCGGTTCGGGAAACCCGTCGTCGGGAAAGTCGATGTAGTCGTTCTCGGTGGGTGCCGGCGCGATGAAGGCCGCCTCGGTGAGCAGCTGGGCGAACAGGCGCTGGCCTCCGGGTTTGGTCCACAGCGCGGTGCGCGCCGCCGGGTCCTGGTCGAAGCGGCCCGCGCCGCCGCCGGTGGCGCCCTGCAGCAGCCAGTCGTAGCGATGGTTGCCGGTCTCGGCGGCCAGCGTGTCGACGATCAGGAACCAGCGCCGGTCGAGGAAGAGCAGGCGCCGCACGAGGTCGACGCCGGCAGCGACGTAGCTGGAGCCGTCGGGGCTGGCGGCACGGTCCGTGCGCAGCTCGGCGTAGTCCAGCGGTCCGGTGAGCAGCGAGGCGACGAACCGGCCGCGGACCTGCAGGTAGGACGGATCGTTGTGCTCGTCCACGAGCACGACGCTCTTGCGCATCTGGCTCGTGCCGTAGTCGTACTCCTCGGCCTGGTGGTAGCCGGCCTTCTCGATCACGAGCCGCTCGCCGTAGGCGCTGAGAT
This sequence comes from Deltaproteobacteria bacterium, assembly GCA_016930215.1. Lineage (GTDB taxonomy): Bacteria > Myxococcota_A > Polyangia > DRWM01 > JAAZOP01 > JAAZOP01. The sequence goes on from JAFGHH010000260.1 coordinate 2,925, forward strand.
TGAAGGCCCCGGCGAGGGTGGTCTGGAAGGTGCCGGACTGGCAGCCGTGGGACGGCGGGAAGACCCGCATGCGCAACATCACGGCGTCCGGATCCCCCAGGTCGCTGGAGAACACGGCGACGCTGCGCGCGACGACGCTGTGGCGGTCCGGACCGATCCCCGGCAGGTCGGGGTCGGCCGGGGTCGCGTCCTCGATCGGCACCGGATGGTCCAGCGCCCAGCGGTACAGCGGCGCGTCGGGGAATCCCGCGCGGACGAGCCGCGCCAGGAAGGCATCGCGGCCCTGGTACCCGCCCTCGAAGAAGCCCTGCGGCATCAGCACGCCGTTGAACGGGTAGCGCTGCAGGATCCGCTGCCGCAGGTAGCCCTCGAAGCGCGGGTCGTGATGCCCGTCGAAGTTGTGCCGGTACACCAGGAACGGGACGGCGTCCTCGTGCATCATGTCGAGGTAGCCGTCGCGGGCATCGCCGACGTAGACGCCGTCCTCGTCGAAGGCGTTGTGCAGCGCGCTGTAGCGGAAGCGGTCGGAGTCGTCGGGGTGCTCCACGTACCCCCGGTCGTGAAGGGCGAACCAGCTCACGGCCGCGTCCTCCAGCGGAGCGAAGCGGTGGGTCGCCTCGGTCGCTCCGTCGGCGCCGCTGGTGCCGAAGTGCGGCGAATCGTAGCTCGGCATCGCCATCGCGAGCGAGGCGATGAACATCTCGAGCTGCACCTCGCGCGGCGAGCCGGAGGAGCGGCTGGTGCGCCAGAACGGCTCCGGCGCGCTGGTCGGGTACTTGACCATCATCGCCGCCTCCCCGGCCAGGTTGTCCCGGATCTTGAGGTGCTCGATCGGCGTCAGCCCCGAGGCGAAGCCGGCCTGCCGGGTGAAGACGCCGGCCAGCAGATCGTAGGCGAGCGCCGCATCGATCGTCACGCGACCGTCGCTGTACATGCAGCGTTCCTGGCACGGCCCGCCGGCCCGGCCGTCGAACGACTCGCAGCCGAGCGGATCGATGGTGTAGAGGAACAGCAGGCCGTCCGCCGCACGCCGCATCAGCGTCTCGTCCCGCAGCAGCACGCCCCGCCGGGCGTACTCGCGGATCACCGCGGCGAGGCGCTTCGTCTGGTAGTAGTATCCACCGCGGAACAGCTCCGGCCGCAGGTAGCGCAGGCCCGTGCGGAAGTCGACCGGCGGGTCGGGGATCGCGATGTACCCCTCCGGCGCGAGCAGCGCCTCGGCCGCCGGGCCGCCGGCCGCCACGACCGCCTGCGCCTCCGCCAACGCCGCGGGGCTCGGGAAGAACAGCCGCGGGTGGACCTCCTCCGGCGCCGGCTGGGCCGGCACGAAGTGGATCTGCCGCACCCGCCGCGGTCCGTCCTCGCCCAGCCAGTACGTCAGCCGGTGCACGGTGTCCGGCGCGCCGAACAGCGCCCCGGCCGTCAGGACTCCGTCGTAGGTTCGCACCGGACCGTCGTCCACCTGGTAGCGAATCGCGGCGGCGCGGTCGGCGGCGAGGTTGTGCAGCCGCAGCGTCACGCCCGCGGTCAGGTAGGTGGTCTGCGGGTGGATGTGGGGCGTGTCGTACAGCTTCGGCGGCGTCGTATAGAACTCGTCCCCCTCGGGCGCCTCGAAGGTGACAATCGGCGTCCGCGGGTCGAGCACGATCGGCACCAGCTTGCCGTCGTTGGTCTGGTCGTCGCGCTCGCCCGTCGTGTTCTGCGGGTCGACGTCCCAGAACGCCAGCACGTGCCACTCGTCGCCGAACTCGTCTTCCACGCCCCGGTGGAAGTCGGGACCGGGCCCCAGCCGCCCCTGGAACGGCTCCAGCGTGAACGGCCGCTCGTACTGGAACTGGATCTCGTCCAGCGGCGGGTCGATCGGATTCCCGTAGGCCGGCGCGGCGTGGTAGATGTTGCCGTCGTAGCCTCGCAGGCCGTCGCCGTCCACCCGGTACACGATGTGGCCCGGGTGCAGCCCCGGCGCCCAGGGGGTGTTGGCCCCGAGGACGTTGTCGGCGTTGTGGGCCAGGACGACCGCCACCGAAGAGCGCAGGTAGACCACGACGTCGTCGTCGGTCTCCCGGTCGTGCCACAGCCGCTCGTAGACGTAGTCGATCCCGGGCTCGCCCTCGAAGTCGATGGCGATCCCCGTGAAGCCCAGCTCGATCCCGTCCTGGAGCTCGGGTCCCGGCGCCGAACGCTCGCCGCCGCACCCGGCGATCGCCGCGAGCAGGGCCGGCAGGCAGACCGACGACGGCGGCGACCGCATCACCCGCCCGGACGGCCGTTCCGCTCGAGTCTCCCGCGTCGGAGGCTGCTGCTGGGTCATCGTCGCCACTCCCCGCGCCGGCGGCCGGCCCGTGCCGGCACGGTCGGCGGATCTTCCGAAACCGTGACGACATCAGCGTAGAACGCCGTCGGTGTCGGGACAAGGGCCGCGGAGGGCTGCGCCGCGCGGCGGAGTCAGGTCTCGCGGGGTGTTCGGCAACGCTGTTCCCGTCGTGGCGCCTCGGGCGGTTCCGGGCGGAGGGACGGGAACCGGGCCGGATCGAGAAGTCGCTCGGCGCGCGGCGTCAAGGGCAAGGGGGACAGTCGCCGCCGCAGTCGACGCCCGTCTCGCCGGAGACGGTTGCGGTGTCGGGGTCGCACAGGATGCGGCAGCGATCCTGGACGCCGTTGAGAGAGGAAGTGGCCCGCCCAGACGATGGGGAACTTGCGGCCCGACTTCAGTCCGCCGTCGGCGATCCAGGCCGCACCGGCGACGAGCGCGCCGAACTGGTCGATGCCGTGCTGGAGGAAGCGGATCATCAGCAGCTCCTTCCGCTCCCGCGAGTCGTCCGAGAGCAGGGTCAGGGCCGCCTCGCCCATGCTCATCGCGATCTGGGCACCGTAGTTGGCGCTTGCCGAGCCGGCCACGCAGTCGATTGGGTAGACCTGGTCGTAGGCGGAGTTGGTCTTGATGTCGAGCCGCACACGGCCCCAGGTCTCGGTCAGCTCGGTGATGTCGGGCGCGTCCGGCTCGGGGGCCAGCGCGAGCAGGCGATCCCACCGCACGTCGGCGACGGCGTACAGCGGCTTCTCCGTCCCGGCGTAGGGTGGGCGGAAGGAGCCGTCGGGCGGCGGGGCGTCGAGCACGGTGAGCACGGCGCCGACCTGGACGAGGCCGCGGTGGCAGTCCCCCTTGTAGTCGAGATAGCCGGCCTCGCCCCACGGCTGCGTGCAGTTGGTGGCCTCGGGAACGCTGATCGTCGAGACGATCGATGCCGCCGGCTCGACGACGCGCGGCAGCGAACCGGACAGCTCCGCGTAGCGGGCCGCGTCGAAGGCCTCGGCCCGGCCGTCGAACACCTGCTCCCAGGCGGGGATGGGGTTGACGTCGAAGCCGTTGCGTCGCCGTCGGCGCCTCAGGGCACGCCGTTGGAGATCTGGATCGTGTAGGAGTCGCAGGTGGTCGCGGCTCCCGGGCGGTAGACCTTGACGAAGTAGTACTGGGTGTCGGGCGAACAGACGTTGCGGCCGTAGCTGGGAACGGCCGAACAGGGACACTCGCCGACCCTGTCGCGCCCGGCTCCGCTCATGAAGGCCATGTTCCGGTCGTAGCGAACGGCCTCGCCCTCGCAGCGGCCGGTCTCGAGCCCGCAGGTGTCGGGCAGGCCGAGGCATCCGTCGGGGCCGTCGTCGCGGAAGACGTCGAACCGGAAGGCGTCGTCCGGGTTGACCACGAATTCGACGACCACGTGGAACTGGTCGCACGCGCCGTCGTCGTTGTCCACGGCGCGGAACCTGTACCAGTCGACGTCGCCGACCGGGACGCAGTTGCCGCGGATCTCGGCGGTGGCGCCGTTGTCCGGCAGATCCCCTAGGTCGCGGACCAGGCCGGGGCACGCGCTCGACGTGGGCTCGGTGGCCTCCTGCTGGCACTCGCACCCGTCGCTGTACGCCTCGTTGATGTCGTGGTACCCCGCCGCGCAGCCGCCGGGGACGATGCCGCACCGGCCGCAGCCGGGGCCGCAGTTGAGGCAGGCGGTGGTCGAGACGTGGGCGGGCGGCGGGCACATCGCCCGGGGGTCGGTGGTCTCGTCGATGACGCCGTCGCAGTCGTCGTCGCTGCCGTTGCAGACCTCGTCGGTCGCCCCGCCGCTGATGCAATCGGACATCCCGTCGATGCAGGTCGACGTGCGGATGCAGCCGCCCCAGCCGCAGGTGTACGGGACGTAATCCTCGTCGGTCGTGCCGTCACAGTCCTCGTCGAGGCCGTCGCAGAGCTCGTCCGCCGCCGCGGGGGGAGTGCCGCAGACCTCCACGCCGTGCGTGCAGTCCGCGGTGTCGCGGCAGAGCCCGACGCAGCGGACGGACGGGACGTAGTCCTCGTCGGTCGTGCCGTCGCAGTCCTGGTCGATCCCGTCGCAGACGGCATCGATGGTGTAGGCGGGCTCGAGCGGCGTGCAGTCCTCGACGCCGTGCCAGCAGACGGCCGGCGCCTCGCAGGCGCCGGTGCCGCACCAGTCCGGGACGTAGTCCTCGTCGACGAACCCGTCGCAGTCCGCGTCGATGCCGTCGCAGGTCGTCTCGTCCGGCGCCGGACTCGGCGTGCACGTCGCCTCGCAGCCGTTCCGCTCGTCGTGGTCCGCGTCGGCCCAGCCGGGCACGCAGTCGAAGGAACACTCTCCGCGCACGCAGGCGGGGACTCCGTGCGGTCGGATCGGGCAGTCCCGGCCGCAACTCCCGCAATGGACGGGGTCCGCCTGCAGGTCGAAGTCCTCGTCGGTCAGGTCGTCGCAGTCGTTGTCCAGCCCGTCGCAGGACTCGGGCACGCAGGCGGCGCAGTCGCCGTCCTCGGCGTCCGAGCGGCCGTCGCAGTCGTCGTCCAGGCCGTTCTCGCAGCCTCCGCCGTCCGGGGACTCCGCCGCCGCCGTCGCCGTGCACTCGTACTCGCAGCCGTCGAAGGCGGCGCCGTCGAGGTCCAGGTAGCCGTCGTCGCACGCGGCGATCGTGCAGATCCCCTCCACGCAGGCCGCCGTGCCCCGGGCAACCTCGCAAGCCCAGCCGCAGGCACCGCAGTTCGCGCCGTCGGTGCGCAGGTCGAAGTCCTCGTCGGTGTCGCCGTCGCAATCGTTGTCGACCCCGTCGCAGAGCTCGTCGCCCGTCGCCTCGCACACCTCGGCGGCATCCTCGGGCTCGTCCGCGCCGTCCTCCGACTGCTCCTCCCCGTCGCCCGTCGCCTCCGCGAACTCCTCCCGCCCGTCCTCGGGACCCGCGTCGACCGGCGAAAGCGTCCAGTCGCACCCGGTGCCGATGATTGCCAGGAACAGAAGCACGGCTCCGATGTGAGCGGATCCGCTGCGCATGATGCTGTTGTCCCCTCGGCGATCGCCTCCGGGCGACTCCCGCCCGGAGGGCCCCATCCTATACCCAAACGGTCCCGGCAGGATCCCGATTCGGTCACCGACGGCGGGCCCAGGGGACCCGCCGCTCAGAATCGGACCAGCGCGTCGAGGAAGGCGCCGGTGACGGCGCCGTCGGCGGCGAGCAGCGGGGAGACCCCGACGGCAACGGGCTCGGACTCGCCGCCGCCGAAGTCGGTGAACAGCGCCAGGACCACCGTCGCGATCGCCCCGGCGCCGGCGACGGCCCCCAGCGCGATCGTCGCGGCCTCGAACGCCAGGCCCTCGTCGCGGATCGCGAGGCGGTCCGTGCACCCCCGCGGAACGCCGTCCGCGCAGGCGGCGTCGGCCTGGACGAACGTCCGGTTCCGGTCGGCGAGCAGCGCGCCGGTGACGATCGTCCCGGCCGCCAGGGCCCCGGTGAGCCCGACGGTCGCGTAGAACCACAGCGGATCGAGCCGGCCGGAGCCGCCCGACGGGTCCTCCCCGACCGGGGGCTCGACCGGCGGCTCGACCGGCGGCTCGACGGGGGGCTCGACGGGGGGCTCGACCGGGGGCGCGACCGCGACGGGCTCGAGCTGCGCCTCGAGCGCGAGGCGCTGGCCGGCGGCCGCCTCGAGCTGCTGCGAGTAGGAGACGTGCCCCTCGAGCCGTACGCCGAGGACGCGCGTTCCGGGCAGGACCGCGACCGGCACCAGCAGCGGCGTCGTGCCGACCTCGACGCCGTCGACGGTGACGATCGCCCCGTCGAGCGGCACGCCGAGGTCGACCAGCGCCACCCTGGTCTCCGCGTCGGCGAGCAGCGCCTCGGCGTCGGCGCGGCGTTCGGTGGAGATCAGCGACGGTTCCGTCTCCGCGAGATAGCGGGCCAACTGCGTGTACGCCTCGGCCCATTCCCCCAGGTTGTAGAGGCAGGCGCCCATGTTGTAGCGCAGCGCCGGGTTCGGATCGCAGGCGAAGCAGGCGCGGAACTGCTCGAGCGCGCCGCGGAAGTCCTGGGCGGCGTAGCGCGCCACCCCCCCGCGGAAGTGGGTGACCGCGTCGGTCAGGGCGGGATCCTCCCCGGTCGTGCCGTCCTCCGCCGGCGCCTCGGCCGGCGCCGCCTCCGCCTCGCCGGCCGGCTGGGCCGCGGCCGGCAGCGGGAGGAAGGTCGCGAGCGCGGCGGCGAGCAGCGTGCGCGACGCGAACGTTCCGGCGCGCCGAGGCCCGCGGTGCGTGGAGCGCATGATACCGGAAGGTAACATGGGTCCTGCGACACGACAAGCGGAGTCCGGGGCGGCTTCGACCTCACGAACCCGCCGACAGCGACGCGCGAATCGGTCTATCCTCCCCCCGGCCGCGACGGCCTCCTCGCTAGGATGCGCCGATCGCCGTCGAGGAGAACGGGCGTGCGACGGCGCCAGGGCGACCGGCGAGCCATCCGCAGCGTGCGCCCATCCTAGCTCCGTTCCGCGTCCGCGATCCGAAGCCTGTCCCGATCCTCCCGCTTCGTCGAGTCGTGAGTCTTCCCCAAACCTGCCTCCCGCTCCTTGCCCGGTCGTGAAAACCACAATCTGTCACATCCCGTCGGCAGGCTGATGGGCAGCACGAGGGACATCGATGGACTTCAGGAGCGGCCAGGGCCTCCAGGTGGACCCCGCTTCGATTCTCTTGTCGCGCCTGTCGACCGCGGGTCAGGAGTTGTCGATGCTGTCGTCGCTGATCGTGTTTCCCGAGAGGTTCCAGGTTCCGGTGTTGGTCGGTCCCTGCGCCTTGTACTTGTTGTGCTCCCGTTCCTGGGTGAGGGAGTAGGCGGTCGGCGCGAAGTGGTTGCCGGTGATCGTGGTGTTGTGGGTGTTCCAGGTGGCGACGAAGTAGACGCCTCCGGCGACCCAGTCCCCGGAAACCGTGTTGCCGGTGACGACGACGTCCCAGAAGTCGATCCCCGAGGCGGCGGAGCTGGAATGGACCAGCTCGACGTTGACCCCCGCGGCGCGGGCCCGGCCGCAGGAGACCACGTTGTTGTTGCGGATCACGAAGCTGCCGAGCGGTCCGAGGGCCGTGGGGTAGTCGGCGGGCGCGTAGATGCTGATCGCGGTGGCGCAGTTGGTGAAGGTGACGTTCTCGATCAGCACGTTCTGCCAGCCGTAGGGGCGAATCGCGCCGTCGTTCTCGTAGTTGCCGCCCGACTCGGCGCGCGAGGGGTCGATGTCGTGGAACGAGCCGCCCTCGATCGTGATGCCGGACATCTTGGCGGCCGGCGCGCCGCCGGCCGTCTGGAAGTGGTGTGTGGAGACGGCGCGCGGGACGTCGTAGAACCGGCAGTCCCGGATCAGGACGTTGTTCGTCACCGTGCCGTCGTTGGCGGTGTTGTGGGCCGCCCCGGCCCACGAGTAGTCGATGTTGATCGCCTCGTCGTCGATCCGGTGGACCGCCGCCACGCCGTGCATCGTGGTGTTGTGGACGACGACGTTGTGGACGCCGGTCGCGTACTCGCCGCCCGACGAGTTGATCTCCAGGTGGTGCGCCTGATAGCCGATGTTCCGGATCTCCAGGTCCCACAGCACGAACTTCCGCGTGTGCACGATGCTGAAACCGCCGCCGCCGTTGGCGTCCCAGACTCCCCCGACGATGGTCCAGTAGGCGGCCGGGGCGTTGTAGCCGCCGCCGCCGTTGTCATCGACCCACATCAGGTGGCTGCCGGCGCGTCGGACGATCGTGGCCCCGCCGGCCTCGATGCGCACGTGGCCGCGCGTGCAGAGCGGGCTGTCGATGTAGTGCGCGCCGGGCAGCAAGACGACGCGACCGTACAGCGAGTCGCCGCGGCCGTGGTCGGGCCATCCCGAGGCGTGCGCGCGGGCGTAGCTCTGGGCGCAATCCATGGCGGTCTGGATGCTCTCGCCCGGGTTGACGTTGATCGTGTCGGTCACCGGGCAGCAGTCGCCCGGGCAGTTCCCGACCGACTCGCCGGCTTCGCAGGCGCCGTTGCCGCAG
>JAFGHH010000261.1 GCA_016930215.1 Deltaproteobacteria bacterium
AACCACCCCAACACCAAGAATGAAATGATGTCGATGGCCTACGTCGGGGGCCGCCCAGCGGCCGTGCCCCCTACGGCGCGATCCGGGGGCGAGAGACGGGCTTCCCTGTGTGCCGCCTTCGTGCGAAACTGTGATCGGAGACGGACCGGGCGAATGGGGTTCGCGGGGAAGAGCGGAGGGGCTCGTTCGCAGATGACAACGCGACGCGACAGGGCGGAAGCCTTGCGTCGGCGGCCTGCAAACAAGGAGCAGGTCGCCCGCAAGCATCCCCCCAGGCGGCGGGCCTCCGCGTCGCGGCGGATGACCCGGGAGGCGCAGGAGCGAAGCAACTCCCTGCTGCGCGAGATGGAGGAGCTGACCCGGGCAGGCGGATGGGAGTACGACGTCGCAAGGGCGCAGGTCACGTGGACCGACGGCGTCTACCGCATCTACGGGGTCGAGCGAACCCACGATCCCGGCGACCTGGCGGCGAGCGTCTCCTTCTACGCTCCGGAAGCCAGGTCCGCCATCCTGGACGCCTTCGGGCGGGCGGCCGCGTCCGGCGAGCCCTATGACCTGGAACTGCCCTTCATTCGGGCCGACGGCAAGCGGATCTGGGTCCGAACCAGCGGCCGGCCCGAGGTACAGGACGGTCGCGTGGTGCGCGTGGTCGGCAACATCGTGGACGTCACGGAGCGGCGGACCGCCGAGTCGCTCCTGGCCGAGCAGGAGCTGCGGTTTCGTGTCTCCATCGACGCCCTGCCGGATGCTCTCGCCATCTGCTCCGCCGTGCGGGATCCGGCGGGGCGCATCGTCGACTTCCGTGTCGACTACGCCAACGCGGCCGCGTGTGCGAACAACGGGATGACGGCGGACGAGCCGATCGGAAACCTGCTCTGCGAGCTGCTCCCGCCCCACAGGGAGTCGGGACTGTTCGAGCGCTACTGTCGGGTCGCCGAGACCGGCGAGCCCCTCAGCATGGAGGCGGTGACGTACGAGGACGGCTGCGCCGGGAGACGGCTGGCGAGGGTGTTCGACGTTCGTGCGGTGCGGCTGGTGGACGGATTCGTCGCCACCTGGCGCGACGTCACCGACCGGGTCCGAGCCGAACAGGACATCCGCAACTCGCAGAAGGCGCTGCGCAACCTCGCCGCCCGGCTGCAGGCCGTACGCGAGGAGGAGCGGGTCTCTCTCTCTCGCGAGCTCCACGACAACCTCGGTCAGCTCCTGACGGCGCTCAAGCTCGACATCGCCTGGCTGGAGAAGCGTGTCTCCCGTGGCGACTGCCATGAGCTGCCGGAGAAGCTCCGGGACATGGGGGCCGTGACCGACGATGCCGTCCGCAGCGTCCACACGCTCGCCGCCGGACTGCGACCCGCGATTCTGGGACCCGGAGGGCTCTGGACGAGCGTCGAAGCCGAGGCGGTCCACTTCACCTCCCGTTCGGGCATTCCGTGCTCCCTCAGCCCCGGCGAATGTGTCGCCTGTCGGGCCGGCAACGATCCCTTCGTTGCCGCCTCGATCGTCCGCATCGTGCAGGAGGCGTTGACGAACGTCGCGCGCCACGCCGGCGCCAGGAACGTGGTGATCTCCTGCCGGCCCGGCCCGACCTGCCACGAGCTTTCGATCGCGGACGACGGCCGAGGGACGGCGCCGGAGACGAGCGCCGATCCCCGGTCGCTCGGGATCGTCGGCATGCGCGAGCGGGCGTTGTCCTTCGGCGGCGAGTTGATCGTCGAGAGCGCCCCCGGGCGAGGAACGACGGTGACGGTGCGCATCCCGTTGACCGCACCCGCGGAGGGGGCATGATTCGCGTCCTTCTCGCCGACGACCACGCGGTGGTCCGCCGGGGGCTCCGCCAGATCCTGGAGGACGAGCGCGACATCTCCATCGTCGGCGAAGCCGCCACCGGTCGCGAGGCGCTCGAGGCCGCGGTGAGGAAAGGCTGGGATGTGCTGCTCCTCGACCTCTCGATGCCCGACATGACGGGGCTCGAGGTCCTCGGGCAACTCCGCCGGCGCAGGCCGAGGCTCCCGGTCCTGGTCCTGACGATGCACTCCGAGGAGCAATTCGCGGTGCTCGCGCTGCGCGCCGGAGCCGCCGGCTACCTGACGAAGGACTCGGCACCCGAGGAGATGGTCGGTGCGATCCGTGCCGTCGCCGCCGGGCGCCGGTATGTCAGCCGCGCGCTTGCCGAAACGGTGGCCGGGTCGCTGGCGGGGGACGACCGGCGTCCGCCGCACGAGACCCTCTCGCCCCGCGAGTTCCGCGTCCTGTGCCTGATGGCGCGCGGCAAGACGACCGACGAGATCGCCAAGGCGCTGTTGATCAGCCCCAAGACGGTGGCCACGTACCGTGCCAGGATGATGGACAAGATGGCGCTCCACAGCATCGCCGAGCTCACCCGCTACGCCCTCGACCACAAGCTGCTCGATTGATCCGTAGGCAGATTTCGGACACGTCTTTCCTCCCGGTGCCGACGGACAGCGGGCCCGTGCGTGGTCACATTGCTCCACGCGGCAACTCCGGAAGCAGCGCCTGCCCTCCAGGGGACGACGCGCCTGGTGCTCGTGGAGGATGGATGTCCGTCCGGGGTTCCGTGCCGAGGAAGAAGGCCGCTGCGGTCGAGGGCGGTACTGCCGGCACCAAGGCCACGCGAATGCTGGCCTTTGCGCGCAAGATCATCGAGACTGCGCCGGTAGGGCTCGTGACCTACGATGCGACGGGGCAATGTGTTTCGGCCAACGAAGCCGCGGCGACGGCGACCGACGCCACGGTCGGACAGCTACTCGCCCAGAACTTCCGGCGGATCGATTCGTGGAAGCGCTCGGGCCTGCTCGTCGCCGCGGAGGAGACGCTGGCCACCGGTCGCGGCCGGCAGCTCGAGCCGCACCTCGTCACCAGCTTCGGGCGGGATGCCTGGCTGGACTTCCGCCTGGAGGCGTTCGGCGCCAACGGGGAGCGGCACCTCCTGGTCGCGGTCACGGACCGCTCCGCGCGTCGCCAGGCCCAGGACGCGTCGCGGTCGGCGAAGGCCTTCCTCGCCGGCATCATCGACAAGCTCGCGGACCCCGTCTTCGTCAAGGACGACCAGCGCCGTTTCGTGCTCGTCAACGACGCCTTGTGCACGCAGGTCGGCCGCTCGAGGGAGGAACTGCTCGGCCGGGACGGCGACGATTGGTTCCCCGCGGACCAGGTCGCGGTCTTCCGTGAGGTCGATACCAGGGTCCTCGATACCGGCGAAGAGAACGTGAACGAGGAGTCTCTGAGCAACCTATCCACCGGCGACGTGCGCACGATCGTGACGCGCAAGACCCGCTACACCGACCCTGCAGGGAACAAGTTCATCATCGGAGTGATCCGCGACTTCACGGACCGAAAGCGGGCGGAAACCACCCTGGCCGCGTCCGAGATGCGGTATCGCCGCCTGTTCGAGGCGGCCCGGGACGGGATCCTGATTCTCGATGCAGGCACCGGGAAGATCGTCGACGCCAATCCGTACATGGTCGAGCTGACGGGCTACTCCCGTGAGGAGTTCCTGGGCAGGCACCTCTGGGAAATCGGCCCTTTCCAGGACAGCGCCGCCTCCAGGGACGCCTTCTCCGAGCTGCAGGCCGAAGAGTACGTCCGCTACGACGATCTCCCGTTGCGGTCCCGCGACGGACGGACGATCGCTGTCGAGTTCGTCAGCAACGTCTACCTCGTCGACGACCGGAAGGTCATCCAGTGCAACATCCGCGACGTCAGCGAACGCAAACGGGCCGGTCAGGAGCGCGCGCAACTCAGGGATCAGCTCCGCGCGGCGCAGAAGATGGAGGCCATCGGCAATCTCGCGAGCGGCGTCGCGCACGACTTCAACAACCTGCTGTCCCTGATCCTGAGCTACGCGGGGTTCGCGCTGGATCGGCTGCCGAAGGGCGACCCGATCCGCGACGATATCCTGCAGGTGAAGAGGGCCGGCGAACGCGCGGCGGTGTTGACACGCCAACTGCTCGCCTTCGGCCGCAAGCAGGTGCTGCAGCCGGTGCCCCTCGACCTCAACCGGGTCCTCGCCGAAATGGAGAAGGCGCTCCGCCGGATCATCGGCGAGGACATCGACCTCGCGCGGGTCGAGGTCGCCGATCTCGGGCTGGTCACGGCGGATCCGGGGCAGGTCGAGCAGGTGATCATGAACCTCGTGGTCAACGCCCGCGACGCCATGCCGGACGGAGGCAAGCTCACCATCGAGACCTCCAACATCGAGATCGATGGTGAGTACGCGGCGCGGCACGTGGCCGTGGCCCCCGGACCCTACGTGCTGCTGACCGTTTCCGACACGGGTTGCGGGATGGACGAGGAGACCAAGGGCCGGATCTTCGAGCCGTTCTTCACCACCAAGGAGAAGGGCAAGGGCACCGGCCTCGGCCTTTCCATGGTCTACGGGATCGTCACGCAGAGCCGCGGCAACATCTGGGTCTACAGCGAACCGGGCAAGGGAACGACGTTCAAGGTCTACCTGCCGCGGGAGCTTTCGGCCACGGCGGCGGCGATCGTCAAGCCCCCGATGGTTCCCCGGCACACGACCGGAACCGGGACGATCCTCGTCGTCGAGGACGAGGCGGCGCTGCGGGAGGTCGCCCGCAGGACGCTTGCTGCGGCCGGATACGAGGTGCTCACCGCCGCGGACGGGGAAGCAGCGCTCCGGACCAGCGCGACGCACGGGGGCGACATCCATCTCCTCGTGACCGACGTGGTGATGCCGGGGATGAACGGCGCGAAGCTCGCCCGGCAGCTGCACGAGACGCGACCGACGACCAAGGTGCTCTACATGTCGGGCTACACCGACGACGCCATCGTCCACCACGGCGTGCTCGTTGCCGGGACGCAGTTCCTGAGCAAGCCGTTCACCGCGATCGACCTGACGTGGAAGGTGCGGGAAGTCCTGGACGGCGACCTCACCCGCCCTGCCGACGGCCCCCCTTGGGAGAACCGGCCCGAACAAGAGCCGGCCGAACCACCGCTCGACAACGACGCCGTCCGCGCGCTGCCCGGCGAGGTCCTGGGCAAGCTCCGCCGGGCCGTGGCGGCGGCGCGCTACGACGACGTCGTCGAGCTGGTCGAGACGGTCCGGGGCACGCAAGGGGAGGTGGCCGTCGGCTTGCGGCGGTTGGCGGACGCGTTCGACTACGACGGGCTGCGAAACCTCCTCGGTCGTTGAGGGGAAGGGGGAACCGGATGGGCGACGACGTGCAAGGCAGCAGCATCCTCATCGTGGATGACTCGCGGGCGAACCTGCGACTCCTGGCCGCGCTGGTGAAGCGCGGCGGCCTGGTGCCCCGGCCGGTCACCAGCGGCCGGTTCGCCGTCGAGGCGGCGGTGGCCGACCCTCCCGATCTGGTGCTCCTGGACATCGCCATGCCCGAGATGTCCGGCCTGGAGGTCTGCCGGTCGTTCAAGCAGGACGCGCGACTGCGGACCATTCCCGTCATCTTCATCAGCGGACTCCAGGCCGTCGACGAGAAGGTCGAGGCCTTCCGCGCCGGCGGCATCGACTACATCTCCAAGCCGTTCCAGGAGCAGGAGGTCCTCGCACGCATCAAGACGCACCTGCATCTCCGGCGGCTGCAGGTGGAGCTGGTCTCGCACAACGCTTCGCTCGAGCGGCGGGTCGCCGAACAGGTCAGGGCGGTCACCGCGTCCCAGTCGGCTACGATCTTCGCGCTCGCCAAGCTCGCCGAGGCTCGCGACGACGAGACCGGCCGGCACATCGAGCGGGTCCAGACGTTCGCGAAGCTCCTGGCCACGCAGATGCGCGAGATGAGGCTGCACGTCACGCAGTTGGATGGTCCCTTCATCGACACGCTGTACCAGACGGCCTCGCTCCATGACATCGGGAAGGTCGCCACTCCCGACGCCATCCTGCTCAAGCCCGGCAAGCTGACCCCGGACGAGTTCGAGGAGATGAAGAAGCACAGCGTGTTCGGGGCGAACACTCTCGCCTCGGTGCTCGCACGGTATCCCGACAACGAATTCCTGCGCATGGGCGTGGACGTGGCGCGGTCGCACCACGAGAAGTGGGACGGTCGCGGCTACCCCGACGGCCTCCAGGGCGCGGCCATCCCGCTTGCCGCGCGCATCGTCGCCCTGGCGGACGTCTACGACGCGCTGTCGTCCAACCGCTGCTACCGGCCCGCGTTCGGACGCGAGGACACGCGCCGGATGATCGAGGAAGGCGACGGGACCCAGTTCGACCCCGATGTCGTGAACGCCTTCCGCCCCCTGGAAGGCGAGTTCCATCGCCTGCGCGGCGAGATGTCGAATCGATGACCGTCGCTGGCGGGCTGGTCGCGGATGCGATCGTCGTCGCCAGGGAGTAGGATACAGGGGTGCACGCCACCGACGGCAGGTATCGGCAGGGAAGCGGAGGCGAGGACCGCGTGGGCCCGGTTCCCGCGAGGAACCGCCCGGCCACGGACACCGGCGGTCCGACGACCGGCACGGAAGACCGGGCCCAGCCGGCTGTCCCCGACCGGCCGTCACGGGCGGCTCGCGAGACACGACCGGCGCTCGAGGTCGAGAACCGTCCGCGGCCTTGCCTGCCGTCGATCACCGCCGAGTACCAGATCGTGTGTCCGGGCGTGCGGCCCGCCGAGCCGGAAGAGCGGCACCCGGCCCTGCTGTTCCTCACGGGTTCGCGCGTGGGGGCCGTAGTCGTGCTCGAAGGGCGTCCGCTCGTGGTCGGACGGGATCCCGCCTGCGACATCGTGGTACCGGAGGAGACCATCTCGCGCCGGCAGGCGCGCCTGCTGCCCGCGGAACCCGGCGGCGTCGTCCTGGAGGACCTCGGGAGCAGGAACGGCACGGTGGTCAACGGCGAGCGGATCACACGCCGGACGCTGGCCGACGGCGATCGAATCATGCTCGGCCGCACCGTCCTCAAGTTCGCCCTGCAGAGCCAGCTCGAGGAGGAATGCCAGCAACGGTTGTACGAGCTGTCGACGCGCGACGGTCTCACCAACCTCTTCAACCGCAGGTACTTCGACGAGCGCCTGCAGGCCGAGCTGGCCTTCGCCCGCCGGCACGGCTCCCTGCTCGGTCTCCTCCTGCTGGACCTCGATCACTTCAAGCGCTTGAACGACATCCACGGCCACGTCGCCGGGGATCGGGCACTCATGGAGGTCGCCCGGGCGATCGGGTTGCAGGTGCGCGGCGAGGACATGGTCGCCCGCTACGGGGGCGAGGAGATCGTGGTGCTCGTTCGCGACATCCCTCGCGCGGGGGTGGCGGTGCTGGCCGAGCGTTTGCGTGCGGCGGTCGAGTCCCTCCGCATCCGGCACGATGGGAAGGAGCTGACCCTGACGGCGAGCGTCGGGGCCGTCGCGCTCCGTCCGGTGCGCACGACGACGGCCTCCGACCTGATCGCGGGGGCCGACCGGCTGCTCTACGAGGCGAAGTCGCAGGGCCGCAACCGGACTTGCGTCGCGGAAGGCGACTTGCCGTAGCAGCGCGAGAAGGTGTGCTACCATCCGTCCCGATGTCGCCGTTCGTCGTCGTGCTGCTCGGGTGGAGCGGGTTCAAGGCGCTGGTCAAGCGGCCGTTCAAGGCGCCGGGGGCCGAGCGGCGCGCGCTGCGGCGCGTGGCCGCCGAACGCCTCGTGCCGCTGTCCGAGGACGACCGCCGGGCCGTCCGCGCCGCCGGAGGATGCCTGGCCTGCGGACGCTGCGACGAGCTGCTCGCCGAGCGCTCGCCCGGAGTCGTCCCGTCCGACTGGGTGCTCGGCGGCCTGCGCGACCTCACCGACTGCGACCTGGCCGCCGAGGCGCCGGGCGAGGACGAAGCGCTGGCGCGGATGGAGGCGGTGTGCCCGGCCGGCGTCCCGTTCCGCCGCCTCGCCGCCTCCGCCCGCGCGATGTGCGACCGGATGCGGCCGCCGGAAGAACCACGATCGTAGGGGAGGGTGAACGGGTTCCGCCGTCCTACAGCGCGCGGCGCGCGGCGCGGCGCCGGCGAATCGCCAGGCCGGCCTTGCCGCCGAGCCACCCCAGGCCGAAGGCCAGGAACGGCGTCGGCAACGTGTAGGCCGAGAACCCGCCCCCGACGAACAACATCGACAACAGCGTGAACGTCCCCGCCCCGAGCCCCGCCTCGACCGCCCCGGCGCGACCCGTCAGCCCGACGATCAACCCCGCCAGCAGCAGCCCGGCGACGAACGCCACCAGGATCCCCACCAGCGCCTCGACCAGCGCCGGGCCCTCGGGGCCGTCCAGGATCTGCTCGACCGCCTCGAGCTTCGCCTCGTCCCCTTCCACGCCGATCATCGTCTCGGTGACGTTGCGCAGCGCCTCCTGCGACTCGGGCAGCACCGCCCCCAGCACCGCCGAAATGGCCGTCGTGGTGAGCAGCGCGACGAGCGCGCCGAGGGGGACCCACTGCCAGGCGCGCGCGGGCGGGCCGGCCCGGTACGGCGAGGCGGGGACGTCGGTCCGTCCCAGCTCCGCGCGGTCGTCCTGCTCCTCGGCCAGCCGCAGGTGGCGCACCGGAAGCACGCGCAGCGGCCCGTCGTCGGGCGGCGGCGGGAACCCCTGCTGCTCCTCCTCGCCGCGCCGGTCGAACTCGTCCTCGAGCGCCTCCTGGTCGTCCTCGGCCGGCTCGTCGGAGCGTTCCGCGGCGTCGGCCTCGTCGGCCTCGCCGGCGTCGTCGTCCTGCTCGTCGTCCGTCGGCTCGCGTTCGTCGCCGGCGCCGGTCGCGAGGTCGTCGCGTTCGGAGTCCGGTCCGCGGTCCGGGGCTCCGCCGTGCCGTTCGTCGCGGCCGCCCCGCGCCTCGTCGTCGCGTTCCGGGTCCAAGGACACCTCCGACGAAGCATCCCATAGGCGTCCGGGGAGCGGGTGTCAACGGGCGGGCCCGGTTTCCCGGGCCCCCGGGGTTCTGATAGGCTCGGGGTCGCCGTTTTTCCGGGAACATCGGCCGACGCCGGGGCACGGAATGCGGCGGCCGTGTCGAGGGTTGCCGAGCGGAAGGAGCGTCCGATGAGACAAGGGGCCTGGCTGACCGGAGTGGTCGTGTGGGCGGCGTCCGCGGCGGCGTGGGGGCAGCCGGCGGAAGGTCTTGGGGAGACCCCGGCCGTCCGGGCGCCGGAGGTGCCGACGTACGTCGGTCCGACGACGGGGGTGGTCCGGCTGCCGTGGTCGGACTTCCGCGAGCTGGTCGACCGGCTGCGCGAGCTGCAGCAGCCCGAGGAGACCCCGCCGCCGACGGACAGCGTGATCTCGAGCGCCGTGTACCGGATCGCGGTCGACAACGAGGAGCAGCAGGCGCGGATCGATGCCGAGATCGAGCTGCTGGTGCTGAGCCGCGAGGGGTGGGTCGACGTCCCGCTGCTGCCCGACACCGCGGCGCTCGAGGCGTTCGCGGTCGACGGCCACGCGGGCACGCTGACGCAACGCGACGGCTTCCACCGGCTGATCGCGCGGGCCGAGTACGTCTACTACGGCACGCCGACGCCGCGGAAGGTCACGATGTCGTACCGGCTGAACGTGGCGCGCGGCCAGGGCCCCCACGGCC
The DNA here is from genome assembly GCA_016930215.1 of Deltaproteobacteria bacterium. Classification (GTDB taxonomy): domain Bacteria; phylum Myxococcota_A; class Polyangia; order DRWM01; family JAAZOP01; genus JAAZOP01. The sequence continues at coordinate 9,520 of JAFGHH010000261.1, forward strand.
TCGACCTGCCGCTCGTCGGCGCCGGCATCACCCGGCTGGAGCTGACGCTGCCGCGGGCCGACCAGGAGCTGCGGGTCGAGCCGGGCGGCGTGGTGCTCGAACGGCTCGCCACCCCGGAAGGCGGAACGCTCGTCCGCGCCCTCGTCCCCCGCGCCCCGCAGGCGACGCTGCGCTGGTCCGACCGCGCGGCGCCGATGCAGGAGGAGGCGGTGCGTGCGGTGGCCGACCTGGTGCACCGCGTCGCCTTCCAGCGGCACGTGGTGTCCGGCGAGCTGGCGCTGACGGTGCACGTCGAGCGGGGCTCGTTCGAGGCGGTCGTGCTGCGGTTCCCGAAGGAGGCGGAGGGGATCCGCGCCGGCGGCGACTTCTCGGTCGACGTCGTCCCGGAGGGCGAGGCGTTCCAGCTCGCCACGGTGCGCGCGGGCTACGCGCGCCGCGAGGACACCTCGTTCGTGCTGCGCTACGAGCTGGCGCGCAACGTGGGCGAGGTCCGGCCCCCGGACGTCAAGCTGGTCAAGCTCGTGCAGGCCGGCGCCGACCGCGAGGTGGTGCGCCAGGCCGGGTTCCTGGTGCTGCACGCGGCCGAGGGGATGGAGGTCCGCGCGGAGCAGGCGCCGCAGGGGGCCGAGCCGTGCGACCTGTCGGAGGTGCCGGGCGGCACCGAGCTGGAAGGCCAGGCGGTGCTGGCCTACCGGATCAGCGGACTGCCCTACGAGGTTCCGCTGGTGGTCTTGCGGCACGCCGAGCGGGAGGTGCTGGCGTCCGCGGTCCAGCGCGCGAACCTCGACCTGATGGTCAACCGCGAGGGCAAGGCGGTCGGCGACCTCCTGCTCCACGTCCAGAACAACGAGCGGCAGTTCGTCGGCGTCTGGCTCCCCGACGGTGCGAAGCTGTGGGCCACCTTCGTCCGCGGCCTGCCCGTCAAGCCCAGCGGCGACGAGCGCTGGGTCATGATCCCCGTCCCGCGCTCGGTCGTCGGACCCGACGGCGTGCCCGAGACGTTCCTCGTCGAGGTGCTGTACTACGCCGACGTCCCGCGCCTCGAGGGGCTGATGGGCGACGGCGCGTTCCCGCTGCCCCGGGTCGACCTGCTGATCTCGAGCTGGACGATCGCCCTGTGGGTGCCGGACGAGTACCGCTACTTCGCCTTCGAGGGGGACGCGAAGATCGAGGTCGAGAGCCTGGGACCGGTGGATCTGCAGACCGGCCGCGGACCGTACGACGACCACTCGGGCCTGCTTCGGCAGCAACTCGCCGCGAACTACATGAACGTGCCGGAGCCCGCCGCGGTCATGGCGCGGGAGGCGCCCGAGGAGACGATCGTCCTGGAGGAGAAGGCGGAGTACGAGGAGGAGGAGGAGGGCGACACCGGGGCGCGCGCGGCCGACGACGAAGGCAGGATGGGCAAGCGCGACGCCGAGGACGTCGACCGGATGGCGGGCGTGATGGGGCCGCGCGAGGTCACGTCCGGCCGGAGGACGTCGGCCGGCGAGGAACGGGAGCGCCGGGAGGCGCTCGACCACCGCTCCGGCGTGTCGACCGAGAGCCGCGGGCTGCTGCCGATCCGCGTCGATGTCCCGCGGCAGGGCCTGCGGCTCGAGTTCACCCGCAGCCTGGTGGAACCGAAGGACGAGACCGAGGTGCGGTTCCGCTACCAGGGCCGCACGGTGCTGGCCACCTTCCCGTGGCTGCGCGCGCTGGCCGGGCTGCTCCTGGCGCTCGGCCTGGCAAGACTGGCCCACCAGTCGCTCGAGCGGCGCCGGCTGTCGGTCGGGGTCCTGGCCCCGACGACATTCGCGTTGGGGCTCGTGGTGGCCGTCGTCGCCGGTGTGGCGCTGCGGGCGCCGGTGGGCGGCGTCGTCTGGTCGTGGCTGGCCGGCATGGTGGTCTACCTGGCGGTCGTCGCCGCGTGGCTCCTGTGGCGCTACTGGCGCGGACAGCGGCTTGTGCCGGCGTCGGCGGAGGCCGGGGCGCCGTCGGCCGGGCCGTCGGAGCCGCCGGGCGCGCCGTCGGTGCCTCCGGCGGGTCCCGCGGCGGCGCCCGAGGGAGGAGCGGGCGGAGCCGCGGCGCCGCCCGCGCCGCCGGAGGTGCGGTCGTGAGCCCCCGCGCGTGGCCGGCGCTGCTGGCGGCGCTGCTGGCGACGGCGGCGACCGGACCGGCCGCCGCGCAGCGGGGCCGGGCCGAGGACGGGCTGCCCGAGGTGGACGGGGCGTCGGTCGAGCTGTCGTGGGCCGAGGTGCGGGCGCTGATCGAGCAGCTGACGCTGTTCCGGGCGCAGGGCGACGACGTCCGCAACCGGCCGCCGGTCGATGCGCTGGTCCATTCGGCCGCGCTGCGTTTGACGCTCGGCGACGGCGTGCTGCTGGTCGACGGCACGGTGGCCGTAGAGGTGCTGCGCGAGGGGTGGACGGTCGTCCCGCTGTTCGACCGGCCGGTCGCGCTGCGCAGCGTGGCGGTGGCGGGCGAGGAGGAGGCGGCGCGGGTCGCGACGCGGGAGGACGGGACGCCCGGCCTGCTGCTGCGCGCGGCGGGGATGCACCGGATCGCGGTGTCGTACGCGGTGGCGGTCGACCCGAAGATGGGACCCAAGTCGGTGGCGCTGGCGATGCCGCTGGCGGCCGCCGTCGAGGCCACGTTCGTGGTCGATGCGCGGGTCGAGGACGTCTCGGCGCGCGGCGCGGTGCTGGTGCGGTCCTCGCAGGCGCGGCCGGCGCCGGGGGTCGAGGGGCCGGTGACGCAGCACCTGCTGGCGGTGCACGCGCCGCGGGACTTCGTGCTGCAGTTCGTCGCCCGGCGGCCGCTGACCGGCGTGCAGCCGATCGCCGCGGAGCCGGAGGCGGGGGCCGGGGAGCCGGGGGAGACGACGGGGCCGCTCGAGGCGCTTCCGCCGCCGCCGCCGCCCAAGCCCGCCCGCTACCGCTCGAGCGCCGCGATCGACGTCGCCGTCGAGCCGGCGGCGGTGCGCGCCACGGTGCTGCTGGTGCTGACGATCCACGACGCCCCGCTCGAGGAGCTGGAGCTGGACCCGCTGCCCGACTGGGAGCTGGTCAAGGCGACGCTCGAGGGGTCCGACGAGCCGCTGCGCGTGGAGCCGTCGGCCGAGGGGCTGACGGTGCGGTTTCCGTATCCGGTCGAGGAGCAGGCGCGGGTGACGCTGCTGCTCGAGCGGCCCAACGAGCGGAAGCTGGAGCGGGTGGAGGCGCCGGCGCTGGTCGTGCACGGCGCGTACCGCCAGGAAGGCGAGCTCGGCTTCCGGCTCGACAGCACGATCGAAGGGAACGCGGACCGGGTCGAGGGGGGCGGTGTGGCGGACCCGGCGGAGGTGCGGCTGCCGGGCGGCGTGGTGGCGCAGTTCGCCTTCCGCTTCCACAAGGTGCCGTACGCGGTCGGGATGGCGCTGCGGTACCACGAGCCGCGGGCGGTGCTGACGGCGGCCGTGGAGCGCGCGCTGATCCGCGTCGTGGCCACCGCGGACGGCAAGACGGTGGTCGACGCGGCCTGGCGGATGCTCAACAGCCGACACTCGTACCTGGCCGTCACGCTGCCGGCGGGGGTCGAGCCGTGGGGCGCGTTCATCGACGGCCGCCCGGTGCAGATCGGCCAGCGCACCGACCGGCCCCAGGTGGCGCTGATCGCCCTGCCGCGGCCGGAACAGTCGCCGGGCATCCCGGAGCCGTTCACCGTCGAGCTGATCTACTACGCGAAGCGCGCGCGCTTCGACGACTTCCTCGACTGGTCGTTGCCGCTGCCGCGGGTCGACGTCCCGGTCGCGGTGCTCGACGTGGAGACCTGGCTGCCGCCCGATATCAACTACCAGGCCGCCGACGGACCGCTGCAGCTCGTGGCGATGGTGGCCGAGCTGACGGTCGACGACTGGCGCGACGGGAAGTACCGCGACAAGGCCGTGCAGGCGAAATCGGGCGAATGGGAGAACGCGAAGCTCGGCAACCTGGAGGAGCTGGCGCGCGGCACGCTGGCGGCGCGCTTCGAGCTGCCGCGCGAGGGCACGCTGCTGTCGTGGCACGGCGTGATCTTCGACGCCGACGAGGGCGCGACGCTCGAGCTGTCCACGCGGCCGTCGTGGTTCGACGAGCTGGCCTGGTGGGTCGCCGCCGTGCTGTTCGTCCTGGCCGGCGCCCTCCTGGCCCTGGCGCTCGGCGCCTGGGCCGGCGGCCGCGGACGTCGCGGCGTGCTGCTGCTGGTCGGAGCGGCCCTCACGGCCGGCGCGGTGGTCGCCGGGTCGTTCTTCGTGCCCGTCCCCGGACCCTACCCCGCCTTCGTCGGCTTCGCGGTCACCGGGATGGCGGTGGGCGCGACCAATCTGTTCCGTTGGATCGCGGCGCGCCGCCGCGCCGCCGCGTAGCTCAGCCGTCCGAGCCGGACCAGGGCTTGCCGCAGGTGCCGCAGCGGCCGTTGCGGCCGATGATCCCCGTGCACATGTCGTTCGAGCACGGCACGCGCGTCCGCTCGAAGTCGGGCTTCGCCGTCGCCTCCGCGGCCGCCTCCCCCGCGTCGTCCTCGCCGTCCTCGTCGTCGTCGCCGCCCGCCGGCACCGCCGCGGGCCGCCAGCCGTCGCGGCCGGAGCCCGACGCCTCGGCGGCCGGGGACGCGTCCTCCTTCGGCTTCGCCGGCAGCGGCTTGCCGCTTCCCGGCTTGCCGCAGACCTTGCAGCGGCCGTCCGGGCCGATCACGCCGACACACATGCCGTCGCCGCACAGCTCGCGCCGGTCGGGGTCGAACGGCTCGTCGTCATCCTCACGCTGCAGCTTCGACTCGGTCATCGACGACACCTCCACGCTCGGGACCGGAGCCTAGCAGGGGGCCGCCACCAGCCGCAACGAACCGGTTCCTGGGGAGGGTGAACCCGTCGCAATGCCCCCTCCCGGTCCCGGATCGCTGATGCGCCAGGAGCGGGAGGACTCGCCCGCCTTCGCCCTGCGGGCTTCGGCGGGCTCACCCTCCCCTACGGTCGGGTCGATCGATTGCCCCACGGTCGGCTCGATCGATCCGCATACGGCAGGTGTCAACCGATACCGATACCATCGAAAACATGGTAGAGTGTCTGTGTACGGAGTTGACGGGCATGGATCCAGTGTCAACCATCGTTGTCAACGGAGTTTATGCTTTGACACGTCCGTTGGCGGAGGGGGGTGCCGCGGTCGCTTGGCTCGCGCACCGGGTTGGAGAAACCCGGGAGCTGGTGTTCAAGGCGTACCGGGCGCCGGCGGCGGCCGCGGCGGTGGCCGAGGCAAGGCGGCTGCGGTCGGTGCGGCATCCGTCGGTGGTGGAGGTGGTGGACGTCGGGGTGGTCGAACGGATCGAACCCGCGCCCCGCCTCGAGGGCGTCCCGGCGGGAAGTGGCGGCGTCGGGGAGCCGGCGGCCGCGGGCGCGGCTCGATCGACCGACCTCGAGTCGAGGCGCGAAGTGCCGGCGGTGGGGACGCCGTTCGTGGTGACGGCGCTGGTGCCGGGCAGCGATCTGGATGCGTACCTGGCAGGAACTCCGGAAGCGGGTCGGGACGCGGCGGCGGCGGAGCTGCTGGCGCAGGGGCTGGCGGCGCTGGCGCACCTGCACCGCCGGGGCGTGGTGCACCGCGACCTGCACCCGGGGAACCTGCGGGTCGGGGAGGCGGACGGCGCGCCGCGGCTGACGCTGCTCGACTTCGACCTCTCGGTGCCGGTCGGGCGGGCGGCGCCCGCCGGCGGGCGGCTCGGGTTCGTCGCGCCGGAGCAACTGCTGGGACGGCCCGAGCCGCGGTCCGACCTCTGGGCGCTGGCCGCCTCGGTGCGATGGGCGCTCGTCCGGCAGGATCCCCTGACGGGCGGGTCGGAGCTGCCGGTCGAGGTCGCGACGTGGGCGCCGCGGCTCCTCGGGACGGACCCGCGGCCGTTGGCGCGCGTCCGGCCGGGGGTGCCGGAGGCGCTGGCGCGCACGATCGACCGTTGCCTGGCGCGCGACCCGACGCGACGCCCGACCTCCGCGCGCGAGGCACTGTCGTGGCTCGACCCGGAGCGCGCGGCGCGGGAGGCGCCGCCCGACCCGTGGGCCTTCGACCCGCCGTTCGTGGGTCGAGCGGACGAGCTGGCGCGGCTGGCCGCGTGGCTCGACGGCGCGGGGGCGGCCGGGCGGTCGCTGGTGGCCTGCGTCGTCGGGCCGGAGGCGTCCGGCCGGCGGCGGCTGGTGGCCGAGGCGTTGGTGCGTGCGGCGGAGCGGGCACTCTTGGCGGGAGGTCGCCCGCCGCGCATCGCGCAGCGGGTGGTCGAGGATGTCGAGGCGGGGCTGGCGGCCCTCCGCGAGCTGCTCGGCGGACCGGAGGCTCCCGACGTCGCGGCCCTCGACGCGGTCGCGCTCGGCCGAGAGGCGTCGGCGTTCGTCGAGCAGGTCGCGCGGGTCGTGCGGGCGGCGGTCGAGCTGGGGCCGGGCGGGGCGATTCCGACGCGCGTCGTGCTGGCGCTGCCGGCCCGGACGGAGCCGGTGCCCGGGACCGAGCGGCTGGAGCTGGGGCCGTTGGCGGCCGGGGAACTCGCGGAGCTGCTCGGCCGCGTGCTGCTCGAGCCGCCGTCGCCTCCGGTCGTCCGGGCGCTGGCGGCCGCCGGCGGCGGTTGGCCGGGGCTGGTGCTGGCGGAGGCCGCCGCGCGGTTTCCCGACGGGCGGCCCGCGCTGGGTGGTCCGGCGCGCCCGGCGGCGGGACCGGGGGACCTCGCGGCGCTCGGCGCAGCCGAACGACGGGTGCTGGCGCGCCTGGCGGTCGAGGAGCTGCCGGTGCCCGACGACCGGTTGGGGGACGACGGCGCCTCGCCGTCGGACGACGACGTGCCGGCGGCGTTGCCGCGCCTGCAACGGCTCGGCTGGCTGCGTCGCTCGGCCGGCGGCTGGAGCGTGGCGCCCGGACGGGCCGCCGCGCTGCGCGGGTTGGAGTCGGAGGCCGAGCGACGGCGTCGCCGGTTGCGGCTGGCCGAGGCGCCCGCGGACGACGGTCCGGCCCGGCTGCGCCGCGCCTGGCATCGGGTGGCGACGACGGCCGTCGCCCGGCTGGGGAAGGTGGCGGCGGCGGAGGCGGAGGCCTGCCGGACGTCGGAGGCGTCGGCCGACGTGACGGTCTGGGGCTGGGCGCTCGACCGGGCGCCGCGCGCGCTGGACGACGCCACGCTGCTGGCGCTGGGTCGCACCGCCGTGGGCCGCGGCCGGTACGACCTGGCGGCGGCGGCCGTGCGCGAGGCGCGTCGGCGCGGCGTGGCGCGACGGCCGGAGACGCGGGCGGCGTGGGTTGGGCTGGAGGCGACGTTGCTTCGGCGGACCGGTGACGTGCGCGGCGCCGAGGAGCTGCTGCGGCGCGCGGGCCGGGGCGAAGGTCGGGCGGCGGCGCTGCTGGAGCTGGCCG
>JAFGHH010000262.1 GCA_016930215.1 Deltaproteobacteria bacterium
AACCACCCCAACACCAAGAATGAAATGATGTCGATGGCCTACGTCGGGGGCCGCCCAGCGGCCGTGCCCCCTACGGCGCGATCCGGGCGTGACGTGCCCGTGACCGGCCCCGCGGCCGGCCCGGAATCGCCCCTGGTGCCGGTCACGCGTCGCCGGTCAGTCGTCGTCGCCGCGCACCGCCTCGGCGATCGACGTGCGCGACACGGCGCGCAGCGCCGGCCACTGCGCGACCAGCAGCACGAGCAGCACGCCGACGACGGCCACCGCCACGGTCCGCGCCGACACGGCGAACGGCAGGCTCATCAGGTCCGAGGTGTAGAACGACAGCGTGCCCCAGCCGGCGAGCAGCCCGAGCGGCAGGCCGAGCGCCAGTCCGAGCAGCGCGAGCAGCCCGTGCTCCAGCGTCAGCGACAGCGCGATGCTCCGCTGCGACTGGCCCAGAGCCCGCCGCGTCGCCAGCTCCCGCCGACGCTCGAGGATCCCCAGCGTGGCCGTGTTGAACAGCACCGACGCCGCCAGCACCACCGCCAGCAGCAGCATCACGCCGACGAACGCGACCACGAGCCCCGCCAGGTCGGCGATCACCTCGCGCAGCGCATCGACGTCGAGGAACGCCGCCAGGGCTGGCAGCGCCTGCAGCCGCGCGCGCGCCGCCGCGCGGGCTTCCGGCCGAGCGCGCACCAGCAGGGTGTTCGCCGCGTCCGGCCGCTCCAGCCGCCGCTGCAGGTCGCCCAACCGGGCCGCCGCGGTCGCCCCCGCGATCGAGTCGCTCAGCCCTCCGACCCGCGCCGCATACGCCGGCCCGAACGGCAGCAACCGAAGCTCCAACTCGCCGCCCGGCGCCACACCGAGCCGCTTGGCCACCTCGCGCGGCACCACGACCTCGCCGGGCCCCGGCACCACCGCCCGCCCGTCGAAGTCCACCGGGACCATCAGCCGCGGCTCGTCCGGCACGCCCTGCACGTAGGTCTGGTAGACGCCCCCGGGTCCCGTCAACAGCACCGGCAGCGTCAGCCCGACCTCGGCGTCCGTCACTCCCTCCAGCTCGCGCGCCACGGCCAGCAGCTCCCCGGACGTTCGAGGGACGTACAGATCGGCGCGGAAGTCGTAGGGCTGGCTCTCCAGCGCGGAGTCCATCGCCCGCTCCGCGGAATCGACGAGCAGCGCCGTCGTCAGCAACAGCACCAGCGCCGCCGCCACGCCGAACGCGGTGGCCAGGCTGCGACCGGGACGGCGCAACACGTCGCGCAGCGCGACGCGCAGCGGGAACGGCAGGCGCCCGACCAGCGCGCCGGACCGCCGCGGGTGGCGGCCGCGCCACGGCGCCCGCCGCATCGCCTCCGCCGGCTCGAGCCGCGCCGCCCGGCGCGCCGGCAGCCAGCCGGCCAGCCCGGTCGCCAGAAGCCCCATCGCCAGGCCGGCCAGCACGATCCACGGATGGTACTCCGCCCACACGAACGGGATGTTCAGCTCTTGCGCATACGCCTCCGCCATCGCGCCCCCGCCGGCGGCCCCGAGCCCCGCTCCAAGCCCCGAGGCGGCGAGGCCGAGGAGCAGCGAGAACCCCAGGTAGTGCCGCAGCACGCGACGCCGCGAGGCTCCCAGGGCCAGCATCGTGCCGATCACCCGGCGCTGGGCATCGACCATCCGACCGAGCAGCGCGGCCACGACGAACGCCGCCACCACCAGGAAGAACACGGGGAAGAAGTACGCCGTCCCCTGCAGCCCCTCCAGGTCCAGCCGCAGCAGCTCCACCCCCGGCAGGTTCTCGCGCGGCGTCGCCTGGACGAACGCCGCACCCAACGTCCCGCGGAGCGCCTCGGCGACCCGCTCGCCGTCGGCCCCGGGCGCCAGCGCCACCAGCAGCTGGTTGCCCGCGTCCGCTTCCAGCACCGGGGCCGCCGCCGCCCCGGCCGGCGCACCCCACGGCGACGACGCCCTCCACGCCGCGAGCGCCGCCCCGGACAGGCGCTGCAGCTCGTGCCGCCTCGCCCACACCACGCCGAAGTCGCGCGGGCTGACCATGATCTCCTGGCGGTTCTTGGCCACCCACAGGTACTCGGCGGCCACCGCCACGCCGGCCACCCGCAACGCCGGCCCCGTCGCGTCGCCCCGCAGCCGCAGCTCGTCCCCCGGCCGCAGCCGGTGATAGTCCGCCAGGTGCTTCTCGACCACGACCTCCCCCGGCCCCTCGGGCATCCCTCCGGCCAGGAAGTACAGCCGGTCCAGCGCCGGCTCGCCGGCGTCGGGCAGCGACAGGAACCGCGCCTCCAGCCTGCACGTCGCCTCCACGCCGTCGTGCCGGCTCGGCACCTCCAGCGGCAACGAGGCCACCCACCGGGCCTCGGCGTGCGCGACGCCGGGAAGGCCCCGCGCCCGCTCCACGTCGGCCGGCGTCACGACCGAGGCGTCGACGTGCAGGTCCGCCAGCGCCAGCCGCCGCTGCGTCGCCTCGTAGCTGGCCGACAGGTCGAGGTACCCGGAGAGCGAGGCGACGAACAGCGCCACGCCCAGCGTCACCAGCAGCCCCACGGCGATGACCTGGCCCTTCTGCCGGCGGTACTCGCGCCACAGCTTGCGCCGGAGGATGCCGCCGTTCCTCACCACGCCAACTCCTCCGCCGCCGCCGGACGCTCGTTCCGCTCGTCCGTCACGACCTTGCCGTCGCGCAGCCGGACGACGCGGTCCCCGAGCGCCGCGACGGCGGAGTTGTGCGTGACGATCACGACGGTCCGTTTCTCGTCGCGCGCCTGTCGCGCCAGGAGCGCGAGCACCTGCTTGCCGGTCTCCACGTCCAGCGCGCCGGTCGGCTCGTCGCACAGCAGCAGCGCGGGTCGCTTGGCCAGCGCGCGCACAATGGCCACGCGCTGCTGCTCCCCGCCGCTCAGCTCGGCCGGAAAGCGGTCCTCGCGCCCCTCCAGGCCGACCTCCCGCAACAGCCCGTCGATGTCGGCCGCGACCCCGGCCAACTCCACCGCGAACGCCACGTTCTCCCGCGCCGTCAGCGTCGGGATCAGGTTGAAGAACTGGAACACGAAGCCGACCTTGCGCCGACGGAACTCGCCCTGCGCCGCGGGCGGGAGCGAGGACACCGCCTCGCCGTCCACCTCGACCCGACCCGTCGTCGGCCGGTCCAGCCCCCCGATCAGGTTGAGCAGCGTCGTCTTCCCCGAGCCGCTCGGCCCCAGCACCACGACCAGCTCGCCCCGGCGCACCTCGAGGTCCGTCGGATGCAGCGCCGTCGTCCGGAACCCGGTCCCGTACGACCTCTCGGCTCCGCTCAGCCGGACGATCGCCTCCATCGCCGCCTCCTCGCCGCGTCGGATCGGTCCGCGCCGCGCCGCTTCGCTACCACCGCTCGGGGAAACACGCCGGGTGGCACAGGTCGTCCGAGGACGCCTGGCACAACCGGATCGCGTAGTCGTCGTCGAACTCCTCGGCCGTGATCGCCCGGAACACCAGCCACCGCGTCGGGTCGACCGGCTCGCTCGTCGCGAACGGCAGCTCCCCCGTCAGGCTCGTCACGCTCAGCCAGAGGTGACCGTCGCCATCGATCCGGTACCGCGAATGGCGCTCGCGCAGCTCCGTGTCCCGCACGTCCGGGTGCGCGCAGGAGAAGTGGTCGTCGAAGAAGAAGTGCAGCAGGTCCCCCGACGCCGACACCGTGCCGAAATACTCGAAGTCCGACGACGTGACCACGTTGCGGATCCACTTCGCCGCGCCGTCGGCCTCCACCTGCAGCTTATCGATCCCGTAGTGCGTGCAGATGATCCCCGACGGACACCCCTCCCAGCCCGACGGACCCACCCGCGTCACCAGGTCGTCCTCGGTGATCTCCAGCACCACCGCCCCGTCCTCGACCTGCCGGATCCACAGCCACGACCCCACCGGCAGCTCGCCGGTCCCCGCGTCGTCCGCCGAATCGGGGTCCGCGTCCGCGTCCGCATCCGCATCGCCGTCGGCATCCGCGTCCGCATCCGCGTCCGCATCCGCGTCCGCATCCGCACCCGCGTCGCCCACGTCCTCGAACGCGTCGTCGTCCGCGGTGCCGTCGTCGCACGCACCGAACAGGCCGAGCGCCGCCAGGACCAGCCAGACCGCCCACCGGAGATTGCCGCTGTTTCCCATGCTTCTCGCCCTCCCCGTGCCACCGACTCAGCAGGTCGGACACGAACAAGTCAGGACGCCGCCGTCGTCGCTGCAGACGTCGAAGAGCCCGACGCAGACGCCGGCGCCGAGGCAGTCGCAGGTCGCAGTGCCCCCGCACGCCGCCGGCCGCTCCACGCAGTGCGCGACCGTTCCATCGCGGCTCGCGTACTCCACGCAGGCCAGCCCGGCCGCCGCGCACGCCGCGCAGCCGTCCACCGAGACGCATTCGGTGGCCGGCACGCACGCTCCCCAGCACAGCCCCCGCACGCTCGCCACCTCCCCGACCGCGCACGCCGGCGGCGTCAGGCACGCCACGCCGTCCGTCTCGCAGGTGTAGACCGCGCAACGCCCCGCCGCGCACGCGACGTGCTCGTCGGTGATGCCTCGCGCCGCGCACGTCGTCACGAAGCACTCCGTCAGGTCGCACGGCGGCGGGCTCTCGCCCGGCGCCAACGCCAGGCAGTTGCAGCAGTCGGTGTGCAACGTGCAACCCGAGGAAGCCGTGCACTCGGGCGCCGGCGGCTCCACGGTGTCCGGCTCCACGTCCGTCGGCACGTCCGGCTCCACGTCCGGCGGCACATCCGGCGGCACGTCCGGCGGCACGTCCGGCTCCACGTCCGGCTCCACGTCCGGCGGCACGTCCACGTCCGCATCCGGATCGCTGTCCGCGTCCGCGTCCGCCGTCGCCTCGCCCGTGACCTCCCCGTCCTCGCCCGTTCCGTCGGTCCCGTCCGGCCCTCCGGAATCGTCCGAACAGCCCGCCAGCAACAGGGCCAACCCCGCAAGCACCGCCGCGCCGATTCCCGTCACACGCATGATGGTCCCACTCCCTTCGCGCTTCGCGGCCGCCGGCCGGGCCGCGAGCCCCGACCCCGCCCCCGCGACGCCGGTCATCCTAGCGCGAACCGGCGCCGGCCGCGAGGCGGCGGCCCGGCGCGCAGTTGACATTCGCCGCCCCGCGGCGGACAACCCTCGCCGTGCGAGTCGCACTGTTCGTTCCCTGCTTCGTCGATGCCTTCCGCCCGAGCGCGGCGCGCGCCACGGCCGAGCTGCTCGAACGCCTCGGCGTGCGCGTCGAGTTCCCCGCCGAGCAGACCTGCTGCGGCCAGCCGCAGTTCAACGCCGGCCGGGTCGACCAGGCCCGCGAGCTGGCCGAACGGTTCTGCCGCATCTTCGAGCCGTACGACGCCGTCGTCGCCCCGTCCGGGTCGTGCGTCGCCATGGTCCGCCGACACTACCCGGGCCTCGTCGGCGAACACCCGGTCGCGACCCGCACCTTCGAGCTGTGCGAGTTCCTCGTCGAACGGCTCGGCACGGTCGACGTCGGCGCCCGGCTTCCGGGACGCGCCGCCCTCCACATCGGCTGCCACCAGCGCCGCGAGCTGCGCGCTGCCGCCCCCGTCGAGCGGCTGGTGGGCGCCGTCCGGGACCTCGAGCGGGTCCCGGTCGCCTCCGACGACTGGTGCTGCGGGTTCGGTGGAACCTTCGCCGTGAAATTCCCCGAGATCAGCGTGGAAATGGGACGGCGCAAGCTGGAGCCGATCCGCGCCGCCGGGGTCGACTGGCTGGTCTCCACCGACGTCTCCTGCCTCCTGCACCTCGAGGGGCTGCTGGCCCGCACCGGAAGCGACCGTCCACGCACCCTGCACGTCGCCGAGCTGCTGGCGGCGCGGGGAGAGGCGCCGTGACCCCCGGGAACCTGCGCCGCCGCACCCGCGAGGCCGTCGCCGACCGGGACCTGGGGGACAAGGTCCATCGCGCGACGCTGCGCACCGTCCGGAAACGCGACCACCTGGTCGCCGAGCTTCCCGAGTGGGAAGACCTGCGCCGCCGGGCCCGCGAGCTGCGCCTCGAGGCGCTCGATCGCCACGCCGAGCTGCTCGACGCCTTCCGCCGGGCGCTCGAGGCGCGCGGCGCCACCGTCACCGTCGCCGCCACCCGCGCCGAGGCCGCCGCCACCGTCGTGCGCCTGGCGCGCGAGGCGGGCCGCCGCGTCGTCAAGAGCAAGTCGATCACCTCCGAGGAGGTCGCGCTCAACCCGGCGCTGGAGGCCGCCGGCCTCGAGGTCACCGAGACCGACCTCGGCGAGTGGATCGTCCAGCTCGCCGGCCAGGCGCCGTCGCACATCACCGCGCCCGCAATCCACCTCGGCGTCGAGGACATCGCGCGGCTGCTGCGCGACCGGGCCGGGGTCGAGCTGCCCGCGTGGGTCGAGCGGGACGGGACGGCGCCGCAACCCGAGCGCGAGGCGCTGGCGCGCGAGCTGTCGCTGGCGGCGCGACGCATCCTGCGGGAACGGTTCCTCGCGGCCGACGTCGGGATCACCGGCGCCAACTTCCTGGTGGCCGAGTCCGGGACGATCGTCCTCGTCGAGAACGAGGGCAACATCCGCCTCACCACCTGCCTCCCCCGCCGCCACGTCGTGCTCGCCGGAATCGACAAGCTCGTGGCCCGCGACGCGGACCTCGGCGTCCTGCTCCGGCTGCTGCCGGTCTCCGCCACCGCGCAGCGCCAGAGCGGCTACGTCTCGCTGCTCGCCGACCGCCACCCCGACCTCCACGTCGTCCTGCTGGACGGCGGCCGCCGTCGGCTGATGGACGACCCCGAGCAGCGGGACCTCCTGGCCTGCATCCGCTGCGGCGCCTGCCTGAACGCCTGCCCGATCTACCGCTGCGTCGGCGGCCACGCCTACGGCGGCGCCTACCCCGGCCCGCTCGGCGCCGCGCTCCTGCCGCAGCTCGACGACGGCGCGCGCTTTGCCGAGCTGCCGTTCGCCTCGTCCCTCTGCGGCGCCTGCACCGACGCCTGTCCCGTCGGCATCCCGCTCCACGAGCGCCTCCTGCAGCTCCGCGCCCGGCTGGTCCGCTCGGGCGCCGCACGCGACCTGGGCACGACCCTGCGCGCCGCCACCCGGACGATGCGCGACCCGCGCCGCCTCCGCCGGGCGCTCGGCCTCTACCGTCTCGGCCGCCCGCTGCTCGGCCTGTTCCCGCTCGCTCGGCGCTGGAGCAACGCGCGCGCCCTCCCCCGTCCCGTTCCCGAGACCTTCCACGCCTGGTGGACGCGTACGCAAGGTCGAGCGGATCGAGGCTCGTCGCCGCCGGATCCTTCCCCCCTGCGCCCCTGCGACTCTGCGCGAGATCCTTCCCCCCTGCGCCCCTGCGACTCTGCGCGAGATCCCATCGACCTCTTCACCTCGCGCCTCCGCGAGCTCGGCCCCGACGGCGAGACGGAGTTCCACCGCTTCGCGCGCGCGGCCGACGCCCGCGGCTTCCTCCGCGAGCTGCTCGCCGGCGTCCCGGACGACGAGGTCGCCCGCTCCGGCGCGCCGCACCCCCGGCGGGAGGTCCGCTTCGGCCTCACGGGCGCCGACGCGCTGATCGCCGACTCCGGGACGGTCGCGCTGTGCCTGGACCGTCGCGAGCAGTCGCTGGCCTCGCTGCTGGTCGACACCCACGTCGTGCTCGCCCACCCGTCGTCGCTGCTGCCCGACGTCGCGGCGTACCATCGCCGGCGCGCCGAGCGACCCGCGCCGCCCGGCGGCCGGCTCGACGTGTTGATCGCGGGGCCGAGCCGCACGGCGGACATCGAGAAGACGCTGGTCATCCCGGCGCACGGCCCGCGTCGGATGGTCGTCGTGCTGTGCGACGAACCGCTGGACCCTACGACGTAGACGCGCGCCGGCGCAAGGTCGACACGACCAGCAGGAAGACCGCGACCGCTGCGGAAGCACCGCTCCGGCCGGCCGTGCTGCAACCACAGCCGTCGTCCCCACCCTCCCACACCGGGCAGAACCCGTCGCGGCAGATCCCGGTGCCGGCGTCGCCTCCATCGCCATCGCAGGTGACGTCCCCGGAGTCCACGTCGCCGTCGTAGCCCACGTCGCCGTCGAAGTCCGCGTCCCCGTCGAAGTCCGCGTCCCCGTCGGAGTCCGCGTCCCCGTCGGAGTCCGCGTCCCCACCGACCGCGCAGCGGATCGGCGTGTACGACACGTTGCGGAAGACCGCCCCGGTGGCCACCGTCCACCACGAACCGACCAAGAAGGCCATGCTCGTGGCGCCCGCGGTCTCCGGGTTCCACACGCAGGAGCGGCGCGTGAACTCGACCAGAAGCTGGTCCGCGCCGTCGGGCAGCGCCCGTCGATGCCACCACACCTGCTCGCCCTGCCAGGTGATGGTCATGTGATACCAGGTGTCGCCCTGCCAATCGAAGGTCGTCTCGCTCTTGAGCACGCTGAGCGTGCACCAGATCTTCATCTTGACCTTGTCGATGTCCGTCTCGCAGCCTACGCAATCGAGTTCGGGGCCGAAGCGCCGGCCTGAGGCCGCCCAGTCCGAGACGCGCAGCTCCTCGTCACGGTCACCCAGGTCGTTGGCCGCGAACCACCACAACATGCACTCGCCGCAGGGCTGGTCGACACCGAGCCCCTTGACCTCGAACTCGAAGCGGCCCTCGGTGCCGATCGGCAGGCCCTTCCAGACGACGTAATCCCCCCTGCCGGCCGTGACCTCCCAGCCTTCGGCCGTCCATCGGCCGCCCCCCTGGATGCCGCCGGCCTCCGGGGCGCCGCCGAGCAGGTCATCGAAGAAGCCGACGCACTCCTGGCCGGCCGCCGGGACCGCCGTGGCGACCCCGAGCGCCATGACCACCACCCGTAGGCTCGCCGCCGGAACCCGGATTGTCCGACTCATGGACCCAACTCTCCTCTCCCCCCGCTCCCACCGGCCGATGCTCGCGACCACGACTCCACCCCTGCCGGCCATCAAGACGGCCCTCCCAAATGCCCCGGCAGAAACGATGCTCCGGGGGGGGGCAAGGAAACGCAAGCAGGATCTGCCTCGACACCGTGGCCGCTCCCGAAGTCCATCGATGTCGCCCGCGCGGCCCATCAGCCTCCCCGTGCAATGCACGCAACACAAGCTAGAAGCCGGCGGCGCGGAGGGCCCCGATCAACTCGACGAGATCCCGGCGATCGTCGGGGCCCGAGGCCCAGATGGCGAGCGAATCGGCGAGGCCGACGAGGCGGGACGCGAAGGCCGAGCAGTGGCCGAAACGCGGCAGGCCGGGCGTGCCGCACGATGCCTCGGCGTATTCGTCTCCGGTCAGGCAGCGCGTCGGCATGAGCTGCACGTTGACGTGGAACGGGGACGCGCCCGCAATCCCCCGGTAGCGGTCGGCCGTCGCCCGCACCGCGGCGACGCGGGCATCGACGCACTCCCGCTCGATGAACTGCTGCTCCTGCAGGCCGACGCCCGCCAGCCCCGCATCGAGCATCACCAGGACGGCGCGATCGCTGACGGCGTCGACGTTGAGCCGGATCGGCCCCCAGATCACGCGGAACCCCGCAGTTCCGGCCACCCCGCACATCAGGGCCACCGAGTTGTGCGCCGGGTCCTCGCTGCGAATTGCATCCAACTCGCCGGCCGGCGTCATCATTCCCTCGGTGTTGTAGAGGATGTACTCGATGCCGATCGCCCGCAGCTCGTCCGCGTGCCCCGCTACGGCCAGCTTCGCCAGCAGCGTCGCGTACGAGGAGAACGTGATCGCCTTGACCACGTCGCCGTCGTGGATGTCCCGCAACGCGTTCAACTCCCGGTCGTAGTACTCCGGGTTGGACGACAGCGCCGGGTCGGTGCACCAGCCGTAGACCAGGAACGGCCCGGAACCGAGCAGCTCACTGCGGTCCTCCGCGTAGTTGCTCGCCGCGATCATGATCGGTCGCTCGACGGGACCTCCGCCGTCGTCCGCGTCCGCATCCGCATCCGCATCCGCATCCGCATCCGCATCCGCGTCCGCATCCGCATCCGCGTCCGCATC
>JAFGHH010000263.1 GCA_016930215.1 Deltaproteobacteria bacterium
AGGGGGGCGAGGTCGCGGACGAAGACCGGCTCGAAGGGCCACTCCTCGCCCTCGGTACGCGCGGAAAGCGGGATGGCCCACGGGTCCGTGCCGCCGTCCACGTCCTCCGCGTCCGGCACGTCGTCCGGACCGACCTCCGCCGCGTCGGCGTCCTCTCGGACCACGTCCGGGGCCGGCGTGCAATGACAGGTGCCGCCCGCGCAGCTCCCGTACTCCTCGCCGCGCGCACGGCAGAACTCGCGACAGCTCGCGTAGGTGCAGCCCCCGTCGTCGGCGCCCGCGTCGGAGTTGCCGGCCGGGCAGTGCGAGAGGCCGAGCAGCAGAGCTACCAGGGCGGCGTCGGCGGCGGCGCAGATCCGTCCGGACTGGCGACCCCTGTTCGGCCGGCACTCACTCATCGACCGCCACCTCGATGCCGCACGCGCCCGTCCGGTAGACCCGGTCGCGTCGATACAGCGTACGGTCAACCCAGCCGTCGAGCCAGTGCAGGCCCAACTCGGCGATCCCATCGTCCGAGATACCGAGCACGGTGCCGGCGCCCAGCACGTCCTCGGTGTAGCCCCGACCGTCGACCTGCCGGACGCCGGCGACCCAACGCGGCCGGCACAACGAACCCACGAGCCGCGAAACGGCTCCGTCGCCGCCGACCTCGAACACCGCCAGGTCGAACCGATCCCCGACCAGGAGGCTACGTCCGTCGAAATGGGCCACGCGACGGCCCGGCAGGAAGCGCTGGATCAGATCGCGCCATGACCATTCGGGGTCGAGCAGCCAGACCCCGGGGAGCACCCGAACCACGCGGTGCGAGGCGAGGACCCGCGGCGCCGCCGGGTCCCCGAAGTCCATCGTGGTGATCGCCTCGGGCTGGACGAGGAGCACCTTGGAACCGAACGGCACCAGGTCATCGACCCCGCCCGGCGTGGGCCAGCTCAGCAGTCGGCGCGGACGAAGCGGGTCGTCGAGCGAGAACACCTCGAGGCCCGCCGTTGTCGCGACGAGCAACGCCGACCGATGCAGCAGTACCTCGCGGCCGCGACCCTCGAGGCGCACCGGCGGCGCCCAGTCCGGCCGGGCGGGATTCGAGACGTCCGCGATCTTCAGCCGGCGGTCGTCCAGGACGTACACCGCCGGCAGGTCGCTCGCCTCGTACCGGGCAAACGGCGGCGCGGAAATCCGCTCGACGCGCGCATCGGTCGCCGGCGGCGCGTTGCAGACCAGGCTGCCGGACGCGGAGTCGCACTCGCGCTCCCCCACCGGTGCCCACCACGAGGCGCCGGTCCGGCAAGCCCACCCGAGTTCGGCTTCCGTCGTGCCGTTCGCATCGCAGTCCGCCGCCTCCTCGCGACCGAGGTAGGACGAGGCGGACACCCAATCGGCGCCCTCGCGCAGCCAGAAGACCTGGCGTTGCACGTCGAGGCCCGCGGGAACGAGCAGGACGCGATCGCTCCCGGCCTCGTCGTAGATCGCCGCCCGGCCGCCGGGCGGACACGCTCCCTGGGCGCACTGCGGCGCGAGAGTGGACCACGAGCGCGCCTGGAAGTCGTAGCTCCAGAGGTCGTTTCGCAGGCCGTCCGGGGATGTGCCGCCGAACAGCAGCAGCCGACGACCGTCCCGCGACACGGCGAGCGACGGCTGGCTGCGCGGACCCGGCGTCGCGTCGCCGAGCTCGTCGAGCCGCACGAGCCGCGCGTCGTCGGCGTTCCAGCGCCAGAGTCCTTGCCGGAACTCGGTTCCGTCCCAGCCCCCGTAGAGGTAGGCCGTCGAGCCGGTCCAGGTGACTCCGCTCCAGGCCAGTCGCGGCTCCTGGGAGTCGGTCGGGGCGAGGCGCGACCATCGTCCGGTGTCCCGATCGTAGAGCCAGCCTCCCGCGAGCGGATTCGGGTCGAGCTGCGCAAAACCCCCGAGAACGGCGACCCGGCGGCCCTGGTCGAGCGGCACGACGGCGGCTCCGACGATCCCGGGCGGGAACCAGCTCGAATACCGTTCGAGGTTCCAGACCAGCGAGGGAGCGCCGGTCTCGGCGCGCGCCAGGTCTCCGCGCCACAGCTCGTTGGAGTAGGTGCCGTCCGGCAGGATGCCGCCGAAGAGGAACATGGTCCCGCGCGGCTCCCGACCGGTCCACGACTCGTCCGACAGGCCGGTGGACAGGTCCTGCTGCACCGGCCGCATCAAGAAGGCAACGGCGAAGTCGGAAACCGCCGGCACGGGATCGTTCGCCGCGACGGTCGAAGGCACGCCGGAACCGCCGCTGTGGAAGCCGCGCAGCAGCGAGACGTCGTCGTAGAGGATGCCTTGCGTCTCCGCCAGCGGGTCGTAGCCCGGGAACTTCGCCGGCAGCGGGTCACCGCGACCGACGACCCGGAGGAAGGGACCGATCACGTCCTCCAGCCGGGTCAACGCTCCGACCGGGTCGCCGCCGCCGCCGAGGTCCGGGATCCGCGGCCCGGGGCCGCCCATCCCGCCCTCATCCGCTGCGCCGTACGGTGGAAGATACGAGACCCGCGGCTCGACCATGTCGGTCGAGAACGAGTTCCCGTACTCCTCGCAGTCGATGGTGCCGCCGTGCGTTGTGCACCGGCTGTCGGTCTTGGCGACCAGCTCCCAGAAGAGCGGCAGCGAGGCCATGCCGCTCGGGTCGGCGCGATGCCAGAAAACGAACCCGCCGCCGCCGTCCGCAGGGTTGAGCGGCGTCACCTCGTGCTGCCAGTCCCAGGAAGCCGTGCGGGACGTGGGGTAGACCTCGGACGCGCCGGTCCCGGCGCGGTATTCGAATCGGGTGTCCACCGATTGCTCGCAGTCCGCCCACCGGAGACTGTTCCAACAGGGATCGGTGCCTGCGGCGGTGCCGAGGTCCTCGTTCCGATACGCCGCCTGCGCGGCGAGCCAGCCGGTACGGAACCTGGTCTGCCAGTTGAGGCGGCCCAAGGTTGTGCACGGCGCATCGGCGCTGTCGGCCATGCACTCTTCGAGCGGCATGCCTTCGGGGCAGACGCAGCGGCGGAGCATCATGCCGGCGTCGACCGCATAGGGGACCATGCCGCTCGGACCGCCGACGGTGAATCCGGAGGCGGTGATGGGCAGATCGTAGGTCTCGCCGCTCGTCAGGCCGGAGCGGTGGGGTCCTGCCGCGGCGACCGTCGGACGGCGAATCGCCTCGGCGGAGTACCCGAGCAGCGGGTCGGTCGATCCGGCGACCGGCACGGGGCTTCGGCGTACCTCCGCCGGCGTCGGCGGCCGGCCTGCGAACGGCATCGGGTCGCAGGCATCGCCCCAGGTCTCGGTACCGTGACCGGGGAAGTACGAGTGCAACCCGGCATACTCCGTCTCCCAGCGCCAGTCGTAGTTCTGCTGCGCCGTGTTCGCGACCCTCGGGCAGTTGTCGCACCGGTTGCCCACGAGGTCGCCGTCGTCGTCCCACGGGTTGACGGGCGGGTCGCCGTCGCGGATCTCATCGTCCGCGGGATTCTGGGCGTCCCAGACGCAGCGGTCGCAGACGTCGGCGAAGGTGTCGCCGTCGGTATCGCTATCCCACCTGCCGTAGCGATTGTCGTTCGGACAGCGGTCGCACACGTCTCCTACGAGGTCGCCGTCACCGTAGTCCTCCTGGCCCGGGTTGGGGTCTTCGGGGCAGTTGTCGCGCAGGCCGCCCTCACAACGGCCGACGACGTCGGGGTCGATCCGATAGTCGTTGTCGATGTCCGCCTCGTGCGGGAGGATCAGGGGCGAGGTGTCCGTCTCGCCGGTGTAGTAGGCCGTGACGAGCGCGTTTCGCGGGCACGGGTCGCAGGCGTCCCCCACGCCGTCGCCGTCCGCGTCCTCCTGGCCCTGGTTCGAGAACGAGACGCAGTTGTCCCACCCGGCGATGACGCGGTCGCAGTCCAGGCCCACGTCGCCCTCCGCGGCGTCGGGCGCGCCCGGTTGGGGATCGCAGACGTCGGGCACACCATCGTCGTCCCGATCCGGATCCCTTGCGCCGTTGATGAGGCTCGGGCACCCATCGCATTCGTCCAGTTGTCCGTCTCCTCGCGGCACCGCCTCCGGCACGCAGGAATCGGCGCGGCTGTACGGATCGTCGTCGTTCCCGGGTCCCATCACGACGGGCGCGAGGTCGCATCGGTTCGGACAGCCGTCGCAGCCGATCCAGAGCCGGTCGCCGTCCCAATCGAACCGGTCCGCGCGGGCCAGGCCCGGACAGCCGTCGCAGCCGAACACCGGTCCGAGACCGCCGCCGGGCTCGTCCGGCCAGCCGTCCCCGTCCGACCAGAACAGCGACGGCGGTCCTCCCGGATTCGCCGCGGCGGGATTCGGGTCGTACAGACAGACGTCCTGCCAGTTCGCGATGCCGTCGTGGTCGAAGTCGTCGTTCATCCAGTCCCGCAGGAAGGACCGATCGTCAAGCTGGACGTGCGGCACACCCGCGCGGGACCAGTCCGACGGCACGGCGAAACCGTCGTAGTGCGCGATCGGGCTCACCAGCCGCATCATCCCGCCGACGCTGGAGCCGATCCCACAGGCGCCGTGCTGCGAACGTCGAATCCGGATCGGATGCTGCTCCGCCGGCGGCAGATGCGAGTTCAGCACGATCAGGACCTCGCCGTGGTCCTCGTAGCCGACGATCAGCACCGCATGATACGAGGGACAGCCCGGTCCCACGCCGCCGTCGCAGTCGGCGTTCGTGCAGTGCCACCACTCGGGGTGCGTCGGGTCGTGATCCCACACGCTCTCCAGACCGGGCCAACCGAAGAACATCGGCGACACGACGACGTAGCCCTCGGCCAGCACGGACGTCACCTCGCCGGGCGTGACGTGGTCCCACCCGCCGATGCAGTCCGAATCGCCCGGGTAGTGGATGTCGTGAGGCGGGCCGTAGCCGCACAGGCGTGGTGTCCCGCCGAGCGGGACTGCCGACGGAGGATACGAGCAGCCCTCGGTGGTGCGGAAGAACACCGGATGACGGTACGACGGATCGTCGGGCTCGAGCACCCCGGCGACCGCAGTGTCGATGAACTCGTCGAGGTCGACCGTCCCCAGCGGGTACGTCGGGCTCGTGAACGACTGGTGCAGCGGGTGCCCGCGATTCACGAGCGGACAGGTTCCGTACAGCACGTCCACGTCGGCCGCGTCCGCGAAGAGCGGATGCGCGCCGTCGTAGGCGTAGGTCAGCGGGTCCTCGTAGTGCAGCCGATACGGCAGCAACGCCTCGAGCGTCGTCCCCACGGTGAACAACCACCACTGCAGGTCGACCGGCTCCGTCCCCGCTCCGACGTACCAGTAGCCGTGATGGCTGCACGACACCGCAAGCTGTTCCGACAGGTCGAGGCCGATCGGTCCCGCCGCCGCAGGATTGACATCATAGCAGCCGTTCGGGTCGTCGTTGCCGGCGTCGCCGACGCAGGGCGCGGCCCCCATCCAGCACGCGTCGTCGTCCGGCGCGCACGGCGCGACGCCGTCGTGCTCGCAGCAGTTGAGCTGGTACTGCGTCTCCATCGCCGCGATCATGGCGAACGTGAGACAGCGTCCCGTACCGCGCTGGTTGTGTCCCGACGGCAGGCCCAGCGGATCCCGCCACGAAACGTAGGGCGACCAGTCGACCCTCTCCGGCAACGTTCCACCCGCCTTCGTCGACAGGCAACCGTCGCAGGCAGGCGACTCGAACGGCACGTACGGATCGCGGGCATCGGTGAAGGCCGTCCACGCCTCTGCCTCGCCCTCCGCGTCCCACGGGTAGGTCGTTCGCGGAGGCTCCACCGGTGTCCCTTCCTGCGCGCGAGCATCATCCGACGACGATGTCACGAGCAGACACATCAGGCAGGCAGGCAGGCAGGCAGGCAGGCAGGCAGGCAGGCAGGCAGGCAGGCAGGC
>JAFGHH010000264.1 GCA_016930215.1 Deltaproteobacteria bacterium
CCTGCGCGACGTCGTGCCCGTCCGCGGCCAGCGCCTCCGCGACGAAGCTGCGGATCCCCTCCTCGTCGTCGACCACCAGGATACGTCCCATCGCGTCCCCTACCCCGCTCCCGCGGCGGCGCCCCGCGGCAGCTCGATCGCGAACACCGCCCCGCCGTCGGGCCCGTTGCGCGCGACGATCGTCCCGCCGTGCAACGCGACGATCCGCCTCGCCACGGCCAGGCCGAGCCCCGTGCCCTGCACGCGCGTCGTGTGGAACGGCTCGAAGATCCGCTCCTCGTCCCCCGCCGGAATCCCCGGCCCGCGGTCACGCACCTCGATCGCCAGCCGCCCGCCCCGCTCCTCCGCCTCCACCGTCGCCCGCGTCCCCGCGGGAGACGCCTGCGCGGCGTTGCGCAGCACGTTGACCAGCGCCTGCCGCATCCGCGCCGGGTCGAGCGGCCAGCGCGCCGGCGCCCGCGCGAGCCGCAGCTCGAAGCGCCCGGCGTCCACCTCCTCCGCCGCCGCCCTCAGCAGCTCGGCCGGCGCCGTCTCCGCCCGCCGGACCTCGCCCGCGCGGACGAAGTCGAGCAGGTCGGACGTCAGCGTCTCGAGCCGCAGGGCCTCGCGCACCACGCGGTCGACCTTGGCCCGCTCGGCCCCCTCCCCCGGCAGCACCTCGGCCAGCAGCTGCGCGTGCCCCTTGAGCGCGGTCAGCGGGTTGCGGATCTCGTGGGCCAGCACGGCCGACATCTCCCCGAGCACCGCCAGGCGGCGTTCCCGCTCGAGCCGCCGTTCGAGCGCCTCGCGCTGACGCTGCGCCCGCACGAACACGAACGCGAACGCCACGAACAGCGCCGCCGCCGCCAGCCCGACGACCAGCGTCCGCAGCCCCTGCGCCTCGACCTGCCGCGCCAGCAGCGGCTCGAACTCGAGCACCAGCCACGCCGGCTCGGGCCCGTCGCCCGGAGGCGGCAGGATCCCCGCCGGGTAGCCCGGTGGAACACCCGGCCTGCCCGCCGACGGCCCCGGCGGCATCGGCGGCGGCGGCCCGTCCCGCGGGGGCGGGAGTGCCACGCGCATCCGGTCTCCGACCGACCGTGACACCGACGGGTCCCCGCCCCGTCCGGGGGGAACGAACGGCCCGAGCAGCGACTCGCCGGCCTCGGCAAGCACGCTGCCGTCACTCCGCGCGAGGCCGACCCAGCGCACGCCGTCGTCGCGGTTGTCGGCCAGGAACTCGGCGAGGTCGCTCGCCACCGGCGGACGGCCCAGCGGCCGGAACGTCCGGTCCGCCGTACGCCGCAGCGCCCCCGCCTGCCCTTGCGCCAGGGTGTCCCCGGCGCCGCGCAGGCCGAGGTAGCCGACGACCAGCGTGGCGGCCAGCGTCCCGCCCATCGCCAGGCCCAGCACGACCGGGGCCCACCGCATCCACCGCGGCATCCCGCTGCCCGTCCTCCTCGCCGGCTCCCGCCCGTCGTCCACGTCAACCTCCAGGAGCACGATCGCTTGTAGCTCCCGCTCGTCGACAGGGTCAAGTGCGCACAGCCGCCCCGGACCAGCCCGTCGCTCCGACGACGGCCGGGGCGCGAAGCGCCTCCGGACGACCCGCGTTCTGCGAGCCCGACCCGCCGGCTTCGGACTCGAGCGTCGCGGGAAGCGCGAGGGCGTCGAGGGGCGCGGACCTCTGTTGCCGGTCGGGATCGGTTCTGTTAGCCTCTCTGCATCGTGCGAGAACGACGACTTGACCCACCGGCGGCTCGACTGCGCTCCTACGCCCTGGCGCTCGTGACGTGCCTCGCGACCGGTTCGGCGTGGGCGCAGGGAACCACGACGCCCCCCGACGCCGGTGTCGGGCCGGAAACGCCGGCGCCCGAGGTCCTCGCGCGGCTGTCGGCCGTGGAGCGGGCGACGGTACGGGTGATCGCGATGAACTCGGTGGCCGCGGTCCGGGTCGGTGCCGAGACGATCGCCGTCCCGGTCGTGGGCCACGGATCGGGTGTGGTCATCGAGCCGGACGGCGTGATCCTCACGGCGCGCCACGTCGTCGAAAACGGTCTGCTGGTGGCGGTCTGGAAGCCGGGCCACCCCGAGCCGCTCGCGGCCGTGGTGGCCCATCAGGCCGAGGAGGACTACGCCCTGCTCGTGGCGCCCGGCGAGTTTCCCGACTCCCTGACGCTGCCGGCGGCCGGAGCCGCACCGGCGGCGGCGACCCGCACGCGGGTCTTCGTCTTCGGCTATCCGGAGGACCTGTTCGAGGAGCTTCCGGCGGCGACCGAAGGGATCATTTCGCGGCAGTCGGTCACCGGCCTGTACCAGATCAGCGCGGCCGTCAACCCCGGCAACTCGGGCGGCCCGCTGGTCGATGAGCACGACACGCTGCTCGGCGTCGTGATCCTCCGCCGGCGGGACGCCGAGGGGATGGGCTACGCGCTGCCGATCGAGACCGTGGCGTCGGCCTATCCCGCCGTCCGGGAACTCGGCTCCGTGGCCGAGGCGCAGCAGCGGGTGGCCTCCCCGGACTGGGCCGCCCAGGCCGAGCTGGCGGCGCTCAACGCCCGATGGGCGGTGGCCGACAGCGGCACGGGCACCGGCGGTTGGCTGCACACCATCGGCGAGGCGTGCGGCGTGGCGGCCGGCACGGGGACCGCCGCCGCCGCCGCGCGGCTGGAGGATCTGGCCCCTCAGGACCCCACCGGGGTCGCCGCACTGCTCCTGGCCGCCTACCAGTGGAACGTCGCCGTCTGCGACGCCCATCAGGTCGGCCTCGGCTCCTCGGACCTGCTCGCGGTCCAGCCGGTGCGCGCCTGGATCGGCGGCAGCCATCCGACGCTCCATCGCATCTTCACCGCGGTGCAGGCCCTCCGGAAGGCGCAGGAGCTGAACCCGAACACGGTGAAGGACTCGAGCTTCGCGCAGGCGCTGCTGGAGTTCGAGTCGGCGCTGGCGGGACAGGTGCGCGCCCTCGGGTCGCCCTACCCACCCATCTCGGAGGGCGGGCCGAGCGCCGTCGCAGGCACGTCCGACGGCACAACCGCGCCGGTGGCGTCCGCGGTTGCGGAGCCGGCGACGGGAACCACCGACCTGGTCTTCCGCACCACCGACCTCGGCCTGACCGTCTCCGGCGTGCCGGTCGACCCTCCGGTACCCGCTCCGGGAGCGCTTGGCCGTCCCCTCTTCACAGGGTCCGATCCGCTCGCATGCCAGGCCCCGTGCACCTTGCGGGTGCCGAACGACTCCTACACGTTCTGGGTCGGCGGCGAGTCGTTCCCCGTCCATGCCGGTGGAGGACGACAGGACTGGGAAGTGGAGGCGGGCAGCGGAACCGCCGAGCTGTGGGGCTCGATCCTGACCTACAGCGGCCTCGGCGCAATCGGCACCGGTCTGCTCTTGATGCTCCCCGGCTTCCTGATGTCGGACTCGGAGTACTCGTCGCCGGACATCTACTACATCACGGGCGGAGCCGTGATGGGCCTCGGCGGACTGGCGCTGCTGATCGGGATCCCGGTCTGGGCCTCGTCGAGCCCCTCGGCCGTCCTGCGCTCAACGACGCCCGCCGGCCCGACGACGCCGGCAGACCCGACGCCGCCGGCCGAGCCGTCCCGGGAGCTCGCGCTGCTGCCCGGCATCGTGGGTGCCGACCCGGACACGGGGCGCCCGGCCTGGGGCGTGCACCTGGCCCTGACGCTGTAGCCGGACCCGCCGCCTGGACTACGCGCCGGTCTTGCCGGCCTCGGCCTTGAGGGCGACGAGCAGCGCGAGGGCGTCCAGCGGCGTGGTGTGGTCGAGATCGACGTCGAGCAGCTTGCGCTCGACGGGCGAAGGGCCGGCGGGGGAGAACAGCGACACCTGGTCGGGGGCGGCGGCGGCGGGAGAACGCAGGCCGCGTCGGCTACCGGGCTCGCCGCCCTTCTCGAGGTCGTCGAGCAGCGCGGCGGCGCGGCGGATCAGCGGTGCCGGCAGCCCGGCCAGCCGCGCCACCTGGATCCCGTAGGACCGCGAGGCGCCGCCACGGGCCAGCTTGCGCAGGAAGACGATGTCGTGGCCGAACTCGCGGGCGGCGACGTTGTAGTTCGCCGCCCCCGGCAGCCGGTCCGCCAGCGCCGTCAGCTCGTGGTAGTGCGTCGCGAACAGCGCCCGGCAGCGCACCGTGTCGTGCAGGTACTCCAGCACCGCCGCCGCGATGCTCATCCCGTCGTAGGTCGAGGTGCCGCGGCCGATCTCGTCGAGCACGACCAGCGACCGGCGGGTGGCGTGCCGCAGGATCGCCGCGGTCTCCACCATCTCGACCATGAACGTCGACTGGCCCCAGGTCAGCGAGTCCGACGCCCCGACGCGGGTGAAGATCCGGTCGACCAGGCCGATCCGCGCCCGGCGCGCCGGCACGAACGAGCCGAGCTGCGCCAGCAGCACGCACAGCGCCGTCTGCCGCATCACGGTCGACTTGCCGGACATGTTGGGCCCGGTGACGATCCACAGCCGCTCGCCGTCGAGGTCCAGCTTCACGTCGTTGGGCACGAACTCGACCTGCGGCCCCGCCGCCTCCACCACCGGGTGCCGCGACTCCTCCAGCTCGATCACCCCCGAGTCGTCCACCTCCGGCCGCACGTAACGCCGCTCGTGCGCCAGGTCCGCCAGCCCGGAGGTCACGTCGAGGAACGCCAGCCGCTCGGCCAGCGCGTCGAGCCGCCCCTTGGCCGCCGCGACCCGCTCGCGCAACGCCACGAACAGCTCGCCCTCCAGCCCCTTGCGCCGCTCCTCGGCGGTCAGGATCTTCGACTGCAGCTCCTCCAGCTCCTGCGTCGTGAACCGTTCGCCGCCGGCGATCGTCTGCTTGCGCAGGAACCGGTCGCCGGGCACCAGGTGCAGGTTGGCCTTGGTGACCTCGATGTAGTAGCCGAAGACCCGGTTGAAGCGCAGCTTGAGCGAGGCGATGCCGGTGGCCTCGCGCTCCCGACGCTCCAGCTCGGCCAGCTTGTCCTTGCCGTGCTCCGCCAGCTCGACCAGCTCGTCCAGCTCCGCGTGGTACCCGCCCTGGATCAGGCCGCCGTCCCGGGCCGTGTGCGGCGGTGCGGGGACCAGCGCGCGGCCGAGCTCGTCGGCGAGGTCGCGACACGGGTCGCCGGGCGGCACCGTGGCCGCCACGTCCGGCTCGAGCGCCAGCTCGGCGACGGCGGCCTCGACGGCAGGCACGTGGTCCAGCGAGTCGCGCAGCGCACCCAGGTCGCGCGGCGAGGCGACGCCGAGCACCGCGCGGGAGGCCAGCCGCGGCAGGTCGCGGATGCGGCCCAGCACCTCGCGCAGCTCGCCGCGCACCGTCGGCGCCTCGACCAGCGCCGCCACCACGTCCTGCCTCCGCCGGATCCGCTCCACGCGGCACAGCGGCCGCAGCAGCCACTGCCGGAGCAGCCGCGCCCCCATCGGCGTGCGGCAGCGGTCGAGCAGGTCGAGCAGCGAGCCGTGCTTCTCGCCGCGGGTGGTCCGCAGCAGCTCGAGGTGCGTCTGCGCGGTCTCGTCGAGGATCAGGTCCTCGGCCGGCGAGGTGGCGACGATCCGGCGGACCGGCAGCGGCAGGTTCGGCTGCGTCGCCGACAGGTAGGCCACCGCCAGCCCCGCCGCGCGCAAGGCCGCCGGCGCCAGCTCGGCCTGCGCCTGCGCCGCCACCTCCTCCCCCAGCCGCCGGGCCAGCGCCGCCCGCGCCAACTCCGCGTCGTCCGCCCCGGGCTCGCCCTCCGAGACGCGCACGTCGTGCAGCCCCGGCACCGCCTCGTGCACCGCCGCCGCACCGCCGCGCGGCGCCACCAACTCCTTCGGCTCCAGCCGCGCCAGCTCGGCC
>JAFGHH010000265.1 GCA_016930215.1 Deltaproteobacteria bacterium
CTTGCGGGCGACCTTGTCGATCTCGTCGATGTAGATGATGCCGCGCTGCGCCTTCTCCACGTCGTGGTTCGCGTTCTGCAGCAGCGCGACCACCAGGTTCTCGACGTCCTCCCCGACGTACCCCGCTTCGGTCAGGGTCGTCGCGTCCCCGATCGCGAACGGCACCTGGAGGAACCGCGCCAGCGTCTGCGCCAGGAGCGTCTTGCCGCAACCCGTGGGCCCCAGCAGCAGGATGTTCGCCTTCTGGATGTCGATGTCCTTGCCGCCCTTGCCCTGGTCGATGCGCTTGTAGTGGTTGTACACCGCCACCGACAGGACCTTCTTGGCGACGTCCTGGCCGACCACGTACTGGTCGAGGAACGTCTTGATCTCCTGCGGCTTGGGCAGCGGCTTGCGCGCCGGTTGCGCCTCGGGCCCCCCGTCCTCCGCGATGATGTCGTTGCACAGCGAGACGCACTCGTCGCAGATGTACGCCGTCGGACCCGCGATCAGCTTCTTCACCTCGCGCTGGGTCTTGCCGCAGAACGAACACTGCAGGATCTGCGTCGTCCCGTTGCCTCGTCGCCGCTCCGCCACCGGGTCGCTCCTTCTTCCGCTCCCCCCGACATCGCCGCCGGGATTCTAACTCCGCGCGGCCCCCGCGGCAAGGAACGGCCCCGAAATGGCCGTCACCGGCCGCCCCCCGTCAGGGCTTGCGGCTCTTCAGCACCTCGTCGATGATCCCGTATTCCTTGGCATCGGCGGCTCCCATGAAGAAGTCCCGCTCGGTGTCCTTCTGGATCCGCTCGGCCGGCTGCCCGGTGTGCCGCACCAGCATGTCGTTCAGCTTCTGCCGCATGTGCAGGATCTCCCGCGCATGGATCTCGATGTCCGACGCCTGCCCGGAAACCCCGCCCAGCGGCTGGTGGATCAACACCCGCGCGTTCGGCAGCGCGAAGCGCTTCCCCTTGACTCCCGCCGACAGCAGCACCGCCCCCATCGACGCCGCCCGGCCCACGCAGATCGTCGCCACCGGCGCCCGGATGTACTGCATCGTGTCGTAGATCGCCAGGCCCGCCGTCACCGACCCGCCCGGCGAGTTGATGTACAGGTTGATGTCCTTCTCCGGATCGTCCGACTCGAGGAACAGGAACTGGGCGATGATGATGTTCGCCACGTCGTCGTCGATCTCGGTCCCGAGGTAGACGATCCGGTCCTTGAGCAGCCGCGAGTAGATGTCCCACGACCGCTCGCCCCGGTGCGTCGTCTCCACCACCTGCGGGAACGGAATCCGCGCTGCCACCACCCGGCTCGAATCCGCCATGCCGACCTTCCTCCAGGACCCTCGTGGATCCGCCCGCGCAGCATACCAGACGCGCGCTCGACCGCAAGAAACCCGGGCGCGCGCCGGGACGCGACGACGCCGACCGCCCACGGCATCGAGCCGCCGGACCGACCCGGCCGCCGCCGGCCGCCGCCGGCCCGCCGATCCGGTTGATTCTCGCGTTGACACCCGAATTGCGGGCGGGTATAGACCGCGACAGTCATGCCGGTCACGTTCCAACAGATCGATCCCAACACCGTGCGATTGGACATCGAGATCCCCGCCGAGGCGCTCGAGGCGGCCTTCGAGCGCGAGCTGCGGCGGCAACGGGCGCAGATGCGCATCCGCGGCTTCCGGCCGGGCAAGGCCCCGCTCTCGCTGATCAAGGGCTACGTCGGCGACCAGGTGCTGGCCGAGGTCACCGGCGAGCTGATGCAGGAGTCGCTGCTGCAGGCCGTCGAGGAACACGCGGTCCACGCCGTCGGCACCCCGAAGCTCGAACGCGAGGCGCACAAGCCCGGCGAGCCGGTGCGCTTCTCGGCGATCTTCGAGGTCCACGAGAAGCCGCGCGAGATCGACCTCGCCGGGCTGAAGGCCGTGCGGCTGGTGATACCGATCGAGGACGCCGCCGTCGAGGAGCAGCTGGAGCGGCTGCGCGAGATCCACGCCCGCACCGAGCCGCTCGACCCACCGCGGCCCGCCGGCAAGGGCGACCTCGCCCGGATCGATTACGAGCTGCGGTTCGACGACCGGCCGCACGACGAGCCGATCAAGCGCGAAGGGCTCGAGCTGGAGGTCGGCGCCGGCTACGTCCTCGACGAGATCGCCGCCGCGCTCGAGGGGATGACCGTCGGCGAGGAGAAGACCGTCGCCGTCGCCTTCCCGGCCGACCATCGCGTCGCCACCCTCGCGGGTCGCGCGGGAAACGCCCGGCTCAAGCTGGTCGACCTCGCCCTGCGCCGCCTGCCCACCCTCGACGACGAGTTCGCCCGCGAGGTCGGCGAGGCGGACCTCACCGCGCTGCGTGCCAAGGTCCGCGCCGAGCTCGAGGCCGAGGCGCGCCGACTGGCCGAAAGCGACGTCGAACACTCGCTGCTCGAACAGGTCGTCGAGCGCGCCAAGCCCTCGCTGCCGACCCAGTGGCTCGAGGAGCAGTTCCGCGACCGCCTGGCCGCGTTCCAACGCACCTTCGGCGGAGGCCGCGAGCTGGGCGTCGAGGAGCAGACGACCCTGCGACAGGAGATCGAGCGCCAGATCCGCCGCACCGTCGTGATCGGATGGCTCGCGCGCCAGAAGGGACTCCAGGCCACCGCCGAACAGGTCGAGAAACGCATGCAGCAGATCGCCGAGTCGCTCGGCAAGCCGTTGCCCGCCGTCAAGGCCGACTTCGCCAGGAAGGGCACCGGCATGCTCGAGATCGAGCTGACCGAGGAGAACGTCCTCGCGGTGCTCAAGGCCGAGGCCGCGATCGAGGAACGGACGACCGACGCCCCGGCGAAGCAGCCGAAGCGCAAGGGGGCCGAGAAGGTCGAGAAGGCCGAGAAGACGGCGAAGGCCGAGAAGCCGGAGAAGCCGGAGCAGCCGGTGAAGCCGGAGAAGGCCGCGAAGCCCTCCAAGTCCGAGAAGCCCCCCGGACCCGAGAAGTCCGCCAGGTCCGAGAAGCCCCCCAGGAAGCCGTAGCAGCGCCCGACCCTCGGGGCGCCTCGGCGCGTCGTCGCCGGGCAGGTGTGTCGCCCGCGCGTGTTGACACCCATGGGTCCCCGCCCCAGGATTGCCGACCGTGCGTCTCGCCGGCCGGAGCTCGTTCGTCCCGCTCGTCGTCGCCCTGCTGAGCGTCGCGGCTTCGGCCGACGCCCAGCCGCGCCTCGGACCGGGCCGCGAGGCCGAGGTGGCGTCGCTGTTCAGGGCGGTCGGCTCCGGCGAGACCTCCGGGTGGACCGTCGGCGACATCGCGATCCGCCCCGACCGGATCCGCGCCGAGCTGCACCTGCCGGCCGGCACGACCGTCGTCGTGGAGCTGCGTCATCCGGCGGCCGCGCCGAGCGGCGCGAGCCGCACGCCGTCGTTCGCCGTCGTCGTCCTCGCCGGCGGCGCCGACCGCGGTCCCCCCGTCGCCCGGGCCCTGGCCGCGGGAGACGACGGCGCGTTCTGGGACCGCGCGGCGGCCGCCGGCACCACCTCCGCGGCCGGCTTCCGGTTCGGTCATCCGTTGTGGCTCGCCGGCCTCGCCGCGCTCGCCCTGCTGCTGGCCGGCTCGCTGCTCCGCCGACGCCCGTGGCGCGACCCCGCCGCCTGGCGCACCCTGCTCGAGGTCGTGGCGCTCGTCGCGGCCGCCTTCATCGTGCGCCGCGTGCTGTTCCCGTCCGGTCCGGGCAACCTGCGGTCGCACCTGCCCGACCCGTCGTCCGACCCGGCCGAGTTGTTCCCCTTCGGGCCGGGCTACGGCAGCTGGATGCGGCTGTGGTTCGTGCTGGCGGAGGCCGACGACCGCACCGCGTTCCTCGCCGGGGCGTTGGCCGGGGCGCTGACCGTGGCCCCGGCCTACCTCCTCGGCTGGTTCGGGACCGGCCGGCGGGCCTGCGGCATCGCGGCGGGCATCGCGCTGGTCGTGCTGCCGATCCACGCGCGGCTGTCGCCGACCGACGACTCCGCCTCGCTGGTCGGCCTGCTGGTCGCGACGGCGCTGGCGTGCGCGGTCGCGGCGGAGCGACTCGCCTCGCGTCCCCTGCTCGTCGCCGGCTGGCTCGCCGCGGGCCTCGCCGCCACCACGCGACCCGAAGCCGCGCTCGCCCTGGTCCCGCTGGTCGCCCTCGTGCTCGTCCAGCCGGGGACGCGCCGCCTGCAGCTTCGCCCCCTCGACCTGCTGCTCGCCGCCCTGGTGCTGGTCCCGACGGTCTGGGCGGCGGCCGTCGTGGCCGCTTCCGCCGCGGCGACGATGTCCGCCGGCGCCGGCGGGCCGGACCTGTGGTCCCTGGCGCGGCTGCTCGGAGCGCACGGCGGCTCCGTGCTCGGCCCGCCGCACAGTCCGCTCCCGGTCGGCCTGCTCGCCCTGCTCGGCCTCGTCGTCGCCGCGCGGTGGACCCGCGGCCGCGCGCTGCTGTGGCTCGCCGTCGCCCTGTTGCCCGCCGTGCCGACCGCGAAGCTCGCCGGTCCGCACCTGGTCACCGCCCGCTACCAGGCGGCGCTGCTCCCCGTCGCCGCCGTGCTGCTCGGCCTGGGCGCCGTCTGGCTCGGGGAGCGATTGCTGGATCGCCTGCCGCACCTGCGCGACTGGCTCGTGCGCGGCGGCGCCGCCGCGGCCGTCGGCTTCCTGGCCCTGGCGTCGTTCGACCCGGCGCCGGAACCGACGTTCCGGCTGGAGTACGCGTTCTTCCAGGAACACCTGGCCGACGTCCCCCGCGGCTGCCGGCTCCTGCGTCTCCGCTGGGACGGCGACTTCGGCCTGGAGCCGCCCACCCACCTGTCGGTCCTGCGGGGCCTGGACCACGACTGGGTCGAGGCCGGGGACGCGCCGGATCCGGAGGACGGCTGCCTCGTCTGGTGGCGGCCCGCGGCCTGCGCGACCGTGCTGCCCGACCGGACCGGCCCGGCCGCGGCCTGTGCCGCCCTCGAGGCCCGCTACCGGATGGAACCGCTGGCGGAAATGTGGCTTCCCGCCCGCCCGGGCTTCGTCGAGACCTACGACGCGGAGCGGGTGCGCGTGGGGTTCTACACCCTGCGCCGCCGGAACGACGCGCCCGCCAGCGCGGACACGACCAGCACCAGCGGCCAGGACCAGGCACTCGGTGCATCGTCGCCCGCGGCGTTGCAGCCGCAGCCGCCGCCCCCGCCACCGCCGTCGGCGTCGCCACCGTCCGCGGCGCCGTCGACGTCCCCCGGAGCGTCCGCGTCGGCGTCTGCACGGGCCGCGTCGTCGCCGTCGAGCGTCCCGTCCGGGTCGCCGTCGGCCGGAGCGTCCTCGCCGCCGTCGGCGTCCGGCAGGGCGTCGGACTCGGCGTCGGCATCGGCATCCTCGACCTCGCCGCCGTCCGCGTCGTCGCCGTCCGCGTCGCCGCCGTCGGCGTCCGCGTCGGCGGCGGGCGGCGGCAGCACCTCGATCGAATCGAGGTCGTAGCCGGCGCCGGCCGAGCCGAACCGGCCGCCCGAGGTGTCCGCGATGCGCACGAAGCGCAGCACGGGCATGCCGGCCGTGCCGAGGTCGATCTCGGTCGTGCCGACCAGCGAGCCGAGCGGCGTCCAGGGGCCGTCGATCGCGGTCGCCGCCTCCAACTCCCCCGTGTCGGTCGGGCCGGCCGGACCGGCGTGGACGCGCAGCTCCGAGCCGTCGTGGTCCACGACGTCGACCGCGAGGTCGACCGCGAGCTCCCCGCCCGGCTCCAGGTTGTAGGCCCGGCCGTCGGGCGGTCCGAGCGCGTCCGTGGGGACCGAGGTGTTGGCGTAGGTCGCGTCGCGAATCTCGCGGGGCAGCCGCACCGCCGTCACGGCGAAGCCGAAGTCGGCGCCGCCGGGCTCCAGCGCGACCTCGAGCCACTCGTGCCCCACCGCCGGCACCACGACGCCGGAGCGCGTGGCGGGCAGGTGCCCGGGCGCCCAGACCGACACGGCGTACGTACCCGGGACCAGCACCGCGTGGAAGTCGCCCAGCCCGGGCTCGGTGTAGATCGGCGCCCGGCGCTCGGCGACCCAGACGGCGGCCCGCAGCGGCGCCCCGGTCGCCGCGTCGGTCACGCGCCCGGCCAGGCCGTTGCGCGCCGCCGCCAGCACGGCGAGCGCCCGCGGCACGTGCAGGGCGAGCTGGGTCGTGCGCCCGTAGTCGC
This sequence comes from Deltaproteobacteria bacterium, assembly GCA_016930215.1. Taxonomy (GTDB): domain Bacteria; phylum Myxococcota_A; class Polyangia; order DRWM01; family JAAZOP01; genus JAAZOP01. The sequence continues at coordinate 6,121 of JAFGHH010000265.1, forward strand.
TCTGGATCTCGACGATCGTGTCGAGCGAGCCGCGGGCGCCGTAGTTGTGGTCGGTGTACTCGCCGTACACCGAGTACCAGTGCCAACCCAGTACCACGGCGTAGCTCGTGCCCTCGGCGTACGGCTCGAACAGCGCCCGCAACTCCGCCTCGTGCCGCGGCGCCACCGGCGTGTAGTTCCAGACCAGGTTCACGTAGTTCGCGACCGTGTGGTACGAGATCCCCGCGACGTACGGGTGCCGCAGGCCGTCGTCGCGCAAGGCCCGCGTTTCCGGCTCCGAGCCGGGCAGGCCGCTGGAGCTCCCTTCGACCCACATGAACGGGAAGTTGCGGTTGAGGTCGACGTCGTGGGCGTTGGTGCGGGTCGAGGCGACCGTGCCGTCGGGGTTGGCCATCGGGACGACCAGGGTCTCCAGGCCGTCGACCACCGCCGTCGCCGTCGGGTCGGTCCCGTAGTCCTCGACCAGCGCCCGCGCGATGCCGAGGGCCACCTCGAACGACATGCACTCGTTGCCGTGGATCCCGCCGATGATCCGGGCCTCCGGCTCCGCCTCGTCGGTGCCGACGTCGTCGCTGATCCGCAGGCCGACGATCGCGCGGCCGGAAACGCTCGTGCCCAGCGTCTCGACCCGCGCCAGGTCCGGGCGCCCGGCGGCCAGGGTCTCCAGCAGCGCCACGGCGTCGGCGTAGGACGTGAAGCCGACCGCGCAGTTCGTCGCCTTGGGTCGGTCGTCCTCGCCGGCCCGGGCCGGAGCCGCCCCGAGGCAGGCCGCGACGAGGGCCAACGTGCCGCCGAGGAACCCCCGCCGCCGCTGCCGTCGCGTGCCCGCCTCCTCCGCGTCCCCGCTCAGCCGAACGGGATCTCGAGCGCCGGGACGATGATCAGCAC
>JAFGHH010000266.1 GCA_016930215.1 Deltaproteobacteria bacterium
CGGGCCTTCGAGTCGGGCGGCGTGCACAAGGAGTACCTCGCGCTGGTCAAGGGGGTGCCGCGCCGCAGCGGTCGGATCCGGCTGCGGGCCGCGGCGGGGTCCGGCGAGGAGGAGACGCGCTACCGACTGGAACGCGTGGTCGGCGGCTACGGCCTGGTCCGCGTCACGCCGACGACGGGCCGCCGCCACCAGGTCCGCCGGCACCTCGCGCGCCTCGGCCACCCGGTGCTCGGGGACGAGCGGCACGGCGACGCGCGCGCCAACCGCTTCCTCGCCGAGACCTGCGCGCTCGGCCGGCCGTTCCTGCACCTGGCCGTGCTGTCGTTCCCGGACGAGGACGGCACGCCGGTGCGGCTCGAGCAGCCGCTGCCGCCCGAGCTGGTGCTGGTGCTGGAGCGGCTGACGGCGCTGCGCGCGACGACCGCGCCGTTGCCGGAGCCGCTCGACGCCTGGTGAGCCGCGCGGACTACTCGGCGGCGGCGGCGTCCCCCGTGTTCTCGTCGGACCAGGTGTACGACAGGGTCAAGAGCAGGTTGTTCGTGATCTGGAACTCGTCGATCAACTGCGGCCGGCGGAGCGCCTTGAACGCGTAGTCCACCGACAGCCACTCCAGCAGCTTGAACGACAGCGTCGCCGACAGGTCGACGTTCGTGTAGTAGGCGATGTTGTGGTCGGGGGTCTCGGGGCGGTTGACCACCGGGATCGCGACGTCGCCGGCGATGCGCCAGGTGATCTTGTTCTCGTAGAACGCACCGTACAGCGCGAGGCCCATCTCCACCGCCGCCTGGTCGAAACTGTGCAGCGTCTTGACCTCGACCTCCGGCGTCGCGTCGTCGTCGGCCACCGCAAGCTGGTCGTCGGCCAGGGTGTGCAGGCCGCCGAAGCCGGTCCGCGCCTCGAACGTGAAGCTCTCGGACGTGTAGGGATGCACGAAGGCGCCCGCCATCTCGGTCAGCGTCAGTGGCTGGAACGGGTCGTTGAGCAGCAGGCGCCGGCCGAGGGCCGTGTCGACCGTGCCGTCGGCGCGCGTGATCGACCACGTCGTCTCGCCCGCCCGCTCGTCGTAGCCGTGCAGCATCGTCGTGTCGACCGCGAACCGGACGTAGGGACCGATCCACTCCAGGGCGTGGTACAGGTAGTCGGCATCGAAGCCGAAGACGTCCTTGGACTTGATGAAGTCATCGATGGCGGGCGTGCGGCTGTAGGCGATCTGCGCATCGAATGCGGCGCGCAGTTCGTGGGCCCCGGTGCGGTAGCCGAGCGACATCGGCAGGCCGAGGTCGAAGTTGAGCGCCCAGCCGTCGGGCTGGCCGACGACGTTCCGGTTGTCGTTGAAGCTCAGGCTGAACGACGGCCCGATCTTCCACTTCAACCCGTCCTCGCTGATCTCCGAGGCCGGCTGGTCGTCCGAAACCAGGTCGTCCGCCACCTGCTCGTCGGTGACCTGCGCCTGCGCCGTCCCCATGCCAAGCCACGTCGCAATCAACGCCGTGGCGGCGGCCATACCCCCATGCAGCTTCGTCATCCGTTTCTCCTCGTGACTGCGGATCGGACCTGCGAGTCGATCCGCCTCCCCCTGGGATCGTCCCTCCCCACCCTCGGCGAGAAGAGTGTAGCCCCTGCCCAGAGGATGTCCAGGAACCGGCAGGACGATCGAAGGCCCACGCACGCGACAGTGCAACCCGCGAGGAAGATGTTGATTTCGGGGGTCGGCGAGCATCGCCGGTTGACCCCCGAGACTCGGCGGGGGAGGATGACCCACGGAAGGAGACGGGGGATGAGCATCAGCCACACGCCGACCGGATCGTCGCCGGAACGCGTCGCGCCTCGCAGCCCGTCGACCCCGCCCGCGGCGCCGACGACGACCACCGAATTGCACCTGACGGTCAGCGACCCGGAGGTGGTCTCCGAGCTGGGTCGGCATCCGGCCGGTCCCGACCGCGAGCGCTTCGCGCTGGCCGCGCTGCGCGTCGGCGTGCTGGCGCTGCGCACCGCCGGCGGACAGCTCGACGGCACGACGATCCGCGAGGCCGGCGAGCGGATGCTCGGGGAGCTGCGCGAGCTGCTCGCGCAGCGCGCCGGCGACCTGACCCGCCAGCTCGGCGAAACCCTGACCCGCTACCTCGACCCCCAGAGCGGCTCGCTGCCGCGACGCCTGGAGGACCTGGTGCGTTCCGGCGGCGACCTGGAACGCGTCCTGCGCGCGCACGTGGCGCCGGACGAATCGGTGCTCGCCCGCACCCTGGCGCTGCACCTGGGCGAAAACTCCCCGGTGTTCCGGCTGCTCTCGCCCGAGGACGCGGGCGGTCTGCGGGCGCAGGTCGAGCAGACGCTCGGACGAGTGCTGGCCGAGCAACGCGAGCTGATCCTGCGGCAGTTCTCGCTGGACGATCGCGAGTCGGCGCTGTCTCGGCTGGTGGACGAGCTGCGCCAGCAGCAGACGCTGCTGCAAACCGACGTGCGCGGCCAGGTCGAGACGATGGCCAAGGAGTTCTCGCTCGACAAGCCCGACTCCGCCCTCGCCCGGCTGGTCGCCCGCGTCGACGACGCACAGAAGGCCCTGGTCGAACAGCACCAGGCCTTCCACGGCGAGGTGCGCGCGTCGCTCGCCGCGCTCCAGGCCCGCCGTCAGGAGGCCGCCCGGTCGACGCGCCACGGCGCGACCTTCGAAGAGGCACTCGGCGCCGCCTTGCAGGCCGAGGCCCAGCGGGCGAACGACGTGCACGAGGCGACCGGCAACACCACCGGCACAATCAAGAACTGCAAGAAGGGCGACCACGTCGTGACCCTCGGCCCCGAGTCCGCCGCGCCGGGCGCGCGCGTCGTCTGGGAAGCCAAGGAGGACCGCAGCTACGACCTCCGCGCCGCCCTGGAGGAGATCGACGAGGCGCGCCGCAACCGCCAGGCCCAGGTCGGCGTGTTCGTCTTCTCGCGATCCACCGCGCCCGACGGCCTCCAGGCCCTCGCCCGCTACGGCCGCGACCTCGCCGTCGTCTGGGACGCCGAGGACCCCGCCTCCGACCTCGTGCTCCACGCCGCCGCCTCCGTCGCCCGAGCCCTCGCCGTCCGCGAACGCGCCGCCGACGACAACACCGCCGAGGCGTCCCAGGAGATCGAGCTCGCCACCCGCGCCGTCGAGAAACAGGTCGTCTACCTCGAGGACGTCCGCACCTGGTCGACCACAATCAAGAACAACGCCGAGAAGGTGATCGACCGCGCCGGCCGCATGGCCGCCGATCTTCGCAAGGAGGTCGAACGGCTCGACGCGCAGCTCACCGCGTTACGCACCGCTCCTTGATCCGGCCTCCCGACTCCTCCGCAACCCTCTGCATCCCCCGTGTCCGGGCCCTGCGACACACCCGACCAGGCCCTGTGAATAGTTGTCCACAGTTGACAACGTAGGATATAATCCCACCATGGGGTGCGTTGTGCCCGCCGCGCTTCTTTTTCTTGTCAAATCCATTCGGTTCGTTACGGGAAACCGTCGTCCGGTCCCCGGACGGATGGTATGTCACGTGCTACACTGAAGAAGTGGAGCATTTGGAGGCTCCGGCGAACGGCGGGTGGGGAGGACAGGCGAGCAAGGAAGGTCGGTGAGGGGGGCGTCCAACGGGAGAGAGGACGTAGCGCGATGCGCCGGATGAAGTCGAAGCAGCGAGCAGAGCAATGGCGGATCGCGCTGTTGCTGGTGCTCGGGGCGACGACGGTTGCGGGCATCGTGCTGTTGGCGCAGTGCAGCGTGACGGGCTACGAGGGCACGAAGCCCGGCCAGTCGCAGAAGGTGCCGGAGCTGGACGTGGCGCCGGTGGAGCCGCTGCCGGAGCCGGAGGCCCCGGCGGCGGAGCCGGAGTCGACACCGGAGGCCCCGGCGGAGGCGTTCGAGCCGGCGAAGACGATCGAGCTGCCGGCGGCAGCGGAAGGTCCGCGGGAAATCGTGTGTCCGTCCTCGGACGAGGCGCGGGCGCGGTTCTTCTTCGGGCCGGAGACGCCGCGTCCCGGCACGTCGCTGCAGGTGGTGGTGGTGTCGGAGGATGCGTTGCCCGTGGGGGGCATCGCGTTGGTGACGGCCGAGGGGCTGGTGCCGCAGGGCGGCCTGTCGAAGTGGGGCGGCCCGCCGTACGCGTGGAGCGTGACGCTGGACGCGGCTCCGGCCGGCACGCATGACCTCGTGCTCACCTCGGGCGACCCCGCGCGGCCGTTCGCCTGCGCGTCGGTGAAGGTGGCGGCGCCGGGGAAGAACGACCCGCCGAGCCAGGGGTTCACGGGGGCGTGGCCGGTCGAGCGCGCCTGGTCGCGGGAGATGGAGAACCTGTACGCGGCGTGGGTCGCGCGGCTGTTCCTGGTCGACCCCGGGGCCAAGGCCGGCTGGCGGCCGCTGCACCAGGTCGTCCGGGACCCCAAGCGCAACATCCTGTACGGTTTCCTCGGCCTCAACGAGGACAACCCGAAGGCCAAGGTGAAGGTCTCGCTGACGCCCGACTGCGCCGACACGCCGTTCTTCCTGCGCGCCTACTTCTCGTGGAAGCTGGGCCTGCCCTTTGCGATGCGGCGCTGCCTGCGCGGCGACTGGAAGAACGGGCCGCAGTGCGAGGCCGAGCCGGTGACCAACCTGACCACCGAATGGAACCACGTGAACTCGGTGGTCGAGCGCTTCAACAAGTTCGTCGGCCTGACGGTGGCCCGCACGGCGCATTCCGGCACCGTGCGCACCGTGCCGGACGACCCGCAGAGCGACCTCTACCCGATCGCGCTGGACGCCACGGCCCTGCGCCCGGGCTCGGTGTTCGTCGACCCCAACGGCCACGTCCTGGTGACCACGCGCTGGATCGCCGGTACGGCCGAACGGATGGGGATGCTGCTGGCGGTCGACGCACACCCCGACCTGACCGTCTCGCACAAGCGCTTCTCGTCGGCGAACTTCTACTTCGCCGCGGAGCTGCCCACGGGCGGCTTCAAGACCTTCCGACCGGCGGTCTTCGAGGGCGGCCGGGTGCGGTTCATGACCAACGCCGAGCTCGACGCCAGCCCGGATTACGGGGATCGCTCACTCGATCAGTACGCCTTCACCGAGTCGGCCCAGTTCTACAAGACCGTCGAACGGCTCCTCAACCCCGTGCCGCTCGACCCCGTCGATGCCTACAAGTCGCAGATGGAGGCGCTGATCGAACTGCTCGAGGAACGGGTGGCGGCGGTGCAGGTGGGCAGCGACTACCAGTACTCGATGGCCTGGAAGACGATCGAAATGCCGGAGGGCGGCGCGATCTTCGAGACCACCGGCCCCTGGGAGGACTACTCGACCCCGGCGCGCGACCTCCGCCTGCTGCTCGCCTTCGACGAGCTGCTCGCCTTCCCGCGCTACGTCCAGAACCACCGCGACCTGTTCCGCATCCCGGCCGACAAGTCGATGGCGACGGTCCGCGCCGAGCTCGAACAGGCCTGGCAGACCGAGAAGGAGCGGCTCACCATCTCCTACGTCCGCTCCGACCGCTCGACCTGGACCCTGACGCTGGGCCAGCTCGTGGACCGCCTGCCGCTGTTCGAGCAGGCCTACAACCCGAACGACTGCCCCGAGCTCCGCTGGGGCGCGAACCCGGCCAACCCCGAGGGCTCGACCTGCACGCGCCGGGCGCCGCACGAACAACGCAAGCAGATGGAGGCGTATCGCCTCTGGCACCAGGAGCGCCGCCGTCCCGCCGGCTTCTAGACCCGTGGCCGGATCGCGGTACGGATGTTCAGCACAAGACAAAACGACGCCCCACCGCAGATTCCGCGTGACGGAACCCGCGGATTCCCGTTAACCTACGCGCCGTGAAGCTTGTCCTGCGAACGGCGGCGGGGCTCGGTTCGCTGGCGGCGGTGTTGTTCGTCGCCGGCACGATGGCCCGCGGTCCGGGCTCACCGGGCGCGGTGCCGACCGAGTCGGCCGCAGGCACGACCGCGGCGGGGAGGCCGGTCGCGGTTCCGACGACGCCGCGCCTCCCGACCCCGAGGCCGACGACCGGCTGCGACGGCACGACCGACCGGGTGGCGCTGTTCGTGTTCCCGTTCCGGCCGCGGGCCGGGGAACCGGTGCGCCTGGTCGGCGTCTCGCGCGAACACCTGGCGCCGGTCGCGGCGGAGGTCGACGGCGCGCGGGTCGAGGCGACGGCGCAGTGGGGACCGGGACCGTACGGCTGGGAGTTCCGCCTGGACGGCCTGCCGGCTGGGACGCACGTCGCGCGAGCGGTGACGACAGAGGGGCGGTCGCTGGGATGCGCTCGCTGGTCGGTGGCGGAGGCCTCGAGCGAGCCGGTGCGGTCGGTGGCGGGTCCTGAGGCCTGGCCGGTGGCGCGGGCCTGGTCCGCCACGTTCGAGGACCTGTACTCGGTCTGGGTGGCGCGGCTGTTCGCGGTGCCGGAGGACTTCCGCGGCGGGTGGCACCGCTTGCACGCGGTGTTTCGCGACGCCGAGCGCAACCTGTTGCACGACGCCCTGGGCTGGGACGAGGACGGGACGGCGGCGGCGCGCGGCGGACCGTCGGCGATCCGGGCGCGGGCCGACTGCGGCGACCTGCCGTACACGCTGCGCGCGTACTTCGCCTGGAAGTTCGGCCTGCCGTTCCGCTTCCAGCGCTGCAACCGCCGCAACGCGCTGGTGGGCGCCGAGTGCTACGAGGAGCGGACGAACCTCACGGACCGCTTCGCCTCGATCGACGACCCCGTCGAGCGGTTCAACCGATTCCTGGAGGCCTGGGTCGCTCCGGGCGTGCATTCGGCGACGCCGCGCACGCTCCCGGAGGACGGAACGTCGGACTTCTACCCGATCGAGATGTCGCGCGCGGCGCTGCGGCCGGGAACGGTCTACGTCTGGCCCTACGGCCACCTGCTCGTGATCAGCGACTGGCACGAGGACCCGGTCGGCGGGCTGTCGCTCGTGGCGGTCGACGGGCATCCGGACGGCACGCTGACGTTCAAGCGTTTCTCGCCCAGGAACTTCCCCTACCTGCCGGGCCTGCGCACCGCGGGCTTCAAGGCGTTCCGGCCGGTCGTGGCCGTGGCCGACGAGGTCCGACCCGTGGACGACGTCCGCCGCGTGGAGCAGACGACCGGCTTGCCCTTCTCCGAGGAGCAGTACCGCTTCCGCCGCTCGACGGACTTCTACCGTGCGGTGCAGCAGGTCTCGGCGCTCTTCGTCCCGGAGGACCCGGGCACCTGACGCGCGCCGGGTCTCCGTCCGCGCGCGGATCTCCGGGCATGGCCCGTCGATGCCCACGACCGCGGCGGCGAGCGCGGCGGAGGGTCAGGGGAGGCGGGCCCAGGTGACGTTCCAGGTGATCTGGTCGCCCCCCAGCTCGAGGATCGTCTCGCGGTCGAAGGACCGGCTCGCGGCGTTCCAGCGGTAGCGCCGCAGCTCGTGCTGGGCGTCGGCGGCGACGTAGATCTCGGCGGTGCCGTCGCCGTCCAGGTCGGCCACCAGCGTCGCGTGCTCGAAGCCGCCGCTGTCCGCGTCGATCGGTTCGGCGGTGCCGTCGCCGCGCTCGGGCCGCCGCAGCAGCCACAGCCCGGCGTTCTTCGTCGCCAGCACCAGCTCGTTCGTGCCGTCGCCGTCGACGTCGCCCCATGCCAGGAACCGTGCCATGCAGTCCGGGACCGTGGCCGGGTCGCGCTCGACGAACGTCCCGCCTTCCAGCTCGTAGCGCGGGATGCGCAGCGGCACGAAGTCGGGCAGCTTCGTACAGTCCTGCCCGGCCACGGTCTTGGCCTCCAGCACGGCGAACAGCGCGGCCCGGCCGTCGCCGTCGAGGTCCGCCACGAGGATCTCCTTGGCGTGCGCCTCCTCGGACCAGACCACCGGCGTGCGGGCGTAGGTCGTGCCGTCCCACTTGTACATGTCGATCCCCCCGCCCTGCCGGGTCGCGTTGCTGACGTTGGGCAGGCTCGGCGTGGTGAAGAACTCGAGCTTGCCGTCGCCGTCGAGGTCGCCGATCTCCACCTCGTGGACGAACGTGTCGGGGCGCTTGTCCAGCTCGACCGCCTCCCAGGTCTCGCCGCGGCGGGACAGCACGGCGACCACCCCCTGGTCGTGCGTCGCGATAACCAGCTCGGGCCGGCCGTCGCCGTCGACGTCGCCGAGCTCCAGGTCGCGCAGGCGGTCGATCTGCCCGCCGAAGGTCGGGTGCCACAGCGTCGTCGCGCTCCAGACGCCGTCGCGCTTGCGCCACGCCTTGAGGTACGCGCCGACGGCGCCGATCGTGAGGATCGCCTCGCCCTGCCCGTCCGGATCGAACGGCACGGCCTTGTGGAACACGTTGGAGTCCGGGTCGGTGAGCTCCTCCGGCTCCCACTCCGCGCCGACCTGCCGCAGGACGATCAGCGCCGCGGGCCCGGGCTTGGGCTTCGTCGTGCCGTCGGGCTGCAGCTCGTCGACGAACCGCGACTGCACGATCAGCAGCGCGGGCGTCTTCTCCGGGGCGGGCGCTCCGGCCGCGGCGTCGCCCGGCGGCGTCGCGGCCGCGTCGCTCGCCGGGGGCGGCGCCGGGGTCTCGGGGCCGGCGGCGGCGTCCGTCGTCGCCGGCACCACCGGCACCTGTCGTTCCTCGCCCTGCTTCTTGCAGGCGCCCGCCGCCGTGAGCAGCGCGAGCGCGAGCACCGTCGTCCTGTGCATCGTCCACCTCCCCTCCCCCCGGTTCGCGCGGGGGAGCCTACACCAGCCGGTCGCCGGTCCCCAATCCCCGGCGCACGCGGCGCGGGATCACGGCACCCCTATCCTCGCCCGCCGGCTGTCGCTATGCTGCGCCCATGGACCGCGAACTCAGTTGTCGGCATTGTCGGACCATGAACCGTCTGGACGTCGAGGAGGCGCTGCGGGCGCCCGAGGCCGCACGCTGCGGCCGCTGCAAGGGGGCGCTGTTCCTCGGGCCGGGCGAAGTCTACACCTCGATCGACCCGCGGGCCTACGAGCACCCGCTGGACCGGCAGGCACTGGACGTGCTGCGCCGCATTCCCGGCACCGGCACCCTCCTCCGCTTCCTGCTCAAGCACGGCCTGGACCGCACCTACCGCCTGCTGATGAAGCAGAATTTCCTCGAGGTGCGTTCGGATCGCGTCCGGAGCATCCACACGCTGGTGGAGGAGACGGCGCGGACGCTCGACCTGGGCAAGGTGCCGGAGACGTACATCGTGCAGCACCCGCAGCCCAACGCCTGGACCACGGGCGTGGAGACCTACCAGCTGTGCCTGACCACCTCGCTGATCGACCTGCTGGACGAGGCGGAGCTGCGGGCGGTAATCGCGCACGAGGTGGGGCACATGCAGGCCGGGCACGTGCTGTACAAGACGGCGGCGGCGATCCTGTACTACGTCGCCGGGACGCTGCTGTCGCGAACCACCTCGCTGGCGGCGCCGATCCTGCTGGGGATGTACTACGCGTTCCGCAAGTGGGAACGGTGCGCGGAGCTGACGGCGGACCGCGCGGAGCTGCTGGTGACGCGCCAGCACCACACCTGCCTGCGCGCGCACCTCAAGCTCGCCTCCGGCACGACGCGGACCGCGGCCGAGCTGAACGTCGAGGACCTCTTGGCCCAGGCACGCGAGGTCGAGGAGTTGGTGGACAAGAACTGGCTGGACCAGCTGATCATCGATTGGCAGCAGGCGGGGATGACGCACCCGTTCACGGTCTGGCGCGCCAAGCACGTCGATCAGTGGGCCCACTCGGGCGAGCTGTGGCAGATCCTGGCCGGCGACTACCTGCGCCGCAGCGGCCCGCCGCCGAAACCGACGGTGGAGGACATTCCCGAGGAGAAGCCGAGCGGCAAGGTCAAGACGCTGCTCAACGACCTGAAGAAGCTCTTCGATTGATCCGCCCCCGGTCCCTATCCCCTGGCCCCCGGCCCCCACCTTCGGGTATAAGTGCCCGCAGCCGGGGGAGTTTCCGGCGGCGAAGGAGGAGCACGATGGGAGGCAGGATCTCGGTTTGGCTGGTGGTGTGCGTTCTGGCGCTCGCGGCGACGGGCTGCAAGAAGAAGTCCGAGACGACGGAGAGCGGCGGCACGCCGGCGACGGCGGGCTCGGCGGGCGGGGCGACCGAGGTCCCGGCGCCGGGCGGCTCGAGCACCACGCCGACCGCCGTGCAGGGAACGCCGGTCACACCGGCGACGACCGAGACCAAGCCGCCCTTGGAGGAGCTGGACGTGGAGTCGAAGGACATCCTGTCGCGCGAGCCGGTGACGGCGGCGGCGCAGGTGCAGCACATCCTGGTCGGCTGGGCCGACATCGCCGGGCCGCGCAGCGACCGTCGCGCGTTCGACCGCACCAAGGCCGAGGCCGACCACCTGGCCGCCGAGCTGCTCGGGAAGGTCAAGAACGGCATGAACATGGAGGCGCTGATGCAGGAACACTCGGAAGACCCCGGCTCGGCGCAGACCGGCGAGCCGTATCCGGTGCGTCCCGAGAGCGACTTCGTGCCCGAGTTCGAGGCGCTGTCGCTGCGGCTGAACGTGGGCGAGGCCGGGATCTGCCGCACGCAGTTCGGCTACCACATCATCAAGCGCATCCAGTAGGGGTCGGCGATGCGGACCGTCGCGAAGCCGGGCGGGCGACGACGCGCGGTGGCCGGGGCGGCGGCCGTGTCCGCCGGAGCCTTGCTGCTGGCGGCCGTCGCCGTGCTGGGAGCGCCGGCGGCTTCCGAGCCGCCGTCCACCGAGCCGTGGGAAGAGTTGTTCCCCGTCGCGGCGGAGCGCGCGGGGGGGATGGCCTACGACGGCGAGCGGTTGTGGCTGGTCGATCGCGCGGAGCCCGCGCTGCTCGCGCTCGACCCGACGACCGGCCAGGTGAAGGACCGGTTGCCGGCCCCGGGCCCCTGGCCGCAAGGCCTGGCCTGGGACGGCGAGCGGCTGTGGGTCTCCGACTCGGAGGAAGGCAGGATCTACGGCGTCGACCCGCGCACCCGACTGGTCGACCGCCGCTTCGACGCTCCGGTGTCGTCGCCGCAGGGGCTGGCCTGGGACGGCGAGCAGCTGTGGCTGGCGGACGGGCGGAACCTGCACAGCCTGTCGCGCGAGGACGGCACGACGGTCCGCACCATCCCGGCACCGTCGGCCGGCGGGGATCGAGGCACCGAGATGCTGGGCTTGGCGTGGGAGCCGGCGCCCCGGCGCGGGGCGCGCGGCTACCTGTGGGTCGCCGACCGCACGAAGGACAAGCTGTTCCGGGTGTCGGTCGAGGACGGGACGGTGGTCGATATGTTCCCGGCGGCGGGACCGTACCCGGCGGGCGCCGCGTTCCTCGGCAGCCGGCTGCTGGTCGTCGACCGCGAGCACAAGCGCGTCGCTGCGATCTCGGTGGGCGCACTGCCGGCGGTGGTGCGCGACGAACCGCGGGTCGAGACCGTGGTCTTCGTCCACGAGCTGGTCAACTTCGGCCCGGCCGCCGTGAAGACCGCGGAGATCTACGTCGCCGTGCCCGAGGAGGCGGCGAACCAGACCTTCGCCGGCGAGCCGCGCTTCGACCCGGCCCCGGACGAGTACCTGACGGACCAGTGGGGACAGCGGACGGCGCGGTTCCACGGCGCCGACCTCGCACCGGGCGAGAAGCTGCGCGCGACGATGACGGTCGACGTCACGGCCTGGTCGGTGCGCTGGCACATCGACCCCGAGCGGGTCGGGCGGCTGTCGGCGGTGCCGACGGACGTCCGCAACCGCTACACCGCCGACGGCGCGAAGCTGCTGCGGGACGACCCGGTGATTCGCGAGGCGGTCGAGGAAGCGGTGGGGGACGAGCGCAATCCGTACTACATGGTGCGGCGAATCGCGCGCCACGTCCAGGATCGGATGTTCTACGAGCTGTCGGGCGGCTGGAACGTGGCACCGACGGTGCTCTCGCGCGGCAGCGGCTCGTGCTCGGAGTACACCTTCGTGTTCCTGGCGCTGTGCCGCGCCGCCGGCATCCCCGCGCGCTACGTCGGTGCGGTGGTGGTGCGGGGCGACGACGCCTCGACCGACGACGTGTTCCACCGCTGGCCCGAGGTCTACTACCCCGGCTACGGCTGGGTCCCCGCCGACGCCCAGGCCGGCGACTCGCCGTCGCCCGAGAAACAGGCCGACGCGATGATGGCGCTGCCCAACCGCTTCCTCGTCACGACCCGCGGCGGCGGCGGCTCGGAGCAACTCGACTGGACCTACAACTCCAACGCCACCTGGGCCTGCGACGGCTATTGCAAGGTGACCGAGCGGGTGTGGGGCGACTGGTCGCCCGACCGCGAGGACGCCGGGGTGGCCTCCGCGGCGGGCGGGGAGTAGCCCGCGGCGTTCCACCGAGGATCGGTGGAAGGAGGAAGATCATGCGCAGGTGGAAGAACTTGTTCGGGCCGGCACTGCTCGCCGCGTGGCTCGCGCCAGCCTGCAAGACGCCGCGCTCGGCGACGGACACGCCGGTGGACGAGCCGCAGCCCGCGACGGACACGCCGGTGGACGAGCCGCAGCCCGCGGCGGAAACGGAGACCGGTGTCGTGGAAGAGCAGGTGCGCTGGGAGGCGGCCGGCACGACGGTCCACGGGACGCTGACCCGCCCCGCCGGCGAGGGGCCGTTCCCCGCCGTGCTGCTGATCGCGGGCAGCGGACCCACCGATCGCAACTGGGAGAGCCCACTGCTCCCGGGGACCAACGGCACCGCCCGGCTGCTCGCGCACGCGCTGGCGCGCCGCGGCGTGGCGACGCTGCGCTACGACAAGAGCGGCACCGGGGAGACGGCGGCGCCCGACGGGATGACGATGGCGACCTACCTGGCAGAGCAGCAGGGTGGGTTGGCGCTGCTGCGCGCGCACGCCGCCGTCGACCCGGCGCGGCTGTTCGTCGCGGGGCACAGCGAGGGGGCGCTGCACGCGCTGGTGCTGGCGCACGACGCCGGCGGTCCGCTGGCCGGCCTGGTGCTGCTCTCCGGACCGGGGTTCTCGCTGGCCGACACGATGCACCGGCAGATCTCCGGGCAGTTCGCCGCGGCCGTGGCGGCCGGCGCGATGGAGCAGGCCGCGGCCGACGCCGAGCTCGAGAAGCTGCGCGGCGCGCTCGACGACGTCTGCGCGGGTCGCGACGTGGCGCCGGAGCACGGAAGCGGGATCCCCGGAATCGCCGCTCTGGTGCAATCGGTCGCCGCGCCCGGGCAGCGCGCGCTGGTCGCCGAGCTGCTGCCGCTCGACCCCCAGGCGCTGCTCGCCGGGCTGACCCTGCCGCTGCTGGTCGTCAACGGCGCGAAAGACCTCCAGGTGCGGCCGGACATCGACGCCCGGGCGCTCTCCGCCGCGGCGACCGCCGCCGGGCTGCCCGACGTGGAGCTGGTCGTGCTGGAACAGGCCGACCACGTGTACAAGCTCGAGCCGCGGCCTTTCGCGGAGCTGACGCCCCAGGACGGCCTGACCTACAACGCCGACGGCCGGGAGCTCGATCCGGCGCTCGTCGAAACGCTGGCGGCGTGGCTGGCCCGCGCCGCGCCGGCCGCGCCCTGAACGGCGCGTTCAGCGCGCGGGCTCCCGCACGACCGATACACTCCGGTCCTCTTCCGGCTCGAGGACGAGGCCGACGTCGGCCTCCTCCGTCGCGTCCTCGGGGAACGCCTCGAGGCGGCAGGCCAGCAGCTCCATCGCGCCGCGGCCCTTGATCTCGCGCAGGCCGAGCGACTCGAAGCAGGCGGCGGCGCCCGACTCGCGGGCCAGGTACGGGTCGCGGACGGCGCCCGTCAGGACGACCTGGCCGGCGGCCGCGTGGCTGCAGGCGCGGCTCGCCACGTTGACCGTGTCGCCGATCACGGTGAACTCCGCCTGCCGCTCGTTGCCGAGCTGCCCGATCACCAGCGGTCCCGTGTTGATGCCGACCCCCATGCCGACGGCGCGGGCGCCGAAGGCCCCGTCCGCGTTGGCGCGGTCCAGCGCCCGCTGCATGGCGACGGCGCACTGCACGGCGCGCACCGCGTGGTCGGGCTGGTCGAGCGGCGCGTTCCATACCACGAGCACGGCGTCGCCGATGAACTTGTTGATGTAGCCGTCGTACCGCGCCACGACCTCGATCAGGACCGACACGTAGCGGTTGAGCAGCCCGATCACCTCCTCGGGCGACATCGCCGCGCTCATCGCGGTGAACCCGCGGATGTCGGCGAACAGCACCGTCGCGATCCGCGCCTCGCTGGCCATCAGGCCGCCGCCGCGGTCCGCCTTGAGCCGCTCCAGCAGCACCGGCGAGAGATACCGGCCGAACGCGGTCTCCAGGAACCGACGCTCGCGCGCCAGCACCAGCATCTGGTTGAACCCGACCTTCATCGCCGCCACCTCGTCCCGCCCCTGCACGGACACCGCCTGGTCGAAGTCGCCGCGGCCGACGCGCCGGAAGGCGCGCCCGAGGTCGGCCAGCGCGTTGGTGGCGTTGCGGCCGAAACGCCAGGCCAGCAGCAGGATGAACGGAAGCAGCAGCACGAACGCGTCCGCCAGGCCGCCGACGTGCGACCCGGCGTAGCGCTCCACGACCTGCAACGGCGCGAGCCATGCCTCCAGGTGCCCGCGCTCGACGACCCACAGCAGTAGCTGGCGGCCCTCCGGGCCCGCGAGGCCCAGCCCGGCCACCGTCCCTACCGTGCTGACCAGCAGCAGGAGCATCAGGCGGGTCGACAAGTGCCGGAACCCCGCCGTCAGCGTGTACACGACGTCCGCGGCGCCGATCCCGACCAGCACCATGCCGGAGGCGACGGCGACCGGCATCAGCGCCGCCAGGGCCCGGGACGCTTCGAGCACCAGCGGGACGGAGGTCGTCTCGACCAGCGTGAACAGCTGCGGCGCCGCGGCGATCAGGCCGGCGCCGAGCCCCGCACGCAGCAGGCCGCCCATCAGGCCGGAGCGGGTCAGGAACCGGATCAGCGCGTCGAGGTCCCGGCAGGCGGCCCAGGCGACCAGCGGCACGACGACCAGGGTCAGCCCGGTGAGCACGTAGTCCAGATCGGCGGAGCGCTGCGACAGGCGCGCGACGACCGCCGCGAGGACGACCTGCACGAGCAGCAGGCCCCAGGCCAGCAGGCGCAGCCCGTGGCGGCGCAGGAACGACGGACGCAGGGCCGCCGCGGCCGTGTGCGCGGGACCGACGACGGCCCCCGACACGTCGAGGCGCTCGCCCCGAGCCGGCGGGGACGGCGAACCGTCGGCCGACCGGTCCTCCGCGGACGCCCTTCCCGACCGGTCGTCGCCTGCCCGCTCCGCACTCCGGCTCGACCCGGATGGTCCGCCCATCGCCGCTCCTTCCCTCCGATCTTGCCGCGCTCCCGGTCCTCTTTTCAACGCCGCCGTGCCCTATCCCCTATCCCCTGCCTCCGCTTGCCGCTATGATGCCGCCGTCCGGACCAACCGGCTCCGAGGAGGTGTTCGATGGCAGGCAACATCGTCCGGGACGTCGACGACGCCGTGAAGATCCGTCACGTGCTCTGTTCGGTCTCCGACAAGGCCGGGCTGGAGCGGCTGATCCCGGCGCTGGTGGAAATCAATCCCGCGGTGCGGATCTTCTCCACCGGGGGTACGTTCGACGCGCTGAAGAGGCTTCTGGGGGACCAGGCGCAAAAACACCTGACCCAGGTCTCGGATTACACGGGGCAACCCGAGACGCAAGGCGGCCTGGTCAAGACCCTCGACTTCAAGATCTATCTCGGGCTGCTGACCGAGACCTACAACGAGGCGCACCAGGGCGACCTCAAGCGGACGCAGGCGGTGGCGATCGACCTGGTGGTGGTCAACCTCTACCCGTTCCAGCAGACGGTCGCGAAGCGGGACGTGACGGTGGAGATGGCGCGGGCGAACATCGACATCGGCGGGCCGTGCATGATCCGGGCGTCGGCGAAGAACTACCTGCGCGTGGCCCCGGTGGTCGACCCGGCGGACTACCCGCAGCTCGTCGAGAAGCTGCGCAAGACCGGCGGGTCGCTCGACCTGGCCACGCGGTTCGAGCTGGCGCGCAAGGCGTTCGCGCACACCGCCGAGTACGACACGGCGATCGCGCGGTTCCTCGGGCGGCTGGAACCCGAGGCGGTGCGGGGCTGCTACGACGTGAAGGGGTGAGCCGATGGCCGACGACCTGAAGAAGATGTACCGGACCGTGATGGAGGACCGCTTCCCCGAGACGATGGAGGTCTCGTTCGGGGACGGGGCGGAGCGCAAGACGCTGCGCTACGAGAAGGTGACCTGGGTGCTCGACGGCCAGCGCACCGGGCTGCGCTACGGCGAAAACCCGGGGCAGGAGGCGGCGCAGTACAAACTGGTCAACGGCAACCTCACGCTGGGCAACGTGACGACCATCGCGCCCGGCAAGTGGCTGTGTTCGGAGCTGGAGCTGCTCCAGTCGGGCAAACACCCGGGGAAGATCAACATCACCGACGCCGACAACGCGCTCAACATCCTGCGCTACCTCGGCGACCGGCCGGCCTGCGCGATCATGAAGCACAACAACCCCTCCGGCGTCGCCCTCGGCCGCACCCTCGCCGAAGCCTACGACAAGGCCAACCTGGCCGACCGCGTCGCGGCCTTCGGCGGCGCGATCGCGCTCAACCAGCCGTGCGACAAGGCGACGGCCGAGGCGATCGCGCAGGCCTACGCCGAGGTGGTGCTGGCGCCGGAATTCGAGGAAGGCTCGTTCGAGATCCTCGCCGGGCGAAAGAACCTGCGGATCATGCGGATCAGGAACATGGCGCGGCTGACCGGGTTCGCGCCCGAGCGGGTCGTCGATTTCAAGAGCCTGATCGACGGCGGGCTGATCGTCCAGCTCTCGTTCCACCTCGAGGCGTCGGGCAAGGCGGACCTCAAGCCGGCCGAGGCCACGCACAAGGGAACGCTGCACAAGATCGCGCGGCTGCCGACCGACGCCGAGTACGACGACCTCTTGTTCGGCTGGCGGGTCGAGGCGGGGGTGACGTCGAACTCGGTGCTGTTCGTGAAGGACCTGTGCACCGTCGGGATCGGTACGGGCGAGCAGGACCGGGTCGGCGTGGCGGAGATCGCGCGGGACAAGGCGTACCGCAAGCTGGCCGATCGGCTGTGCTGGGAGAAGCTCAAGATGCCGTACAACGAGCTGACCCACGCCCGGCAGCGCCGGGAGTTCGACGACGCGGCGGCGGAGTTGCACGGCGGGCTCGCCGGGGCCGCCATGATCTCCGACGCGTTCTTCCCGTTCCGCGACGGGGCGATGGTCGGGATCCGCGAGGGGGTAACGTCGATCGTCCAGCCCGGCGGGTCGCAGAACGACCACGACGTGATCGACGCCTGCAACGAGCACAAGGTGGCGATGGTCTTCACCGGCCAGCGCAGCTTCAAACACTGACCCGGATCGCGCCGTAGGGTGATGCGCGATCCCCGTCTTCTGCGCGTAGGGGCGCGACGTAGGCGACGCGCAGCGTCGCCGAGTGCGCCCGCGCGGTTCACCCGACGGGTGACCTGGGTCCC
>JAFGHH010000267.1 GCA_016930215.1 Deltaproteobacteria bacterium
CGGTGGGGCGCTGGCCGTGGCGGCCGTGCGCTGGAGCGGGCCGGCCTCGCTGGAGGCGCAGGGTGGTCCGGGCGGGGCCGCGGGTACGGCCGGCGGTGCCGGCGGGACGGGCGGCGCCGGGCGGGTCCGCTTCGAGGGTCCGCAGGAGGCGGCGCCGACCGTCGTGTCCGGCTCGGCCTGGCGTGGCCCGGCGGTGGACCTCGAGGCGCTGGACCTGTTGACGCGGGACGCGGAGACCGAGTTCCGCGGACGGGGCGAGCCGGGGGCGACGGTGCGCGTGTGGAACCATTCGCAGCGGCCGGCGGGGCTCAGCGAGGGCGCGGTGGAGGCCGACGGGACGTTCACGGTGCGGGTGCCGTTGCAGCCGGGTCTCAACGATTTCGAGGTGACGCAGCTCGCGGGCGGGTTCGAGGCGCGCAGCCTGACGGGGACGATGTACGAGCTGTCGGGGCGGGCGGTGCTGGGGGCCCGGATCTACGTCGTCCGCGTGCCGGAGGTGGAATGATGGTCGAGCGGCGGCCGGGAAGGTCGGCACGGGGGCTCGGGTGGTGCGCGGCGTGGTGGTCGGCCGCGGTGCTGGTCGCGGCGCTTGCCGGGTGCGACGGCGAGGAGGCGACGCCGGCGCGGATCGTCGTGCACGTCCTCGTGCCGGACGGGGTGAACCCGCTGGTCGGGACGACCCGGCTGGTGCTCACCTTCGAGAAGCCGAACGTGGCGACGTTCGTGGAGGAGACGCCGGCGGACGTCGGCTCGATGACCGAGCTGGTGTACACGTACACGTTCCCGGAGAGCGAGGCGACGGCGGTGTTGGAGGTGGTGGCGGAGGACGCTGCGGGGTACTCGCGGGCGCACGGCCGCTCGATCCCGTTCGACATCGTTTCCGGCCGGACGTTGAGCATCGGGGTGCTGATGCTGGTGCCGGGGCAGTGGGCGACGGCGCCGGCGACGTTGAAGCTCGCGACGGCGCGCATGCTGCACGGGGCGGCGGTGACGGGCGACGGCGGACTGATGGTGGCGGGCGGCACGACGGCGACCGGCGTGACGCCGACGGTGGAGCTGTTCGACCTCAACGCGATGGCGCCGGTGCCGGCGGCCGACGTGCCGACGCTGCCCGCGGCCCGCTCGCGCTTCGCCATGCTGGCGCTCAACGCCGACCAGGTCCTGCTCGTCGGCGGCGTCACCGCCTCGACGCAGGCCGACCTCTGGAACGGCCCGGCGGCGACGTGGACCCCGTTGCCGTTGCCGGCGGAGGTACCGGAGGTCTGGGCCGGGCCGCGCTTCGCGACGCTGGGTGACGGCCGCGCGTTGTTGTGGGGCGGCGTGGACGGCTCGGACGCTCCCGTGTCCGCCCTGGTGCGGGCGGGCGGCGACGGCCTGTCGCGGCTCGACGGCACGACGGACCGGAACGACCCGGCGGGCGTGCCGGTGATGACGCCCGACGGCCTGCGCTTCCTGCTGGTGGGGGGCAACGAGGTCGGGCTGCCGTTCGCCTCGCTGCTCGACCCGGTCACGGGCGCGATCGAGGACGACGTCACGGCGCCGACGGACGAGTTGCGGACGCGGCACACGGTGATCCGGGTCGGGGCGAGCCGGGCGCTGGTGGCGGGCGGCTACGGTGCCACCGGGACGTTGTCGACCTTCGTCTGGATCTTCGACGGTGCGTGCCTCGATCCGGCGGCCGGCTGCGTCGTCTGGTCGAGCGCCGGTCCGATGCTGGGGTCGGTGGGCGGCGTGGCGGATGCGGTCGGCGTGGGGATCGATCCGGGGAACGAGGACCCGCGGGCGGTGCTGGTGGGCGGCGTGGATGCCTCGGACCGCCCGTTGCCCGAGGCGCTGGTTCTCAACGCGGAGACGGGGGTCGCGGCGCGATACCCGCTTCGCACGCCGCGGGCGTACGGGGCGGTGGTGCGGTTGCCCGCGGGGCAGATCGTCTACGTGGGCGGGCTGGACGGCGACGGGAACCCGTTGGACACGATCGAGTTGTTCGAGCCGCCGGCGCTCTAGGCGCCGGCGCGAGTCATGCGGAGCAGTCAGCGATGAGGGGTTCGTCCCAGAGGAACGGCGGTCGGGGAGGTGGCGGGGGGCGTCGCGGCGGTCGGAACGACGGGCGGCGCGGTCGGGGAGGCGGGCGGCCGCAGCCGCCGCCGGTCCTGTCGACCGTGCGCCGCCGCGAGATGCTGGCGCCGGCCCGCGCGGCCGCTTCGGCGTCGGCGCTGCAGGCGGTGCCGGCGGTGCCGGCGGGGCCGGCCGACCTGGCGGAGACGGCGGCCTGGGGACCGCTGCGCTTCGGGATGACGATCGACCAGGCGCGCGAGGCGCTGGAGGCGGCCGGCATCGATTGCTTCAACGACCGGTTGCCCGACGGCACGCCGGGGTTGGGGCTGGAGTCGCCGGAGTTCGAGGGTGGCGGGGCGTACTTCGACAAGCAGCACGGCGGGCTCGGCCTGATCGTGCTCGACCATTGGCCGCAGCGCAGCGAGCCCGACGCCCGGGGGCTCGTGGCGCGGATCGAGGAGCGGCGCGGCGCGCCGCCGTCCGGCACGCGGGCGGACCCCGAGCGATCCGGAGTGCTGCTGCACGAGTGGCGCGTGGCGGGGGTGCGGCTCGTGGTGCGCGTCCTGCGGCTGGATCTGGCGGGCGACGCGATGTGGCGGGTGCGCGAGGAGTACACGCGGGCGTCGACCTAGCGCTCCGGGTCCCCTTCCTTTTTCTGCTTGCCTTCGATGCGGCGAACCGCTATTTAGCGCCCCGGACAGGTAGGCGCCGCTTTGCAAGGCGAGGCGGACCTCCCGACGGGCGGTCCGCCTTTTTTTTGGCGGCGGGGTGGACGATGGAAGAAATCCGACGGCGCATCGAGGCGCTCGCACGGCCGATTGCCGCGGCATTCGGTTGTGATGTCGTCGGTGTCCGGTACGGTCAGGGGCGCAAGCGGGCCATCGTCACCATCTTCCTCGACACGGTCCAGCCCGAGCCGACGGCGGAGGAACGGCAGGCGGCGTCGCGACCGTTCGACGCGGAGCGCGAGCCGGCGCCGCCGCCGTACGCGGGCAGCAGCGTCTCGGTCGATGCGTGCAGCCGGGTTTCCCGGGAGGTCAGCGCGGCGATCGATGCGGAGGGGGTCATCGCCGGCTCGTACGTCCTGGAGGTGTCGTCGCCCGGTCTGGAGCGGCCGCTGGTGCGGTCGGCGGACTTCGTGCGGCACCGCGGGCGGCGGGTCGAGTTACGGACGGTCGAGGCGGTCGCCGGCTCGCAGATGGTCCGGGGGATGCTGGCGGCGGTGGAGGCCGAGGCGGTGTGGGTGGTGCCGGGGGAGGCTCAGGGTGGGGCGGCGGTCGCCGCGCGGCGCATCCCGTTCGACGTGCTTCGGTCCGCGCGGCTGCTGTACGAGGTCAAGGTGCCCGTGAAGCCCGGGCGTCCGGGAAGCAAGGCGAGGAAGCGATGAGGAAGCAACAGGCTCCGGCGGCTCCGACGATCACGATCGATGCGATCATCGACCACGTCAGCCGCGACAAGGGGATCGACCGCAAGGTCCTGATCGAGGCCATCGAGGCGGCGATCCAGAACGCGGCCCACAAGGCGCTCGGCGCCCTGCGGCAACTCGAGGCGCGTTACAACACCGAGTCGGGGCAGGTCGACCTGTTCCAGTACATGAAGGTGGTGGAGCGGGTCGCCGACGAGGTCCGCGAGGTGTCGCTCGAGGAGGTCCAGGAGGTCGGCCTGGAGGCCGCGCCGGGGGAGGAGCTGGGGTTCCAGATCTTCTATCTCGAGCACGAGCGGGCACGCCGGGAGGAGCAGGAGAAGAAGTTCGGCAAGCTGCTGCGCCTGGGCGACCGGATGATGGGCTTCGGCCGCATCGCGGCGCAGACGGCGCGCCAGGTGATCAACCACCGCATCCGCGATGCCGAGCGCGAGATCGTGTTCCGCGAGTACAAGGACCGCAAGGGCGAACTGGTGACCGGCATCGTGCGGCGCTACGAGAAGGGCGCGATCATCGTCGACCTCGGGCGCGCCGAGGCGATCCTCGACCCGTCCGAGCAGGTGCCGCGCGAGTCCTACCGGATCGGCGACCGCGTTCAGGCCTACGTCAAGGACGTCGACCGCGAGGCCAAGGGGCCGCCGATCCGCCTGTCGCGGGCGGACATCGGCCTCTTGATCAAGCTGTTCGAACAGGAGGTCCCGGAGATCTACGAGGGGATCGTGCGCATCGTCTCCGCCGCCCGCGAGCCCGGCTCCCGCTCGAAGATCGCCGTCGCCTCCCGCGACGCGGACGTCGACCCGGTCGGCGCCTGCGTCGGCATGAAGGGTTCCCGGGTCCAGGCGGTGGTCCAGGAGCTGCGCGGCGAGAAGGTCGACATCGTCGAGTGGGACAAGGACCCCGCGCGCTTCGTCTGCAACGCCATCGCGCCGGCCGAGGTGGCCCGGGTGATCATCGATGAGGCCGAGGGGGCGATGCAACTGATCGTCCCGGACGACAAGCTGTCGCTGGCCATCGGACGGCGCGGCCAGAACGTGCGGCTTGCCTCCCAACTCACCGGCTGGAAGCTCGACATCGTCGGCGAGACCCAGTTCGGCCAGCAGGAGGAGGAGGCGATCGGCCTGTTGGCCGGGGTCGAGGGCGTGGGTCCGGACCTGGCGCGCAGCATGTACAAGCTCGGCTTCCGCACCCTGGAGGACCTGACCGAGGCGGAGCCGACGGAGATCGCGGCCATCCCGGGGCTCGGCGGCTCCGAGGCGGCGGCGCGGATCCTGGCTTCGGCCGAGCAGGGGCTGGACGACCAGCACCGGCAGAAGCTGGCGGAGGCGGTTGCGCAGGGGCGGCGGATGGGGGAGCGCGAGCGGCTGGGCCTGGTGCGCGGGCTCGGGCAGCGTGCCATCGAGAACCTGCGTGCGCTGGGCTACGCCACCGTCGACTCCATCGCGGCGGAGAACCCCGACAACTTCGCCCTCAGGACCGGGCTCGGCATCCGCAAGGCGCGGCAGATCGTTGCCAGCGCCCAGCAGATCAAGGAGCTCGAGGCGCAGCTGCGGCGCGAGACGCGCGCGGCCGAGGCGGCGGCGGGGGAGGCGGCGGCAGGGGAGGCGGCGGCAGGGGAGGCCGAGTCGGCGGGGGACGAGCCGCCCTCGGCCGTGATCCCGCCCGGCACCGTGGTGCTGGACGGCGAGGCCGAGGTCGAGGATCCGCCGACCACACCGGTCGAGGCGGCGCGCAAGTCGGTGACCGACCCGGACGAGCTCGAGGACTGGGGGGACATCGAGACCGAGCTCGACGACGGCGCGGCTGCCGGGCCGCGCTCCGGGACCCGTCGGTCCGGAGGGGAGGGGTAGTCGTGCAACCGCGGCGGATGTGCGTGGCGTGCCGACGGCGCCGGCCGGCGGCCGAACTGCGGCGCTGGAGCGCGGGGCCGGCCGGGCTGGTGCCCGGGGCCGGGCCGGGGCGCGGCGCGTACGTCTGCCGGGACGAGCGGTGCGAGCGGAAGGCGTACGGGCGGGGGGGCGTGGCCCGGGCGTTGTCGTGGGTTTGGTCGCCGGTCGCGAAGCGCGCGACCGCGGGGACCGGGGATTAGGCGATGCTCAAGCGACGCGTCTACCAACTGGCCAAGGAGCTCGGCGTCGAGAACGCCGAGGTTCTCGAGGCGTGCCGCGCCCTCGGGATCAAC
>JAFGHH010000268.1 GCA_016930215.1 Deltaproteobacteria bacterium
AGGGGACTCGCCCGCCTGTGCGAGCAGCGTGCCGTCGCCGGCGTACACGGCCAAACAGCACTCCGTGGCCTCGTAGAGCCGCCCGGCCACCTGCCGACGGGATTCCGGATCGGGCGGAGCCTCGGCCACCATCTCCACCAGGACGCGCGCGATCCGGGCCCGCGCTTCCCGCCCCTCGGCGCTGAGGTCGGGCGCCACCCACCGGCCGAAGATCAGGTAGCCGACCAGGGCCAGCAGCCCGAGCGTGCCGACCACCGCCGCGCCCTGCAGCAGGTAGAGCCTGAGCACCAGCCGACCCCGAAGGCGTCGCCGCGTCATCACGGGTCGTCCTCGCGCGCCAGCATGTAGCCGGCGCCCCGGATCGTCCGCAGGAGCCTGGGGTGCTTCGGGTCGTCACCCAGTTTCCGCCGCAGGCGGGAAATGTGGCCGTCGATCGAGCGGTCGAACGCCTCCTCAGCACTGCCCTTGACCAGGTCCAGCAGGTGCTCGCGGCCGAGGACCCGCCCGGCGCGCTCGGCCAGCGCGTAGAGCAGCGAGAACTCGTAGGCCGTCAGCTCGAGGAGCCGGCCGTCGAGCGTCGCGGCGAGCCGCTGCGGGTCCAGGTCGAGCCGTCCCACGCGCAGCGGGCGCGAAGCCGGTCCCGCTTTGCCGCGATAGCGGCGGACCGCCGCGCGGATCCGCGCCAGCAGTTCGGCGGACGAGAACGGCTTGACCACGTAGTCGTCCGCGCCTTGTTCCAGCCCCGACACCCGCTCCGGCTCGTCGCCCAGCGCCGTGACCATGATGATCGGAACGTCCGAGACCCGCCGGAGCTGCCGGCACACGTCCGTGCCCGACATGCGCGGAAGCATCAGATCGAGCAGCACGACGTCGTACGTGTGGTGGGTCGCCTCGGCCAGACCGGCCGCGCCATCGGCGGCCGTCGTCACCACCAGGCCCCGCAACTCGAGGTAGCGCGCCGTGAGCCGAGCGAGCCGCTCATCGTCCTCGACCAGCAACACCCGAATCAACCCGCCGTCCGGTTCCTCGCTGCGGTTGGACGTGCCGTCCATTCCTTGATACTACCGCAGCCGGGATGCGTGGTCCTTGGATGATTCGTGCAGAATTGTGCGCACGAGCGGCCCGGATCCCCGCCGGACTACTCGCCCGCGCCGGACGTCAGTCTCTGCGGGGCGAGCGGCTCGAAGGTGGCGAGCTGGCGCTTTCGCCTTCAGCGGCATCGGGTGGAATCGATCGCGAGGACGAAGGAGGGACGCCGTGGCCTCGAGGAAGATGACGTTTCGCGACCACCTGGCCGACAGCAAGGACCTCCCAAAAGTCGTGGACTTCTGCGAGCGCCTGCGCAAGCACCACGGCGGCCGGGGGACCATGCTGATCCCTTCGCCCCTGGAGGTCGACGGCCTGATGCGGCGGGTGCGCCGCGGGCGCCTGACGACGATCAAGGACCTGGCCGATGCGCTGGCGCGACGTCACCGCACGACCATCGGCTGCCCGATCACCACCGGCATCTTCGCCTGGATCGCCGCCCATGCGGCGGACGAGTGGGAGCGCGAGGGGCGACGACGGATCACTCCCTGGTGGCGGACGCTCAAGACCGGGGGTGCGTTGAACCCCAAGTACCCGGGCGGACTCGAAGAGCAGGCGCGCCGTCTCCGCGCCGAAGGCCACCTGGTCGAGCCCGCGCGCGGCAGGCACCCGCCGCACGTCCTCGGGTTCGAGAAGCGCCGCGCGCCGCTCTGATCGCCTCCTCGCCGTTCGCTGCTCCGGCTGGGTTTGCCGGACCGTGTCGCCCCGTTCCCGTCGAACTCCGTCGGTGCTACGTCGAGGGCCTCCCGACCGCGGCGGCGTCAAGCAGATGAAGGACTTCCCGGAGTTCGTGAAGCGCGCGAACAACCGGATCGGCACCGCCCAGCAGAACACCGCGGACATCGAGGGCTGCTGCTACGAGGGCGCCGACGGAAGCCAGATGGCGTTCTGGACCTGCCGCGCGGACCGCGCCTCCAAGCCGCACCAACACGACTTCGACGAGTACATGGTCGTCGTCAGCGGTCGCTACGTCGCCATGCTCGACGGCAAGCAGCATCTGCTCGGGCCCGGCAACGAACTCTTCATTCCCCGTGGCACCGAGCAGTCCGGGAGGTGCTCTGCCGGCACGAGGCCGATCCACGCGTTCGGCGGCACGCGGATTCGACACGATGACACGCCTGCGTCCGGCAGGAAGAAGGCTGCGACTTGAAGGTGAAGCTTCGGCCGATCGCCACACCCGTCCTGCTTTGCGGCCTCGTGCTCGGCGCCTCCGCCTGTTCGGGTCGCCGCGGCAGGGCCGGAGCGGGCGACGCCGCACCGACGGCGCGCTTCGAGCGCGAGGCCGGCATCGGCGAGGCGGGGGGCGCGGCGGACGGGATCGAAAGCACGGCGTCCGCGATGGCGGGCGATGCGCAGGCCCAGGTCATCGATGCGGCTGACGACGCGGCCGCGGAGGAGGATGAGGATCTCCAGCCGTCAGGGCGCGCCCAGTTCAGTCCGAGCCATCTTCTGCCTGAACTGGTCCCGGAGGGCCGCCCGTCGTTGAGCGGGGTCTGCAACCCGGCCGCCGTGGATGTCGTGGCCATCGGCGCTGGCGGGCGGGTGAGCTGCGGGCCGAAGCGTCCACCACCGCCGGCCGCGCCCGGATCGCCCGCGTGTCGTGACCCGCGGCTCGCCTTCCGCTGGACCGACGGCGTGCGGCACGACTACCAGGACGCCGTCCATCAGATCTCGGGTACGCTCGGCGAGGCGAGCGTCGAGTTGTGGGTCGGCGAGCAGCCGGCTCGGCAGTGGTCGGTGAGCGGCGCGGAGGAGCCGCGCGGCTGCGGCTTCGAGGGCATCGTGCGGCGGCAGACTCACCTGACGATCGATGTGGCCTGCGCGGGAGACGTTGCCATCGTGCGCTGGGTGATCTGGCGCGGGTTCCTGCAGCGGGAGTGCGAGGATGCGGGGCGTCCGACGCGGGCGATCGGTCCGGATCTGCGTTGCCCGATGCCGCGCGACGATCCCCACGCAGATGTGGTCGATTCCGGGATCGACCGGATCGATTTGCGGACCGGCCGGAGTGAGCCGCTCGGGCCGGCGATCGAGGTCCCAACCGGCGGCGCGCGGATGACATACCCTGGCCGGACGCCGACGACCGCGACGGCGACCGGTCGTCGGGCCTGCCGGATCGGTCGGGACCTCTTCGTCGGCGCCGAGCTCCAGGTACTCGGTCAGGGAGGCCGCAGCGGCGACGAACCACATCTCGTACTCAAGCTGCTCCAACCGGAGGCGTCGAAGGAGCACGCCAACGGCCTCGACCTCCCCGTGGCCTTCGACGATCGGCGCGACGAGCAGCCGCCGCACGCGGCCAACCGCCGGCGTCGGGCGGGTGGTGCCGGCGGTGCGCGGGGCATATCCTCGGCATGCGTCGGGGCGCCGGAGACGCGCCCTCGGCAGGGAGGTCGCGCATGAGGCCGTTCGCGCTCCTGCTGCTGGCCGTGTCGGCCGACGCCGCACCGTCGTGCGAGAGGTGCCGGGCCCGCGACTGCAAGGTCGAAGTCACCTTCGTCAACCGGTCGTCCTTCGAGATCGTGCGCGTGCGGATCTACCACCTGCGGCCGGAGGAGCAGCCCGGGTGGTCGCTGGCGCCGGGCGAGCGGTCCCTGGCCGTGGTGCTCCCGTTCCAGTCGTTCGAGAAGGCGTACCTGGAGTACGACCTCCTGGTTTCGCCCCCGTCCCGGACGGTCGATGGCCGCCGAATCGTCATGCCCGCAGACGGGCCACCGCCGATCGAGCCGGAGAAGAACGCCGTGCTGGTGATCGAGATCACCGACGCCGACCTGCGGACCAAGTGCACCGGGATGTCCCAGGACTGGTACTACAAAGGGTCCGAGTTCCCGGGATTCGAGATCACGCCGTGGGACGACGTGCCCTGTCCGTGAGGCGAACGCCGCGGCAACCGGCGCGCGCCGATCATCTTGCTCGCGTCCGTGTCCATCGGATCCCTCCGCGGCGTCAGTCGCAGTCGCCGCCGCAGTCGTCGAACTCGAGAGTGACCTCGTAGGGCTCGCTCCGCCCGTCGAGGACTACCTCCACGGGGCCGCTGTAGTCGACGTCGTTCGGGTTGTGGCGCGTGATGCTCCGGGGGAGTGCGTCGACGATCACCATGCCGCGCGCCGCGACCGTCACCCGGAACCTGCCTTGCGCGTTCGTCCAAACGCGGCGGTCGTTGACGCGGACGCGCACGCCCGCCTTGGGCCGGCCCCGCCAGGTCACCTGACCTGCGATCGTGGCTTCCTCCGCGGGCCATCCGGGCTCCGGCGGCTCGGCGACCCGCGCCAGCACGGTGACGGAGGCGGGCATGGGCCCCATGCCCATCGGGCGGCGCAGCGATTCCACGGTGGTGGGCCCGCTGAGGCACAGCACCATGGCCGGTTCGGTGGACACCGGACGGACGAACACGGGGTCCACGAGGCAGCCCTCGGGCGCCTGACGCCAACTCGCCAGCTCGACGCCCGTTACGCGATCCAGGACGCGCAGCATGCGGTCGGGGGTCTGGACGACGATGACGTCGTCGTCGATTCCGACGAGTTTCGCGGGATACGGCCATTCGCCGCTGGTGAAGCTCTGGCCCGACTTCCAGTTCAGGCGCGCCGTCGCCAGGTCGATCGCCTGGACCTCGTTCACCTGCCAACCTTCGTCGTCCTGCCAACTCGTCGCGGCCAGCAGGACGTCATCGAGAACGACCAGCGGCACAAAGGCATGGTTTCCCGATAGGCGTATTGACGATACTTCGGCTCCCGTGTCCGCATCCAGCACGATCAGCTTCTCGCCCGGCTTGCCGACCACGACGTGATGACGCCCGCCGAGTTGGAAGCTCTCCTCGCCGACGGACAGCCCGGTTTCCGCGGACCAGGCCACCTCGCCCGAGCCTTCCTGCAGACCCTCGACCCGTCCATCGCGATCGGACAGCATCGCTCTGCCGTCGCCGGCAAGAAGGGTGGACCCGGAGGTGGCCGATCGACGCCACACAGGGTTCCCGTCCGACCGAGCAAGCCCGAGCAACTCGTACTCGACCGGAGCAACCGTCGACGCCGCATTGGCGATCAAGACGACGACGTCCGAGGAGCGCCGCACGGCGCCTGCCAGCATCAGCATCTCCGAACGGTCGGCGACGCGTTGCTCCCAGAGAACCTCGAGCGATGGCAGCGCCGCGGCATACAGGATTCCGTCCTTCGACAGGTGGACGAACGTGTCGCCCGAAAGCACCGGCTGGCTGCGCCCCGGGAAATCGGCGTGCTGGATCGCGAGCTGGCCCTCGGGCGCGAGCACCAGAGGATTCGTGGCGTCGTGACCCAGGCAGTAGCTTCGGATGAACGACCCGCCGCCTGCCAACACCGGCAGACGGTCGTCCCGCCACCCGAGGAATCGCGGACGGTCCGTGAGATCGGTTTCCAGTTCCACGGTCCCGACCGGACCGAAGTTGGCGGCGGGCGACCAGGCGACGCTGCGTTGCGGGTCCGGTGCGACGGAGCCGTCCGCGAACTCGGTGCACGTCGGGGCTCCCGCGTCGGCGACGGCGGCCGTCTCGGCCGGGACCTCGCCGGCCTTGTCGAACACCACCTCGCTCCCGTCGTCGCCGACGGTCGGAACGTCTGCCTCGGCCGTCCGCGTCACGTCCGCAGCCTCGGCGCGCGTAACGGTCGACCTGGACGCAGAGCAGGCCGGTACCGACCATGCCACCAGCGTTCCCAGACACAAGCCGGTCTGGAGCAGCGCCGCGACGCACGACGCGCGTGTCCCTCGCCGGGAACGGTCACCTGCCACGGGACAATCCGTACCCGAAGTCGAGCCGAGAGTCGAGCCGGGTCGAAACAGGGGCCCTTCGATCGCGACCCCTACTCCTCGGGTCGCGGCCATCGGCAGGCGCCCCCACTTGACCCGCTCCCCGAGGGCGTACGAAGCAGGGCGCGAGCGCACGCGCGAACCCGAGGATGCTCGTCGTTTGCCAGGCGGCGAAGGAGGGCTGCCTGGCGCGGGGTCGGCCAGTCCGGCATGAAGGGATTCCACGAATCCTCCGCGGCGTAGAAGCGCATCCGCCAGTAGGGATGCGTGGCCGCGACCTCCTCGAACCACTCTTCCGAGGTCGGCTTCGGGTAGCCGCCCTGAAGCATCCGCGCGTTCTGCTCCTCGTCGGGCTCGAGGACACCGTCGGGGAGTTGCGGCAGTTCCCACCACGAACAGGTTCGTGCCGCCTCCCGCACGGACGGGGCCAGGGCGGTGTCCCCCGCCGCCTTCGCCAGGAAGCTCGTGCGAGCGGGCGAGTCGGGGAGATGGTCGCAGACTTCGCGGAGCACGAGCGCCGGGATGCTGGGGTGTCGCGGCACGCAGCCTTCCACCACCGTCACCGACGAGCGGTCCCGCAGGAGCGGATACACCTCGGCGAGCGCGTCGGGGTGGCTCGCCACGATTGCGCGCGCGGCGTAGGCGCGGGTCACCGGGCTGGGATGCCGTAGCAGCGCGACCAACTCGCCCCGCGTCGCAAGGAACGCGAGCCGCTCGTAGACGGTGAAGATGTAGCTCCAGCCACCGATCGACACGCCGCGCTCCTCGAGGACTCCGTAGTCGGCAAGCGCGTTCGCGATGATGTTCACCTCCTCCCGCACGGGATCGCCGTCGGGGTCGCCGGAGGTGCGTTTGGTGCCGCACGCGAGGATCGCGAGGACGCCGACGAAGAGCGGTGCCACGGCACCTGGCGAACGCATGGACGCAACGACAACGCCGCGACCCCGGAGGTTCCGGTCCTTCTCCACGGGCGCGAAGGTCATCGCGTGCCATCGGCTCGGCAGCCCGCATCACGGGCACCCTTGGTGCTGCGTCGCGGCGTGGCTGCCCGACTGGCAGCCGCCCGTCGCCGCAACCTCGCCCGAGCGTTGGTCGCTTGCCGAGCCCCGTGCCATCTGGTCCAATCGGGAGAATGGAGACGCTGGCGACGCGGGTGAACGCCCGACAGGGCGGGATTGGAGGCGGCAGCCGTTGGTGCCGCCTCGCGGCGCTCGCGCTCGTCGCGATGGCCGTCTGGCCGGGATGCTCGCGCAGATCGGGTGGCGGGGCAGCGGCCCGCGACGGGACGCCGGGGCCCGCCGCACCCTGCGTCGACGCGACGCGGATGGATGCGACGGAGGGACGAGCTGTTGACGATACCGCCGCGCCGGCACCGACCCCGCCCGATACCGCGGATGCCGACATCGAGGTGGAGCCCGACACGGGTGCTCCCGAAGCGGACGACGGCACGGATTGGCGCCCCGGGTCTCCGCACCCGGCCTGTCCCGAGGGGATGGCCTACGTCCCGGCCGGTCCGTTCGTGATGGGAATGGAGGTCGGTCCCGGCCATGCGATCTACGCGTCGCGCCGGCAGGTCGTCGATCTCCCCGCCTTCTGCATCGGGACGCTCGAGGTGACCAACGAGGACTACCGACGCTGCGAGGCGCGCGGGCTCTGTCGTGCGCCCCGGCTCAGCTACGGGCCGGACGCGCACCCGGTCGTCGGCGTCACCTGGAACCACGCTGCGGCGTACTGCGAGTCCGTCGGTCGTCGTCTGCCGACCGCCGCGGAGTGGGAGAAGGCCGCGCGGGGCGGATGCGAGATCGTTGAGCCGTCGACGTGCGGGCCGGAGGATGAGCGGCGCTACCCGTGGGGCGACGACGATCCGACCTGCGACTGCGCCAACTACCGCGGCTGCACGCGCGACGGGGCGGACGAGGCCAACGGACGCGCTTCGGGCGCGAGTCCGTACGGAGTGCTGCAGCTCCTCGGCAACGCCGCCGAGTGGGTCGAAGGCCTTGAGGGGTACGATCGCATCGCCGGGTTCGACGAGGGCGACGACGCGGCGCATGACGGCGTCGAGCGCGCCTCGTACGGTTGCTCGTGGTTCTGCGACGCGGACGGCCTCGACATCTCGGGCCGGGATTCGAGTCAGCCGCGCTCGGACGACCGGTTCCAGGGGCTCCGCTGCGCCGCGACGGTGGAGCCGCTGCGGTCGGTGGAGGTCGAGTGGGCGCCGGAACGCCGCGCGCGGGCGGTCCAGCAGCCGGGCTCCGGCCTGTGGTGGCTCTCTTGCAGCGACACGCCGCCGCTCGAGCCGTACTGCGGCGAGTCGACGTGGGCCGAGGCGAGTGCGGTCTGTCCGCCGGGGTGGCGGCTGCCCATGCGCTTCGAGCTGGTGGCGCTGCTCGGCGGCTTCGGCGGCTGTTCGCGCGAGGTGCTCGCTTCCGGCCGCTCGGGGACCTGCGGCTCCTGCGAGGCGAACGCGACCTGCCGCGCCGTGCTCGGTCCCTCGCGCCCGCCGGCGGCGTGGACTTCGACCACGGCCGGCGAAGGTCGCGCGTGGACGGTGTCGATCGCGGATGGCGTCGTTGGTCCGGAGCCGACGGGCCGGTCTCACGCCGTGCCGTGCGTGCACGACGGACCGCCGCCTGTAGCCGCGAACCCGGCGCCCGACGCCGGGGCGGAGGAGGCGACGGAGACGGCGGACGGCTCTCCCTCGGACTCCGCCCGCCCCTTCCCGGTGGAACTGCCGCCGGGAGCCGAGTACCGGCCGGGCCAGGGCGGGGCCACCACCGGGAAGTGCATGCAGAGCTGGACGGTCTACGAGGTGCCGATGTCGCTGGACGACGCCGTGGCGTTCTACGAGCAGCGCCTCGGACCTCCCACGGACCACACCGCGGACGAGACGGTCTTCGATCTCGCTGGTCCCGCTGGCGCCGGAGCCGGCGCGTCCCAAGCTCGGCACACGCTGCGGCTCCGACGGCAGCACAGCACGTCCGGGTCCGGGCGCGAGGAGCGGACGCTGCTGCGCTACGTCGACCGCTACCCGTGTCCGGACCAGCCGGAGGAAGGACCGTTGACGACGGCACGGTACCCGTCGCACACCGACGTGCATGCGAAGCTCGAGGGGGTCCGCGAGGCGGTTCACGTGTGCGCCGGCGGCCAGCCCGGCACGGCGGTGATCGCGATTCGGTTCGAGGGATCGTCCGGGCGCGTTCTGGATGTCGAGGTCTCGGGCGACTTCACCGGCCCTGCCGCGACCTGCATCGCGGACGTGATCCGGGGCGTCACGCTGACATCGTTCCCAGACTCGTCGAGCAGCGTCACCTACACCTATCGCTTCCAGCCGTCGGCGCAGACGGAGTCTTCCGGCGACCGGCCCCTCGAATGAAGCTGGTCGTGCGACCGTCTGACGCGGCTGCGTCCGGCACGACGCGAGTCCTGACGGCACGGCCTTGGGGAAGACCCTGATGGCACTTTGGACACAGGCCGCCGCGGGACTCCTCCTCCTGGCCGCGATCGGCGCGTCCGGATGCCGCGGGAGCACGCGACCGACCTCCGCGCCGGCCGACCGGGACGCAGGACTGCAGCGACCCGGGTCGGGACCGACCGACCCAGCCGGTCCCGTGCCCGTCGCGGTGGCGCGGGACGTGGCGGACGAAGACGTTCCCGACGTCGAATCCGTTCCGGACGCTGGGGACCGGGTCGTCGAGACGCGCACGAACCCGGCCGACGATGATGCCGAGGACCTGCTCTACTGGGGCAGGCAGCTATCCCTCCGCGCCTGGACCGACCTGATGGACGCCGACTGCGACGTCGAAACCTTCGGCGTCTGGACGCCGATCGAGGCGCGGATCCTCCGCCAGGTGCCGCTCGTGCTGCACGGGCACACCGTCGAGCCGGCCGACCTGCGCGCGTTCTTCAAGCACGACGGCGTCCTCGCCCGCTCGCCGGACGGCGCCGCGGAGCCCATCCCGGCCGACGAGCGGACCTGCATGGACAAGCTGCGGCAGCGGGAACGCGCCCTCCGGGTCCGGATGCCGGTTCCGTCAGCAGCAGAGCCGCTGTTCACAACGCCGTGCGCCTTCTGGGCGTGGCGCGGCTGGGCCGATCTCGGCGGCCCGCCGGACGGCCCCTACGCGAAGACGCATCGCTGGGACTTCTTCAGACCGGAGCCGGGCGGCGGTTGGCGTTGGGATGCAACCCTTCCGGATCCGGCGTGCACGAGCGGCACGGAGGAGTGCGGCGGCTACGTCATGATCGCCTACCCCGACGGAACGTGCTTGGCCGTGGCCGCGGGATGACGCAAACCGATGGCTCTACCAGGCCTCGAATACCTCGAGTCGCTCCAGCTTCCAGCCGCTCGCGCGGATCGTGAACTCCGCGGAGACGCAGCCGGGACCGTCGAGGCAGTGGCCACCCGAGAACTGAAGCCGCAGCGGCCCTACGGACGAGTCGGCCGAGAAGTTGCACGCGACCGAGGAGGGTAGTTGGGCGTTCTCCGGCACCCTGCCGTGGAGCAACTCGAGGATCCTCACGTCGGCCTCGGACCAGGTCGGAACGAGCGCGACCGCCTCGGGGCTCAGAGCACCGCTCGCCCCGAGTGCTTCCAGCACCGCCGGCCGGATCTGCGCATCGTCCGTCATGGCAATTCCGAGCAGCCCCGCGACCGCCCGCTCGCGCTCCGTCCCTGCGGCGGCCCGCACAGCGGCACCGATCAGCTCGAGCTGCTCCTCCATCGAGAGCGGCGACGGCGTCGAGTCGACGCAACCGAACAGCGCCGGCGCCTCGGACGTTCCGCGGCGCGCGGCCGCGAGGGCATCCCGGCACGATCGCACGCGGTCGTTCCACATCGTCTCGGCAAGGCTCCCCCGCCTCCAGAAGGGGAGCGCTTCGGTGCGCTCGAGCACCAGACTCCCCTCGTGCCACGCGAGGATGGCGACGAGGCTCGGCTCCGTCTCGACGTACGTGTTGGACGGATCGCGGCATTCGATCCGGGTGGCCGGCTCCGGTTCGGTCGCACGGACGCGGCACGAATCGGCGACCACCGCGGTCATCGGCGACTCCGCCGCTTCGAGCAGCGCGTTCGCGGCGCGGACGAACTCGCCCGGCTCCGGCAGCGCGGCGGCGAAGGCGGCATCGACCTCCCCGAGCGACACGAGCGCATCGCGGACCGCCTTCCGCACGGCCGGCCCGGTGACGAAGATCGCCTCCCGCAGACCGTCGCGCTCCTGCCCGTCTCCCGTTTGGGCCGCGATCTCGGCGATGTGCCGGACTGCCGCAACCCGCCGCTCGTCGTTCCACTGGCTGCTGCTCCCGATGCAATCCAGGACGCCGGAGGCCGAGAAGCTCGCCCGCGTCTCGCAGGGCGTCTCGACTCGTTCCGGAGGAGCGGAGGCCCGTTCCCCGCCCGCACCGCCCAGCGGAGGCGTTTCAGGCGAGCGTGCGTCCGCAACGACATCCTCCCGGAACGGCATCGTTTCGAGAGGCTCCGTCTGTGCCGCGCTTGCATCCGTCGCCTGCGCTGTCACCGGGTCCGGAGCGCTGTTCTTCGACCGGCAGGCGACGCCGACGAGCACCAGCGCAGCAAGACAGGCGACCACCCACAGCCGTTCGAACCGGAAACCCACTTCGGACCACCTCCCCCCGCCACCGCAGACGGCCTCCGCGCGGTTGCCATTCACGGCGGAATCACCCGAAGGACGCGATGGAGCATCTGCTCGAATCTCGCTTCGGCCACCCGCGGGGCGTTCGCCCCTCGGCCAGGCTCAACGACCGTCCGCAGCCAGCTCGTCCAGCAACTCGGCGTTGGCGACCCACATCAGGAAGTACGGCTCTTCCGTGCCGCGGTTCCTCAGCGCCACGAGGAACGGCCGGGTGAACGAGAAGTACCGCGGAAGGCTGGCAGCGACGAGGTTCGACTCGTCGGCCACCTCCGCACCGCTTCGATCCAGCCGGAATCGGATCCGCTGCCCGGCCCACTCCAGCATGAAGTCGTTGTCCTGCACGAGTTCGTCGTAGCGGCGGTCCAGGTCGAAGTTGATGTTCGGCACGGCCAGCCTGTCCTCGACGCCGAACTCCCGATCGTAGTCGCTGCCGTGCCACCCGGCGATCCTCTCGCGGACGGCGGTCCAGGTCGCCGCCAGAGTCTCCTCGGGCTCGACGACCGCCAAAAGGAGCTGCTGCGAACTGCTGCCGCGATCGAGGTCCAGGACGAACTCCAGGAGTGCGTCCCGCTCGCCCTTGACGGCGTAGAGCACGGCGATCTGGTCCCTTAGCCGCCTGTTGACCGCTGACCCGGAGCCGGTCTCGGCGAGGCCGAAGCTGCGGACGCGGGTCGCACGGCCCGTCGCGTCGACGAAGTCGCCTCCGTCCTTCTGGTCGAAGTAGGGATGCGCGAACTTCACCTCGCCGGCCAAGTAGGCGTAGGCGACCAGCCGGTCGGGAGCAGCCCCGACCGAGGCGAGTTGGGGCGTCACGCCGGGGAACCGTCCGCCCATCTCGCGCCGGATCTCGTCGACGATGCCGTTGCCGATCCTGCCGGCCGCCGCGTACCACCCGTTCCGGGGCAGGTCGGTCGGTTCCATGCGCGCCGCGTTCAGGCGGCGGACCAGTTGCTGTTCTCCCGGCGGATCGCCGCCGAGTGCCTTCTTCAGTTCTGCCCACGCCGCCTGGAAGGAGGCGCACCAGATGACGTTCTTTCCGGGCTGCATCGGCGAGTCCGCCGTCGGAACGACCTCGGTCTGCTCCAGGTCGGCGGCGTTGCCGCTGACCGAGGGAGGAGGCGGACGATAGCCCGCGCGGGAGCACGCCCCCGCGACGAGCACCGCAACCAGCCAACCCGGAGAGCGCACGGAGGATCCTCTTGCGTTGCGGCTGCAATCCGAGCACTCCATCGGACCGGTCATCGCCGTTCCCCTTCCGTCCTTGCCTAGCGCCGCCTGCCGAAGCGTTCCCGCGACATCATGCTCCCGCGTTCGGCACGCCCTGACGACAAAACGTGCCGGCGTGTTCATGCGTCCGCCGCGGCATGCGCCCTTGGGAAAGCCGCTGCACGGTGAGCATCGGCGCCGCAACGTGCAGCGTGATCGGCACGAGGATGCCCGCCGCCGTCGTGAGCGGCCCCCAGGAAGGGTCGCCGTGGATCGCGTCCGACGCCGCCCATTCCCCGTAGAAGATCAGTCCGACGTTCACCGCGACGTAGGCGACGGCAGCGGAGACGATGCCCGCGACAACCACGCGAGCGCCACGGCTGCACAGGACCAGCGCGACGATGCCGAAGTGGACGAAGAAGACGGCGATCAGGAGATCGATCATTCCGCGCCCTCTTCCTCGGAGGCGCGCGCCGCTTCCGCCGCGGACCGACGCTCGAACGAGGCGAGTACGAGTCGCGGCTCCGTCGGATGGGCTACCAATTCGGCGACGAACGACCCGCGGCTCGGACAGCAATGGGCGTCGCCCCGCGCAAAGACCGGCGTCCAGAGGCGCACGCGGGCGCCTTCCACCTTCACGAACCAGCCGTCCATGCCGATGTCTTCGTCGGGCCGCAGCCGCGGCCGCGCCCGCTCGTCGAGGTCGGGCTGCGACCAGCAGCCGATGCCGTCGCCGACGGCACCGACGATGCACCAGTCGCTGTGGCAGCCGTTGCCGTCGAACATCCGCACCGCCAGGACCTGTCGGCTGGAGTCGCCACGCAGCCCGACCTCCTCGACCCGGTCGAAGAAGCTGATCGCCTCCCCTTCTGCGCTCGACCCCGTGGAGGAGGTGACCAGGTTGGAGAATGCCAGTACGGCCTCGGCCGCACCGGGCGGAACGAAGGTGAGGAACTCCGGCACGCCGAGCAGGTCGCTCTCGAACGCCGGCTGTTCCGGACAGCGTCGCCACTCGACTTCATACGGGCGCCCGTCGCCGCGCAGATCGACCGAGAGAGTGCCCTTCCGCTCGCACCCCTCCCCTTTGCCCCGGTCGGCATCGCGGGGCTTGATCGGGCGCAGGTCTTCCCAGAACGCGACCGGGCCGAGCGGCCGCGGTCTCCAGGTCGGGTTGTCCGCGGGCGGCAGGTTCGCGCCGATCCAGGCGTCGATGGCGGCGGTATCACCGTGAAAATCACGTTCCGTCAGGTCGTCGATGACCTGCGCGGCATACTCTCCGACCGTCGTCGGATCCTCGGGACAGGGAACGCGGCCCGAAGGATCGGGCTGGTCGCACGGGCCGCGCACGCCGTAGAACGGCGCCAGGCTCGTCTCGTCATCCACCGCCGCCCGCAGAACGGAAACCGTGCGAACGTCGCGGCATTCCCGCAGACCCGCGATCGCCGCCACGCGCTCGAGCGGCTTCTCCGAGCGGAGCATCTGCGGATGGCGCGTGCACTCGAAGTCCGGGAAGAGCGCCGTGAGGGCCGACCCGACCGCCATGGCGGTGTCGACGTCCTCCCAGGTCAGGCAGCGGAGGATGGTCGACCGGATGCCACCGCGGGCGTGGGCCGGAGGGCTGTCCTTGGCCGGGAGGAGCAGGTCCATCATCAGCTCGCAGCCCTCCCCCAGATCGGGTGGGAGCGGCCCATCGTCGGAACCGCCGTAGAGATCGAGGAGTGCCTCGACACCGCGCACGCCCATCGATTCGGTCCGGTGGCCGCCGGTGCTGTCGAGCGGGGACAGCGCTTCGCCCCCCTGCGAGAGCGCATGCCGAACGACGATCCGATCCGCCCGGCGCGAGTCGAGCGACACGAGGAGGTCGGCGGCGCGCTCGGCTAGGTCCGGATCCTCGTCGTGGAGAAGCGGCTCGAGCAACTCGATGCTGGCGTCCGGCTCCATCGAGCGCACTTGCGCTTCGAGCGCGGCCATCCCCTTCCCCGCCGCCCGCAGACGCCCCGCGAACGTGGACGCGTCCGGGACGACCGCCGCTGCTCCCGCGTCGGAGCTGGTGCGTCCCGAGTTGCGACTGCAGCCGCCGCCAAGAAGGGCCATTGCCACCACCAAGAACGGCCTGGAAGGCGACGAGCATCCCTGCATCCACGTCCGACTCACGGCGCTGCCTCCCCTTCGTTCGCGGATGCAGGCGCTGGCCCGGCGGCAGCGACGTTCGCGGAAGCCTGCCACCGGAGGTCTCGCTCGAGGTCCCATTCCCGGATCGTGCGCTGCGCGGACCGGGCAGCGCAGCTGTCGTCGCCGTACGAAGCCGTCAGCCGCCGCTCGTCGGCCGAGAAGACGATGATACCGGCGTCCATCTCGACCCAGCCGTCGACATCGAGGTCCCACCAGTGCGTTCGCGGCGGGTCGCACTTGAAATCGGTCGGTGGCGGCGCGGGAGCGGGGCCCGCCTCGGCGATCTCGTCGTTGTCGACGTCGAACACGTGGAGGCGGAACTGGGGCTGACCATCGACGCGGGCGATCAGGGCAACGTAGCGCAGGGTCGGGCTCGGGACGGCCGCAAACGCGATCCACCGGCGGCTGTTGAGTCGCGACGGAAGCAGGGCTCCCGTCCGTTCCTCGAGGTAGCGCAGGTCGTCGAGCGGCAGGCATGCGCCCTTCTGAAACTGGCCGCCGAGGACGTAGGCGTGGCGCGCCGGCGAGTAGCCCAGCACGGTCCACCGTCCCTCGAGATCGCGCCGCCAGGCCGGGCGGTCCGATCCGTCGGTTGCCTCCAACTCGAAGCGGGTCATGCCGAAGGACCCGTCGTGCCACGGCGCCTCGACGAGACCGCTGCGGAGACGGGACACGCTGCCCCCCAGCCACGGTGACGGCGAGTAGGCGACCACGAGACGAGGACGGCCGGCCCTGTCCCAGACGAGTCCGGTCCCGTCCACCAGGGCCGCGGCCGACTCGCCGGATGCGTCATCGGGACTGGACGATGGCCTACTCCCCGAACGACACGACCACGCACCGCCGGCCAGAACCGCAGCGCACGCGAGGAACCATCCGATGGTGTCGCTCTCAGTGTGCATCCGTCCGTTCCTCAGTAGCAGCCGCGACAGCGAAGGTGTACGAACACCTGTTCGCCTTCCTGCCGGGTCACGAGCGTCCTCTCGGCGCCGCTCAGGTCGCCCTCCAACCGGCCCCGATCGCCCAGCGGGAACGTGACGGTCCCCTCGCTTCGGCTTGGTTCGACGCCGAGTTGCTCCCGGTAGAAGGCCTCGACCTCTTCGATGGTGCCGGGGACGACGTACGCCTCGTCCATCACGTTCATCCCGGGGTTCATGCTACTCGCGCCACCGCGATCCCTGCGGAACTCGGCACCCTCCGGCAGCGGGACGCCGCCGGTCCGCTGCGGCTCCTCCTCGGCGCCCTGGAACTGGAACGTGTAGTGGAGGCTGGAAGCCCCCTCCGCCGCCGGGAACACCATCGAGCCGAGCACGCGTTGCAGGCAGGCCGCCAACTCCGGTTCGGCGTCGAGATCGTCGCCGGACAGCTCGACCGTAGCCGCTCCCGTCGGCTGGACCTCGAACCGCGCATCGAACCGGATCCGGAGGTCCGGCCGCCCGCGCGCCGTGTCGGAGTAGCATCGGCGGATCCCCGGCCGGTTCCGTCGCAGCACTTCGCGAAGGTCCCACTCGGACAACGAGGTGGGGAGCGGCTCCGAATCGTCCCACGCGCCTCCGATCCGGATCTCGATCGCGTCTCTCCCTTCCCGGACCTCGATGCCGTCCAGCCGACCCGTCCGGGTCCCGAGAACCTCCATTGCTTCCAAGCTGACCGCAGTCCCGGCCTCGGCGCGCGTCGTGAACTCCCGATCGACGACCGCATCCACCCGGTCCAGCCCGTAGTCGTCGGACGCCCTTGCGATCCGCACGCGGACGTACGGCGACTCGCACTCGCTGCACCGCACGATGCCACGGACCTCGACCCGGTCGTCCGGGCCGAGCAGGGCTCCGCGGGCGTTGGTCGGGTCACATGGACCCGGATAGCCCCGCGCGACGACCGCGTCGATCGGGTCAGCGAGATCATGGAATCGGACATCGAACGCCGCGCCGTCGTTCGTCCAGGCGCAGAGCAGCTCGCCGCTCGGGTCGAACCCGAGCGCGAGGTAGAACACGCTGTCCAGGGCAAGCAGGTCCCATGGGATGCCGTCGCATTCCACGAGGCAGTCGATCGCGCCAATGACCTGCGGGCCGTCGGCGGCAAGATCCTGCCTCGTCCACTCCAGCGCGTCCCACGTCGGCTCGATCCCGATGAACGCGGCGTAGTGCGCGTCCGGCCTCTGCATCGTCGCGGACAGTTCGAAGGCGAGCGGCACGGGATACCAGCGCTTCTGGACCCGGATCGCCGCGTGCGTCCCGCACGACGGCAGGCCGCGGATCGTCTCCCACGCCAGCGGCCAGCGCACGGGCGGGGCGTCCGTCGGTTCGGCCTCGGGTCCGGTCCGGTGCTCGGGCTGCGGAATCGCCTCGGCTGCGGCCTCGACACCGCCTTCCGCGGGCGGGGCGTCCAGACCCGCTCCGGAGTGCGGCTGCACGCGGGTTCCGCATCCGGAGGTCAGGACCGCGGCGGCGACCGCCAGCAGGGCCATCCGGCCCGACACGGCCATCGCTTCCGGAACGCGGCCTCCCCGTTCGATCACGACCCGAGGATACCACGGTGGCGACGAGGACGTTCGCACGCGCAAGGTCAAGGGGAGCCTCCCAGGACCGGATCTCCTTCCGTCGGCGCCACGGACAGCTCGGCCGAGCCGTCTTCCGCCACCCGGATGCGCACGACGGCAACCGGACCTGGGTCGACGAGCGCATCCCTCTGGGGCCCGACCCGGGGGATCGTCACGGTCAACTCCGCCTCCCATCCGGGGGCGAACACCTGACCACAGCAGTCGTCCTCCGCGGGGCCCGGAAGCAGCAGCGGCTGACCCGGAAGAACCTCGACCACGGCGATGGGCCAGTGCGCAGAGCCGATTCCACAGCCGCGGCCGTGTCCGAGCCCCTCGCCGATCCACATGGCCGAACCGCTGCAGCGGATCGGCTCATCCTCGACGAGGTGTGCCGCACCATCCGCTGCGACGACCGTGACCTGCAGGTCGACGCGCCAGCCGGCGGAGACCGGGACGGCCCGAGCGGTCGTTTCGACGACGAGCCCGGCGACGGCACGGGTTGCTGCGGCCTCGCAGAACCCCTGTCCGATGTCGCGCGTGCACTGCACGGGATCGCCACTCTCGGACGCCGCGGCCGGCCCGGCGACCCGTGCCGACCCGGCCCCGCATCCAAGCGATCCCGTCAGGGCCTCGGCGAGTGCGGCCAGTAGCGCAGGAAGTACTGACCGGGTTGTGACTGCCGCGCATCTCACCGTCGCTACCTCCGGCGCCCGAGCCCACGGAGCCCTCCGACTTTGGACCGCTACCCGGTTCCTGTTGCCCTCCATCCTGCCGGCTCCGACCCACCGACGGACTGGACCGGCTAGAACCAGATGAGCGGACCGCTGCGAAGGTCGTCGAGGAGCAACTCATGCTCGCTCGCATTCACCAACAGGACGTCGGCGATCGCCCCGAACGCCATCTCGGGGAACACGTAGTCCCGGGCGGCGGACACCCCGGATTCGACTTCCCGGATCCGGATGCGGTGGGTACCTGCCGGCACATCGAAGCTCGGCAGGGACACCCTCGGCCG
Source organism: Deltaproteobacteria bacterium (assembly GCA_016930215.1). GTDB lineage: Bacteria > Myxococcota_A > Polyangia > DRWM01 > JAAZOP01 > JAAZOP01. The sequence goes on from JAFGHH010000268.1 coordinate 18,428, forward strand.
CGGCACCCTCCCCACTTCGTCGCAACGGACTCCCGCGGCACCGACGACCTCACCATCGAGCAGCACCTCGAGCCGGTGGGGCAGCACTCCGTCGCACGAGGTGTCCAAGTTGACCTGGAGGCCCCGCTCGCCGCCCGGCCCGGTGAGCGGGTCGTCTCGATTCGGACCAGCCGATTCGAGGTACCAGTGGTAGCCGTCGACCACGACGACCGTCAGTCTGGTGGTCTCGGTGCCGGTCATCGTCCCTGCTGCGGCCCGCCGTGCCGCGACCTCCCGATCCCGGCGCTCGTCCGCCTCGGCACGCCGGAGCTGCTCGTCCGCCGGCAGCCGAACCCTCCGGTGCATGCACGTGGGATCGCAGTGGACCCGGTCGCCAGGTGGATCGCCCGGCACGGGCGGCCGCTCGACAGGACAGCATCCGAGAAGCAGTGGCAGGATTCCGGCCAGCCTCATGACCGCCAATCGACACCACCGGCAGGTGCTGGTTCCCGTTCGCCGGTGCCGGCCGCCCGCGACGGCGCGCGGTGCACCCGACGGCAAGCCTGCGGAACCACGCCCGGTCCCGGTCTCCCGCGGTGAAGCACGCCCGGCGCCACCCGATTCAAGCGTGCCGCGGCTGGCCGGTGCCGGCGCGAAGCGATACACTGGCCCAGGCACGGAACGAGATGGTCGCACGCGGAACACGCAGCCTGCTCTTCCTCGCCGTCGGCCTGTCGGTGGCCGGCGCATCGTGTTCCGGCGCCGCCGGAATCCCGCCGGCCGCCGGCACGCCGGTCCCGTCCTCCCCCGAGACCGCCGAGGAGGCATCGGGTCCAGGGCTTCCGGCCCCTGAGCCGGACGTCCGCGTTCCCCGGTCGCGCCCTACGGGGATCGGCGAAAGCCGGCCCGGGCAGGCCTCCGGGGAATCCGAGCCCGAGACCGTTGAAGGGCGCCTCTTCGGCCGGCACGGCTCGTTGTGGTTCGATCCCCGCGTACCGGCCGACGCCGCTCGCGTCCCCGACCCCTTCGAGCAGGATCCGGATTCCCCGCGTGACTGGGACGACGCGCCGGTCCTGCTGCCGACGCCCGGCTACGCGTTCTCGGCGGTGCTGCCTCACCCCGACGGGCGGCGGGCGCTCGCCGTCCGACACGATCTGCGCGACGGTCCGGAGCAGAGCGAATCGAGCCTCGTGGCCGTCGACCCCTCCACGCTGGAGGTCGAGACGCTCTGGTCGCCGGGCGGGCGTCTCCTGCTGCTGGGGCGTGTCGGCGAGCGCGCCGTCGTGCTCCGCCTCGGCGAGTCCGATGCCCAAGTCGTCGCCGTCGATGCGGACGGCGGAGGGGAGATCGCGTCGGACCGAATCCGCCTCCGCGAGGAGGAGTCTCCGCCGATGCGACTGCTGCGGCAGGTGCAGGACGGCCGGCCACCGCTGGCGGGTCCTCTGGGAGCGAACGGGTTCGCCTTCCACTGCGACGACGAGACGATCTGCGTCGCCACTGTGAGCCGCAACGCCATCCGGGTAAGGAAGCGGTCGTGGAGCGGGGACTGGGAGCTCTGGGTGTTTCCGGGCGGCACGATGGTGGAAGGCGACGACGGCTGGATCGCCGTCGGGGACCTTCCGTCCGCAAGCGTCGTCGAGTCGTCGGAGGACGAGTTCGCCTGGCAGGACGCCCTCACGAACGGGCTGCCGGTGGACGGCCGGGTGACGGACGGAATCCACGCCGCCGTCCTCGCCGAGCGGGTGCGACCGTGGATCCGGCTGCCCGAACTGCCAGCCGCCGGAGAGGCCGACGGACGGGATCTGCCGGACGACATCCAGGGAGAAGGCCCCGTGCGAACCGGCGTGGCCGTCTTCTCGGGTTGGATCGCCCGCCTCTGGCCGTCCCAGGAATACGAGCTGTTCGCCGACGCGCTCGTCGCCGGTGGGACGCTTGCCGTCGGCTTCGGCTCATCCGGCGAAGGGCCGCCCGCGCGGCCGGACTTCGTCGTGGCGCTCGACCCCGAGCGGACCGCGGCGCATGTGGTCGAGGTCGGCGGCACGAGCGCCGTCCGTGTCGAGCTGCGGACCAACATCACGGTTTCCGTCCTCTCGGACGGCGTCGAGAGCGAGGAGTGCTGGATCGGGTGGCTGGTCCTGCGGAGCGCCAACCGCGGAGTCGAGTACGACGGCGGCGAGGGGCTCGCGTACATCCCCGCCCAGTTCGGCTGGTGCGACTGAATGCCCTCGCCTTACCCCGCGCCTCGATTCCTGCGCACGATGCTCCTCGCTCTGCTCGTCACGGCCGCCTGCGCGGCGTGCCGGCGTCAGGACGACGGAGCGCGGGCAGTGCCGGCAGACGCAGCGCCATCGATCCCGGACGCACGTTCATTGACGGCAGACGAGCCGGCGGAGGCGGCGATCACCGACGCCGCCGGGTCGGAAGCGGACGCCGACACCGCCGCCGCCGCGGCGCCTCCCGCCGACCTCGACGGTTCCGTCGAGTCGCCCGAGCGGGACCCGGAGTACGAGACGGTCGTGTCGCTGGTCGTCGAGTACGAGACGGAGGTCGGACCGATCCGCTACACGGTTGCAGATGCCTCCATCGCGGTGGGCAGCGTCGGGATCTTCCAGCGCGACGGCTTCGGCACCAGCGTTCCGCGGGTTCGGCGACCCGGGCAGTCGCCTCGCGACGCGGTCTCGCTGGAGGAGTTGTGGAGCGAGATCCACGAGCAGTTGCCCGACGGCGAGATCCTCGCCTTCGTGGACGATGGCGGCATCGAGGCGGTCGTCACGCGGGACGGCGTCTGGAAGCTGACCGGCACCAAGGGCTTCGACGGCGCGCCGTCCAGGAGCATGATCATGCAGATCGCACCGGTGCGGCGCGAGTACCCGGCCGTTCCCTGGGCGCCCGGGCCGATGGCCGCGGATGCCGACCGCTTCTACTGGATCGCGACCAGCCACACGACCACGAGCAAGCTGTTCGCGGTCCGCCGCAGCGGTGGTACGCCGCGGGAGCTCTGGGCTGGCGAGTTGCTGGAGCAGCTCGCGACGGACGGCGAGTTCGTGTACCTGTGCGCGCGCGATCCGGTGGGCGAGCGCGATCCAACCGCGTGCGACCTCGGCTGGAGCCGCGACACCTGCGGCATGCGGCTCGTGCGGCTGCCGGTCGGCGGCGGTGAACCGGAGACGCTCGCCGGACGCCAAGCGACCTGCGAGGGCCTTGCCCTCCACGGCGACACGGTGATCTGGGCCTCCGGCGGCTCGATCTACCGCATGTCGAAGGATGGCGGAGACGTGGAGCGGCTCGTTCGCGAGATGATGTGGATCTGGGCGCTGCAGGTCCACGACGGCTTCGTGTACTGGCGGAGCCGCGGCCCCACCGCCGAGCTGCGGCGACGCAGGCTGTAGGAGCGGAGCCACGACTCGATCCGCCGGTTTGCAGGGCGGACGTCACCGTGGTCCACTGCGGCACCGATGTCGAGGCGGAGCATGGCCGTGCGGAGAGTCGCCATCCTGCGGGCAGCCATCCATGTGCTGGCAGTGTTCCTGGCTTGCGGCTCCCGGCCGGAGGGCCGGCAACATGTGCGCTCCTCGTCGGGCGCCTCTCGCGACGCCGAGGCGGCGTCTCTCCTGGATCCTGCCGCGCGTCCGGATGGGCCCGTTCATCCGGACGTCGTCGGGTCCGCCGACGAGAACATCGGTGGAGCGGCCGTTCGGGGTGCCGACGCCGCGGAGCCGGTCCTCGGTGTCGGCGATGCGGGTCCGGAAGTGGTCGAGGCGACGTCGACACCGGACGAGGGCGCGGATGGGAGTCCCGGCGAGGTCGACGCTGGGCCGTTCCCCGTCTCATCGCTGGGTCTCCGTGAGGTCATGCGATGGACGCCGCACGACGATGCAGCCGCCCGCCGTCGCGCCCGGGAGGAGGGCAGCTCGCTCCCGACGGCCGAGGCGCTGCCCTCGGGCGGTCGGCTGGAGGATGTGCTGCAGGGAGAGCGGCTCGCGCCGATCGACCTCGCCGGCTGGACGGCCGCCGAGAATGCCCGTGGCGATCGGGTGGTCGTCGCGGTCTTCGGCTGGTCCGAGCACGCCGAATGGCGGGCACGTCACGAAGCAGCCGGCGATCTGGAGGAGGCCGAGAGGCGGATCGAAGGCACCATCGAACGCTGCGTGCGCCGGTGGGAGGAGCACCCCGATTCCTACGGCCCGATGGAGTTCGACAATCGCAGGGACGCATGCACGGAGGAGGCCACCCCGGGGTCCGCGCTGTTGCCGCTGCACGTCGCGCGTGTCTCCGTGCCGAAGGACGGCACCCCGACGCTCGACGCGGAGGTGGAGATCGGGCGGACGTTCTACGCCGCCTATCCTCTCCACGTCGTGCGATCGATCGAGATCGATGACCTGGACGGGGATGGTTCGGCCGAGGCCGCCGTCGTCTTCCGGGAAACCACCGCATCCTACGGCCCGTGCGGCAACGACGTTGCGACCGGCCTGGTCGTCCTCGACCTGGGGACGTTCCACCGCCAGGTCGAGCTTCGCCTCGGACAGGGGTGCGGCTGCTACACGCCTTCGGTCACGAGCCTGCATGCGTTCCGGGACGCGGACGAGAACGGCACGATCGACCTGACGGTACGCTGGGCGTACTACCTGCCGAGTTGCGCGCTGGACGAGCGGGGCTGGCCGGTCGGGCATCCGGTGGCGACCCTCGAGGAGGTCGACGCGGCCGACGGGTACGGACCGGCAGGCCCACACGGGTGCGGCTCGGCGGACCCGCCGGAGGCGGGGTGTCGTCCGTGCGTGTACCTCGTGGAGCGTCGCGAACTGCTCTACGAACCCGAGTCCGACATCTGGGGCGCCGCGGCCGGCGAGCCTGTCCACTGGTCGAAGTTCCTCTTCTCCCTGCAGTGCAACACGTGACCGCGCGACCAGCGCCGGCCCGCATGCACGTTGGGCTGCTCCTCGCGGCCGCGCTCTGCTCCTCGTCGTGCGGCGGCAAGGCACCCGAGCCGCTCGTCCCCTCGCCGCCCGAGGACCGAGAGGGCCTTCCCGACGACGGCGATGGCCGCCCGGACAGGGACAACGATGGCGACACGATTCCGGAGGTGGAGGACCGGTGCCCGGATGAGCCGGAAGACCCCGATGGATTTGAGGACGACGACGGGTGCCCCGACGGCCACAACGACGGGGACCGCATCCCCGACGAGGTCGACGACTGCCCGAACGAGCCCGAGACGTACAACGCCTGCCAGGATGACGACGGCTGTCCCGACTCCTCGGCCTCATGCTGCCCCCGGGTCCCGTTCGTGCCGCCGATCGTCGAGTGGGTGGAGTTCTCGGAGGGAACGGTGTCCCCGCAGTCCGACGAGCCGCTGGACGTCGTTGCCGACCAACTGGTCAACGATCTCGGCCCTGCCGTCGGACAGGCGGCGGTCGTCGCCTGTACGTTGCGGGAAGAGGCCGACGGCGTGGACCTTGCGGAGCGACGGGCTCGGCTTGTCGCGGAGGAGTTGGAGGAGCGCGGCGTGGACGGCCTGCGTCTGGAGAGCCACGGGACGGCGGACTGCGAGACGTTGTGGAACCTGCGGGGTCTGCCATCCGAACGACCCTACGGGCCACCGGCGGTCCCGTTCGCGCGGATCCTCGTGATCAGGGTCTGCGAGCCTGACGGCACGGGGTGCATGGACGTGCTCCGCTGGGACGGGGCCACCTTGCAGGTCGTGCCGCACTACTGCATCTGACGCGGCACCCGGCGACGCCGCGCTACGGCTCGAACTGCACCTTCGTCCCGCATCCGAACAGGACGAGCCGGCCGTTGAAAGGCTGGACTTGGACGTACCGGTAGGGCTCGCCGTCGCCGGCAAGATCGAGCCCCTCCACCTGCGCCGTGATCGTGACCGTGCGGCCGGAGTCGGGATCGACGAACTGGTGGATGACCCGGTGCGATATCCAGACGCAGCCGCTGATGCAACTCTCGTCCTCGGACTCGCACGGTCGTCCTTCCTCGTCTTCGTAGACCAAGTCGCTCGACGATTCGAACCCGATCGCGTGAGGCGGAGACGCGCCCGCCAGCCACGCGTCGCCCTCGGAGGGGCAGCGGCCGCCCATGGCCGAGGCGAGGCGCTCGGGGACGAGGACGGTCCCGTCCGGGCGCGGAACGAGGAGGAAGGCGAGGCGTTCGTCGTCATCGCCGACGGTGGTGACGGTCGCTTCCGACAAGGCGTCCGACTCGGACCCGGCCCGGTCCACGAAGAGGAAGTCGAGCGCCTCGGCCTCGTCGGCGAAGTCGGTGCCTTCCTCCGACGCGGCGACTTCGGCCGAGAGCGCCCGTGCGGCGGAAAGCCAGTCCGGGAAGACGCGCGCGGTCGATTCGGTCCGGCGGACGTCGCCGAGGGTGCATTCCTCGCCGCCGTTCGCTTCGAGCCACCGGTGGAGTTGTGGATCCACGAGAACATCCCGGGACCAGGCCACGGCCATGGCCCTGCCGTAGAGGGCCTCGGGCTGCGTTCGCGGATCGTCGGACGAGGTGGTCTCGAAGACGCGGCCGAGGTCGTGGAGGCACATGGCGAAGAGGTCGGCGGACTCGGGGGTCAATTGCAGACCGAGGGCCTCGAGGATGCCGACGCCCTCCTGGAGCACGGGGAGGGCGGTTTCGACGTCGCCGCGTTCGAGCGCGGCGTGGCCGGACTCGCAGTGCTCGCCGGCGCGAGCAATCGCTTCTCTTGTCGGGTCCGGCGGTGCCGGCGTCCACGGTGCACGCTGCGGACCGCAACCGGCCGCCCCGGAGACGACCGCCGTGACGACGTGCAGAACAGCGAGGACGCGGACCCGGGTGGGTGCCACGCGGTCTATCCGCCCTGGCAGAGCCGTCGCAGATCCGAGTCGTTGATCGCGCCGCAGTCGTGCTTGCAGAGGTTGCGCACGTCGCTGTTGCTGATGTTGCCGCAGTCGTTCTGGCAGAGCAGCCGGAACTGACCGTCGCTGATCTGGCCGCAGCGGCCGGCGAGCGCGTTCTCCCGGTCCGTGCTGGACACGCCAAGGATGTCGGCCGCCGCATTGAGGATGCTTCGGCTTGCCTTGGCCCCGTCCGTGCCGGAAGACGCGGCGCCGACGCCGCCGAGAAACGCCACCAGCAGTACTCCGACCACCATGAGCCGCTTCGGTATCGACATGGTCATCCTCCCTCCCGCGGAGCCCTCGCCCCGCTCGTGCTGCACCCAAGTGCCACGGAGTGTACTGCGGGGCCCCTATGCCGGCAAACGCGGCCGGACAACGTTCCGAAGCCACGACCGACGCCTATCGATTCCTCCGGCGGTCAGGACAGCTCGTTCTTCCAGGATCGCTCCCAGCGGCCGGTGGCCGGATCGAACAGGTACAGGCGGTCGAACGCTCCCCCGCCCTCCGGGTGGACGAACAGCACGGCGTCCGCCCGCCCGTCGCCGTCGATCTCGAACTCGACGCGCTCGCACTCGGCGCAGAACCGGTCCGGCTCGAGCGGCGGCCGATCGGTCCCCTCCCCGCGTGCGGTGCACCGGCCCTCGTCGCAGAGGGCATCCCCGGGGCACTCCTCCGCACCGCGGCAGGGAAGCACGACGAGTGCCGGGCCGTCCGGGGCAAGCGGCGGCTCGAGCGAATGCGGCTCCACTGTCACGTCGCATGCGGTCCCGTCGCAGCATCCCTCCTGCACGACACGCCTCACCTGCAGGCGACCCGCGAACCCGGTTCCGGTCCAGACGAACACGTACTTCAACGGGGCCAGCCGTCCCGCGAGTTCGTCGCCCGGGTCGCAGCGGTAGGTGAACTGCACCTTCCCCTCGACGACCCGCGCCGGGAAGAACCTGTCGTGCAGAGTGCGGTCGAACCGGGCCTCGGCCGTGATCCCGCCGGCGGCTTCGTTTCCGGTGCCGGGGCCGGGAACCGCCGGAGTTGGCGGTGGCGGCGAGCCGCCCGCGAGTGCCTCGTTGCACGAGTGAGGGCGGCGTGGCGGCAGCTGTCTCAGGAGCCGAATCTCCGCCTGCAGGCGCTCCCGCTCGGCCTGCAGGCGCTCCCGCTCGGCCGCGGCCTCCCGCTCGGGTTGCGACGGTCCGCAGTCGCAGGCGCCGGCCGCGCCCAGCACCGCTACGGTTCCGACGAGGAGAACGCGGACGATGAAGCGCATGGAGCCTCCCCGGCAGGCTCGAGGGTACCACAGGCTCGCGCTTGCGCGGCGGCCCCCGTTCTCTCAGACTTCGGTTGTGCAGGAAGCGAGTCCCGCGACGCCCCGGGCGGACGACATCGGAGGTCGGCTCGACATCCCGGCGACGGAGCCTCTGCGCGCGGCGACATCGGTCGTGTTCCTGTGCGTCGCGTTGCTCGTGCCCGGCGTGGCGTTCGGGCTGCTGGCGTCCGGGCGGATCATCGGACTCGTGCTCGGGCTGTTCTGGGCGCCGTTCGGGTTGGCCCTGGGTGCGTTCGTCTTCGCCACCGCGCGCTCGGCTGCGGCGCCGCCGGGCGGACGCCGGATGGCCGTCGCCACGCTCGTCGCCGGGGTCGTCCACTTCGTGCTGATCTGCGGGGCCGGCGCGCTGCTGTTCTGGGACTTGGCGAACACGAGTTGGTGACGGCAGTTGCGGGCTCGGGATGCGGACGCCGCTCCCTCAGCGGCCACGCAGGCGACGTCCGCAAAGGGCGCCGGCAAGTCCCAGGATTCCGCCCGCGACCATGGAGACACCGAACCACATCGGGTCGCCCCATTCGACGACCTTGTACCAGCCGGTCAGCAGCAGACCGGCCGAAGCGAGCGCGACGATCCAGCGCGACTCGTCACGACGACGAGTTGCCACTCCCTCGACGATGAGCGCAGCGCAGGCGAGCGCGTGGCCGCTCAGCGGCAGCGCACCGCCCAGCCTCACCGCTGCGAGAACCCCGAGAAGCAGCGCGAGCAGGATCCGGGGCAGCCACCCGCGCGCCGTCGTCCCGCGGGTGTCGAGCAAGGCGGCGGCGACGAACCCGAGGTACGCGGGGAAGACTCCGAGCTGGTAGTGCAGCGGGACGAGGACATCACGCTCTTCGGCGCCGACGACGACGTGCCAGGGCGGCAGAAGGGAGAAAACCACCGCGGCCGACGCGGTGCCGACCGCCGCGAGCCCGAGGATCAGCGCCAGGTCGCGTCGCGACCGCCGACCTGAACGAGCATCCGCATCGGAACTCGCGGGTGCCATCAACTTCTACGGCAGCCCCTGCAGCGCCCCGACCACCCAGAGCGGACCGAGCCACAGCCCGGCGAGCCAGACCGTTCGCCCGGAGCGCCAAGGCTCGCCCCAGTTCTCGATGCGGACCGACCGGCCGGTCCAGGCGGCGACCGGGTCGGCCGGAACGTAGTCCGACGGGAAGACCGCCCCGGTCCCGGCATCGCCGACCCGGGTGATCGGCCACTCCGGCGAACCGCTGGAGAAGCCCTGGACCCTGAAGGGCTCAGGCTCACCGTGCCCGTCCATGAGGACCATCAGCGTCGGTACGTCTCCGGGTCCGGGCCGCTCGGGCAGACGAACCTCGACGACGCGGCCGACGCGGGGCTGGCCCCGCGCGGGGTCGGCGAGAGGGTCCGTCGGCCACTCCTCCGTGTCCGGCGACGACAGCCAACGGGCAGGAAACCGAACCCAGGACTCGTCCCACGGATGGTCTTCGACGTCCGACAGGGCCGGGTCCTCGGCCTCCCGTGTCGCGTCGTCCTCCGAGCGGTCCCAGAGTCGCCGCACCAGGGACGGGCCGGCCGGCTCGAGCGTCCCGTTCCTGTAGCGCCAGCGGCGGCCGGTGAAGTGGCAGCCCGGCCCCTTCAACGGATGCTCGAAGTCCTTCCATTCGGTGACGAGCAGATCGCAACGCTGGTGCCCGGTCGCCTCGACCAGCGTCTCCTGTCCGCCGTCGTCCAGGACGAGCTGCATGGGGCGCGCGTCGAACGATTCGAAGACGCCGATCCGCGACGTCATGATGCCCAGGCCATTCCCTTGCACCACGTTCACGGAGACGACGATCTCCCGGTCGCCGTCACCGTCAAGGTCGGCATCCGCCACCGCGAAGAGGCGCGCCGCCTGCATCCAGGGGAGAGCGCCGCGCCACAAGCCGAGTTCGGTGGTTCCAACGAGCAAGTGGAAGCCCACCATCTCGCCCTCGAGGAGGGCCTCGCCCTGCGCGGAGTCCAGGTCATTCCCGTAGGGGTGTTTGCAGAAGCAGACCGCGCGATCGTCGAGGCGGGTGCACGCTCCGTTGCCGCAGCCGGGGATTGCCTCGTCCACGGGAGCCGGCCAGTACCTGGCCGATGCGCACGCCCGGAACGAGTCCGTCGGGGGGCGGCGTATTCCGTAGGTCGGGAGGTTCCCGGTCAGTGGTCCGTCGGGCAACAGCAGGCCCTGGTGCCGGACGAGATGGTCGGGATCGTAGAGCCCGTTCAACTCGACGATCGTCGCGACGCCGCCCGGGACCCCGAAGCGCTCGGCGATCCCGCTCACGGTGTCGCCGTTCTCGACGCGGAAGACGCGCAGGACGGGTGGCCCGTCGCGAAGCGGCGAGGGAGCAGCGCCCCGCTGGCACGCGGCGGCGAACAGCAACGCCGGAATCGGGAGGCAGAACACCGTCCAACGCCACTTCACCGCAAGCCTCCGTCGTCGTCAGCCGGCGGCGATTGGTCGTCTCCGTCATGCGCGCCCGGCTCTGCTCCGGCGTCCGGGGCGGCGGCATCGCGCTGCAGCAGATACCGCAGCAGCGCGACGGGCGGCTCCGTGGAGCAAGGCCGACCGTCGCTCCGGGTCGGCGCAGGCCTCGCGATCGGCCTGTACAATTCGGACTGCGTGCACTCCCACCCCGGGCCCTCCCGACCGGGACCCCGGTGGACCACAACCAGTTCCGCCTCGGTGCGTCCGTCCTTCCAGACCTGGACGGATTCCACGCGGGCATCGTCGGGCTCGCCCCAGCGGTCCTCCTCGGAAACCGGCGCCGGCTCCGTGCGGTCCACGCGCACGCCGAGCAGACAGCCCTCCGGCCCCAACTCGATCGTCACGCTGCGATTGCCTTCTTCGAACCGCATCTCCCGCTTCGTCGGCCACGCGCACCGGCCGGGGAACGGCGAGGTCGGGCCGTTGGCCCATGGGCCGGGCACGTCGACAATGGTGTACGCCGTGTCGCCCAGCGTCTCGCGGATGCGCTCGAAGGGTGCGCCCCACGGCACCCCGCGCCAGCCGTCCACCGCGTCGATCGGCCTGGGCGTCGCGGCCGCAGGGGCACCGCGCGCGGAATACCACTCCTCGCCCACCGACCACCTGCCGGCTCTATTCCAGCGGGTTTCGACCAACACCGTCCTGGGACCCCGCCACCGGTACTCGATGACCGTCCGGTCGTCCGAACGCTCCCCGAAGCGCTGCGTCCAAACGTCCTCGGTCGCTCGAGACGCGACGCCGCAAGAAGCGAACGACGGGCTCCTGAACCAGATCTCCTTCATCCTTCGGCAGCCGTCGAACCCGACCGTTCCCTCCCAGGTTCCCCACTTGAAGTCGATGCGGAGGTTGTTGTCGCCCGTCTTCCAGTCGAGACGACGCTCGACCGCCGGAGCGAACCGGGCGAGGGCCGCTGTCGCCTCGTCGACGGTCATCTCCCAGCGCAGAGGGCCCCACGCCGCGTCCGGATCGGTCGGCTCAGAGGAGGGTCCGGGCTCGGAGGGCGGCAGCGGCGGCGCCGCATCGGAACGGGCCCCTCCGGAACGGCAGGCGACGGAAGCCGCCGACAGGCATCCCACGACCCCGAGCAGGATTGCCGTTCGCGCTGCCACGCCCCAATCCCAGCACGTGCCCGGCCCGCGCGCAACCGATGGTCCGGCGTCGGTCCTCGTCGTCGCTCTCGTCGTCGCCTTGTTGACTCCCGGCCGGCGTGCCAGACTCCAGACATGGTGGGGAGGCAAGGCGGACGAAGGGGACCGGACGCCAAGGCGTTCGGGCTCGTGTCCCTGGCGCTCGTCGCGATCGGCGCGGCCTGCCCGCGAACCCCGCCCCAGACAGCGCCCCCGGGCGTGGACGACGTCGCCGCACCCGACTCGCCTCCCGTTTCGTCACCAAGCCCCGACTACTGCGCCTCTCCCGGACTGGGCGACTGGTCGCCGGTCTTCCACAGGCCCATCACCGACCAGGAGGCCGGCTTCCCGGTACCGATCACCGCGCGCTGGGTCCCCCCGGACAACGCACCGTCGGGCGCGTCGTTCGGACCGCTCTACTTGCACTACCGTCCCGTCGGGGAGAGCCGTTTCCGGGCGATCCGGATGGTGCAGTCGGCCGGCTGGTTCTACGCCGAGATCCCGTGCGCGACGCCCGAGCCGTTGGCCTGGGAGTACGTCCTCGTGGGCGCCGATCTCGGGCTGAACGATGACGGTTCGGACTCCCCCTCCACGCCGTGGGGACTCGACGCCGCGGGTGCCGCGCTCTCCTGGGAGCGGCCGCTCGACCACCCCTTCCGCGTGCGAATGGGATCGGAACGACCCGGACGGCCCTCGGCGAGCGAGCCGTCTGTCGAATCGGTCCCGGCCGACGCCGGCGACGGCCGGAGGACGGGACGGGCGCCGGAACTCCGCATCCCGGGATTCCCCAGCACGACCCGCCCGGACGGAGGCGGGGTCACCGCCTGCACCGAGCCGGTCGGCATCGATGCGCTCCCCGACGATCCCGACGCGATGCCGCTGGACGGCTTCTACGGCGCCCTTGGGCTCCGGTGTCCTCCGGGGGGCGCGGCAGGCGGGTGTCCCGGAGGAGCAGAGACCCGCTTCTCGACCGACGACGACGACGGCGACACCGTCCCGAACGCCGGCGAGGGCTGCCCCTGTCTTCCGGAGGATCGCGACGGGTTCGAGGACGAGGACGGCTGCCCGGACGACGACAACGACGGGGACCGCGTCGCGGACGTCGACGACGACTGTCCGGTGGATCCGGAGGTCTACCAGGGGATCGAGGACCGCGACGGGTGTCCCGACCAGGCACACGATTTCGCCTTCCGCGGCCCGATGGTCATCCTGGACAAGGTCTGGTTCACCGTCGGCAGCGCGAGGATCGATGACGCCGGAGAGGAGACTCTCCGCAGGGTCGCGTCGATCCTCACGTCCACCCGCGAGCTCGAGTTGCTCGAGGTCCAGGGGCACGCCGATCCGGCGGAGAGCCGCGGCGCGAACCTGTCGGACCGCCGCGCGACCGCCGTCGCCGACCGACTGGCCGAACTGGGCGTGAACCGTGGCCGGCTGCTGCAGGGCAACTTCGGTTCCGCCTGTCCGTTGGATGTGCCCTCGGGCGGGAACGCCGGTCGGGTCGAGTTCCGCGTGCTTTGGTGGGACGGCCGTCCGACCGGCGTGGAGCGGTCCTGTCGCATGGGACGGGAGTTTGAGCAGGCGATTCCCGCGCGGTTCGTCGCACCGGCCCCGCCGCCGGAGACCTGCGACGGGACGGACGAGGACGGCGACGGCTGCACCGACGAGGGCCTCTGGTGCCCGGCGGCGCAGTCCCCTCCGGGGCACCGGGGAATCCGCGCGGGCTGGATGGCGGCGGCCGACGATGGATGGGCGGTCGGGGACTCGGCGGTTCTGCGGTGGCTCGGGGCGGCGTGGGATCGGCACGGAAGCCAGTGGGCGGCCCGAGACGTCGCCGGGCTGTCCTCCTCGGACGTGTGGATCGTCGGGGCGAACGGACGGATCGAGCACCGGGACGGCCGGTCCGAGCGGGTCTTCCGGATCGAGGGAGACCCGGAACTGCGAGCCGTCTGGGCCGTCTCGCCCGACGAGGCGTGGGCGGCCGGCGCGATGGGGGTGATCGTCCGCTGGGACGGAACCGAATGGCGCCGCGTCCGCAGTCCGACGACCGAGTGGCTGCTCGACCTGTGGGGCTCGGCAGCCGACGACGTCTGGGCCGTCGGAACGCGAGGCACGATCATCCACTGGGACGGCGCCGCCTGGTCCGCCGTCAAAGGCGCCCCCGATGCGACCCTGCGGAGCATCCACGGCTTCGCCCGGGACGCCGTCTGGGTCGTCGGCGACTTCGTCGGTGCGCTTCGCTGGGACGGCGCCACCTGGGCGGTCACCGACGTGGGCGACGCGGGGACGCACTTCGGCTCGACCTGGGGTGCGGCGGCGGACGACCTCTGGGCCGCCGGCAGCGGCACGCAGTTCCGTCACTGGGACGGGACGACGTGGACGTCCGTCGCGGACGTCATCTGCCTGTCGGGCCAACCGCAGCAGTTGTGGCAGGAGCAGGCCGCATGTGCTCCGGAGTGGCTGTCCGAGCCGGTCGTCGCCCTCTGGGGGACCACCGGCGCCGACGTCTGGGCGGCGGTGCAGGACGGAGGCGTTCTGCGGTGGCGGTCGTGTGCGGTGTCCGTCGCGACCGGCGGGCCGACCGAGGGCGGGCCATGATCCGGATGACGTGCGCGCCTCGGGCGACATGCGTCTGCGCCGTCCTGGCGACGCTCGCTTCGTGCTCGGAGAACCGCCGGCCGCCGCCCCCGTCGGTCGCAGCGAGTTGTCCCGAGCAGGCCGCGCGGGAACCGCTCGTGGACCGCGAGACGATGCTGGCCGCCGGAAGATGGCGAGAGCAACTCGGGATCACGTGGTCCGTTCGCGACGTCGCCTTTCCAGAGGGCGCATCCGAGGTGCGACAGGGGTTCGGCGTCGTGGGGCCACGGGACAACATGCCGCCCAGGATGGCCCAACGACGCAGCGATGGCGGCCCTGAGCCGCCTCCACCATCTCCGGTGCCGGAGGCAGTCGTCGGCGCAGCCGCAGATGCCTTGCGGTGCGCCGTTGATGCGCTGGACTCACCTCCCGAAGGCGGCATGGACGAGGTCACCATTCGGCTGGAGAGCCGTGACGGAGTCCTCTCGACCCGGATCGACGACGAGGGGACGACACCGATCAGGGAGTTGATGGCGGCCTGTCTCGAGTCCCACCGGGCGGCGCTGGCGGCGGCCACCTCGGATGGCGACGCGTTCCGGTTTCGCCTGACCGTCACCTTCGACCACTGGTGCGAGCATCCGCCCGCGGTAGCGGGAGCCGTCGACCCGACTCGAGGCGTCCTGCACGTCGGAGGCGGGAAGGACACCCGCCGGTTGACCCTCGTTCCCGCGCCGTTCGGGTACTGGCTGCTCACCTGCGACAGGGCGGACGCGCTGCGCGTGGCGGTGGATGACCGAGGGAACGTGCAGGTCGGGACGTCGGGCGGCGCATACCGCGCGTCGTTGGAGCGTTCCGCGACCGGGTTTCGCCTCTTCGACGCCGAAGGTCGGGTCGTCCTGCGCGGGGAGCGGCAAGAAGGCGAGTACCGGTTGCTCGACGGAGCGGACGAGGTCGTCGGCCGGCTCGGCTCCGGAGATCGTGCGGCCTGCCCTGGCGCGAACGACCTGGCAGCCGTGTTGAAGATCCCGGCGGGCGAGACGGGCGTCTGCTGCCGGGAACGCCGGTGTTGGTGCTCCGACGGCCCCGCCCATGGCTGGGACGTGTCGACGGACGCCGGGTGCGTGTCGTCGTCGTTCGCTGCCGCCGCCGTCGTCTTCTCCGCGGGAGATCTGCCGCTCGAACAGCAGGCCGCGCTCGGCGCCTTCCTGTTGTCGGAGGACCTGCCGTGACGCACGACACGACGCGATTCCCCGTGGCTCTCGCCGCCGCGGCGCTGGTACTCGGGATCGCGTGCACTCGACGCTCCGGCGCCGGCGCAGAGGCCGGCCCCGACACCACCGCAGACTCCGCCGCCGTGGTGCACACCGGCACCGCCTGGGGCCCGTTGAATTGGGGCATGTCCGGCGAGGAGGTGAGCCGGGCGCTCGGCGCGCTGGAGCGCCACGGACGGACGGACGGACAACTGCACACCCTCGACGGGGCGGCGCTGCTGACGGGCACGCTGCACACCTTCTCGTACCGCGAATGGAAGGGCATCGCGCTCGTCTCGCCGCAGTCGGGCCTCGTCGTCGTGCAACTGGGCAAGGACGCGCTTCCCGGCGGAGACGACGACACGAATCGCGAACTGCTCGAGGTCGCCGGCATGCCGGAGGACGGCGTCCGGCAGACCCGGGAGGAGATCGGAGAGGACTGGTCGTTCGGAGACACGCTGGTGACCTTCAACCGGTCGACGGAGTTCCACACGGCCCCGGGTACCGACCGCACGCTGGTCTCCGAGGGGTGGACGGACTTCCACCGGTTCGTCGGCCCGTCGCCCGTGTCGACGACAGCGCCGGGCGGCGGCTCGACCTCCGACACGGGCACGCGTTTCGACGGCGTCTCCGGCTGGATCGATTTGCCTTGGGGGACATCCATCGAGACGGCGCGCTCCGCGCTGGCGGCGGCCGGCTACGAGGTCGAGCCGAGCGAAGTCACGATCCCGGTCGCGCGCTCCGATGGACCCGAGCGGCTGGATCGGGGGCTGTCGTTCGCGGGTCGGGGAAGGACCGGGAGACTCCAGTTCGTCGAGGGTCACGGCCTGGCGCGGGCGGATCTCGTGGCCGAGGCCGTCGGCCGGGAGCGGGACGAACTGCGCGCCTGGATCGAGCGCGTACACGCCCTCCTCGGCGACGCGGACCAGGCGAGGCTCAAGAACACGCTCGTCTGGTCCACGCCGACGACGAACGTCACGCTCACCGCGGGCCCCGACCTCCCTGCCCGTGTCGAGTACGTGCCCGCAACGCCGAATGGCGGCACGGCGGAGGCGAGCCCGTGACCCGGCGGGATCGTTCGCCACATGGCAGTTGGAGAGCGGCTGCGCTCGTGCTCCGCGGTATCGCTTGGGTCTTCGTCTCCGCGTGTTCCGGCGTCACCGGCCCCGCAGCCGGACCGCCGCGTCTCGCCGCGACCGAGGTCGATACCGACGGCGACGGCGTTCCCGACCGTGACGACCTCTGCCCCGCCGAAGCCGAGGATCCCGACAACGACAACGACCGCATCGCCGACGGCGTCGACGACTGCCCGACGAGCCGGAGCGCTGCAACGGCACCGACGACGAGGACGGCTGCCCCGACTGCGGAGCGCTCCGCATTGCGAGGAGTCCATGCAGCGGTGGCCGCACTCGATGCGTCCCTGACCGGCGGGTCGTGAGGACGACAGAGGCGTGAAATGAGACGAGGCCGACGGCCGGAAGGCTCCACGACCGAACCGGGGAAGGAACGATCGCCCACGTCCCTGCCGGAGCACAGAACG
>JAFGHH010000269.1 GCA_016930215.1 Deltaproteobacteria bacterium
CGGATGCCGTCGCACGGGGTGGCGATCCGCGTCAGCAGCCGGACCAGCGTGTCGACCTCCTGCCCCGTCATGCGTTCGAACCCGAGCGCCTCGTCCTGCCGAAGCGAGGCGCGCAGGGCGCTGGTGTCGCGGGGCTCTCCGGAGCCGCAGCCGAGGGCAAGGACGAGCGGGGGCAACCAGGCGGGAAGCGTGCGAAGCGGATGCATCGAAGGTCCTGCCTCTCTTTCCCAGAAGAACGCCCGGGCCGCCTAGCGGGGCGCGCCGAGGGCGATCCAACGTTCCAGTGCCGCCGCCTGGTCCCGGGTCAACGCCCCGCCCGGCGGCATCCGCTCGCCGACGAGTCCGGGCGAGCCGGTGACCTTGTACAACAGGTAGGACCGTTCGGGCGAGCCCACGGCGAGGACCCGCCAGCCGACCCACTCGGTGGAACCCCGGGTGGCCGCGTCCGCGAGCCGTTCGGCGGGCCACAGCGCCAGGCCGGCGGAGGGCCGGATGCCGCCGTGGCAGGAGCCGCAGCGCGTCTCGAGCAGCGGGGCGACGTCGGCATCGAACGACGGGTCGCGCGGCGCGGGCGGGCGACCCAGGTCCGCGCTGCCGGTGACGAACACGGAGGGGGAGAAGCTCCGCGGGACGCCGCCGTCGATCCCCCGCACCCAGTCGCCCAGCACGAGCTCGTAGGCCAGCATCGCGCGCAGCGAGACGCTCGGGGTGAACCAGAGCCGTCGATCCACCAGGCTGTAGCCGACGGTCCCTCCCGGTCGCAGCTCGCCGCTCTGCAGACGCAGGGTGTCGGGGCCGAGACCGGACGGGTCGAGCGGCACTTCGAGGGTGAGGGAGGGGACGACGGAGACAGGCACGTCGCGGGCGCCGTCCCGCGGGGCGACGACGACGAGCTCGAGCGTGCGTTCGGGCTGCGGGGGGCTCTCGCAGCCGCCGGCCAGGAGGGCGGTCAGGACTCCGAGTACAGGGCGAGCTGTTCCTCGATGCAGGCCTCGTCGATACCCGTACGGATGTGGTCCTTCAGGCAGTCGGCGATCGTGATCGCCATCTCGTCGATCCCGCGTTCCTCCACCAGCTTGCTGAGGACGGCGCGGGACTCCTCGGTGTCCGCCTCGCGGAGCAGTCCCCGCACCTCCTCGATGTCGACGCCCTCGAAGTCCACGATCATCCGGTCCAACAGGTACTTCGCCAACTGCTTCACGTTCCCACCTCGCGTGTTGTCCCCCAGGCTTCCGCCGTCGGGTCTCCTGCGGCGCTCGGCTCGAGCCGGTTCCGGGTTCCGCCTGCCCCACGGCGCTCCTCCGGCGCCCGCCGGCCGCCCGGTTCCTTCCCGCTTCCGGGGGTCTGGGCTAGAATGCGCCCGTGACGCCGATCGCGCCCGGCGGCCAAGCCGCACCTGCCGCTCCCTTACCACGGTGCGGCGGAGCCGCGCAACTGCCTCGACGGCGCCGGGGGGGCCGACGATGAGACTGCTGGTGGCGGCCTTCGCGGAGATCCCGTCGCTGTGCTTCGAGTCCGAGGCGGTGACGGAGTTGGTGAAGGCGTTCGAGGGGTGGTTCGAGGTCGAGGTGTTCACGCCGATGGTCGAGGCGGGCGCGCACCTCGAGGCGTTCCACGGCGGGCGCCTGCACCGCGTGCCGCTGCCGCAGGGGACGGACGCCGAGGCGGCGGCGGCGGCGTTCCGCCGGGGCCTCGAGCGGCAGGTCGATTCCGCCGAGTGGGGCGCGGTGCACGTGTTCTCCGCGATCGAGGGCCGTCCGATCGCCGACCGGCTGCCGGCCGGCGTCCCGCTGGTGTTCCAGCCGCAGCCCGTCCCCTCGCTGCTGCTGCGGCTCGGGCTGCCGGGGCGCGGCTGGGCCGCGAGGCTCGCCGCCGACGAGACCGTCGTCCTGGAGCGCACGCAGGCGCTGGTGCTGCACGAGGCCACGGACGCCGGGGCCCTGCGCTACCGCCGCCGGCTCACGCCGCACGTGGTGCTCCCCGAGCCGGTCGACCTCGACGACTACCACTGGGAGCAGCTCGTCCCCGGCACGGCCCCCGTCGTCCTGGTGCTCGACCCCGGCCTCGACGATGCGGCCCGGCAGGCGATCGACCAGGCGCTGGCCGCGATCCCCGGCCCCGTCGTCCGCTGGCTCGACCTGCGACGCGCCCGGCTGCAGGTCGAGGGCCGGGCCGAACCCTTGTCGCTGGCCGCCTGGTTCTCCGGCGCCGCCGACCGGCCGGTGCCGCTGCGCATCGCCGCCCGCGCCGCACTGAACGCCGCCGACGTCGTCGTCGTCCCCCACGCCGCCGCGCTCGACACGGCCGGCGGCACCACCTCCTGCCGCCGTTGGGGCGTGCTCCAGGCGGCCGCCTGTCGCCGCCCGGTGGTGCTCTCCGAGGGTCCGGGAGCCCCCGCGCCGTCCCGGCTCGGCGAGCATCTGTTCCGCTACCCGCCCGGGGACTGGTCGGCGATGGCCGACCTGGTGCGCTCGCTGCTGTTCCACCCGACCAAGGCGATCCAGGTCGCCGAGCGGGCGCGGCAGCGGGTCGAGTCCGAGTTCGGCGCCGCCGACTTCCGCCGCCGCCTCCGCGCGATCTACGCCGGCCTCGTCGACCGCGAGCCCGGCGCCCCGCGCGCCGCGCCGGTCCGACTGGAGAAACCCGCATGAACCGCAACGAACCACTCACGCCCTCCGAGCGCGACAATCTCACCGTGTGGGACGGCCGCCGGGAGGGCTGGTACGAGGTCTACTACCTCAAGCTGAACCATCGCGGCTCCGGGGCCGCCGCCTGGCTCCGCTACACGCTGCTCGTTCCCCTGCCCGACCGCGGGACACCGGTGTCCGAGCTGTGGGCGATCGCCTTCGACCCCCACGACCCGTCCCGCAACCTGGCCCTCAAGCACACCCGGCCGCTCGACCCCACCGCGATCCGCCGCGACCGCTTCGCCTTCGCCGTCGGCGCCGCGCGGCTCGAGCACGACGCGGCCCGCGGGTCGCTCGAGGGACCCGCCGGGCGCCTGGCCTGGGACCTGCGCTGGGACCCGCCGCACGACTCGTTCCGTCCCTTCCCGCACGACGCGATGTACACGCTGCCGCTGCCCAGGACCAAATGGCTGGTGCCGAACCAGGACGTGGCGTTCCGCGGCACCCTGACCTGGAACGACCGCGTACTGGAGTGCACGGGCGAGCCGGGGCAGCAGACGCACCTGTGGGGCACGCAGCACGCGGACCGCTGGGTCTGGGGTCACGCCAACCTGTGGGCCGACGGCACCGACGCGTCGTTCGAGTGCCTCACCTCGCGGCTGCGCTTCGGGCCGCTCCCCACGCCCGACCTGACGCTGATGCTGCTGCGGCTCGACGGGCGCTGGCGGCGGCTCAACGAGCTGTGGCGCGCGCCGCTGCACCGCGTCCGGATCGACCCGCCGAACTACCTGTTCGACGCGTCCGGCGACGGGCTGCACGTCCACGGGCGCGCCTCGGCGCGGCTGGCCGACCTGGTGGGCGTCGAGTACACCGACCCCGACGGCCGGCACCTATGGTGCTACAACACCAAGGTCGCCGATCTGACGCTGGAGGTGCGCGACGACCGCGGCCCGCAGCGCACGCTGCGGGCCGACCGCACGTTCGCGCTGGAGTTCGTGCAGCGCGCGCGCGACCCGCGCATCCCCGTCCGGATCTAGTTGCAGCTCGGCGTCGCGGCGTGGCAGGTCGCGCAGGTCTCGGGGGCGGCCTCGCGCACGCCGGCACAGTTGCGGCGCCACCCGCGGCCGTGCGGGCGCACCGTGGCGTGGCAGGTCACGCAATCCCGCCCGGCGTGGCACGAGACGCACGACCCGAGGTCCCGGCGCGCCTCGCGCGCGTGCAGTTCGGGGCGCAGCGCCCAGGTCTCGCCGTGCAGCGACGTCCCCCGCGGTACCTCATGCCCCACCTGCGGCGAGTCGAGCGTCGCGCCGGCGCGGCGGTGGCACGACAGGCAGGTCTCCTGGCCGCGGTGACAGGTGCTGCACTCCAGGTCCGCCCCGCGGCTCGCGGCGCCGTGGGCCGAGACCCAACCCGCCGGATGCAGCCGCCGCTCGACCGCGGCGCCCAGATGGCACCCTTCGCAGAACGCCGACTCGTGGCAGCTCTCGCAAACCGCGCGCCGAGACCGCGCCGGCACCGCGTGGTTGGCGGCGAAGTCATCGACGTGCGCCAGGACGCCCATCCAGGCCGGCGGGAACAGGCGCGGGCGGCCGGGACGGTCGAGCGTCAGCCGGCCGCGGCCGTCGTGGAGGTGGCAGCGGGCGCAGCCGCCGTCCAGCGCGTCGCCGTGGCACGTCAGGCAGGTCTCCATCGGCGGCGGCGTGCCGCCCACGATGCGCGCCGCGTCGTGGCACGCGACGCACGGCGCGCCCGCGGCGCGCTCGTGGCGGCGGTGGTCGAAGTCGAGGGCCGGGGGGCGCGCGGCGACGACGGGTAGCGACACGCGCCCCGCGTCATCGACCGGGTGGCACAGCGCGCAGACCTCCGGGTCGCCGGTCGCGGTGCGCGGTCCCGCCACCGGCCGCTCGAACGGATGACAACCCGTGCAGTCCGCCTCCCGCGGCCGCTCGAAACCGGGTACCGGCACCTCCGCCCCGGGACTCGTCGAGGCCGCGCTCGGCCGATGACAGGCGCCGCAGTCCGGAAGGTGGTCGGCGTGCCGGGCGTGGTCGAACCGCACGCGGCCGCTGGGGTCGGCCGGCGCCGGCACCGCCGAGCCGCCGGAGCCGCCGGACGGGAGCCCGAGCGTCGGCAGCGTGAGCGCGACGAGCGCCGCGGCGGCCGCGAGCGGGCGCAGCGGACGGGCGAGGCGCGGCCCGCTGCCGGTCACCACGCCACCCCCAGGTCAAGCCACGCGAACACGGCGAAGGTGGTCCCCTCGCGCGTGTCGTGGGCCACCTGCGCCTCCGCCTCGAGGCGCACGCCTTCGACGATCCGCACGGCGGCACCCGCGCGACCGGCCCCGCCGACGCCGTAGCCGCCCTCGCGCAACAGGTCGTCCCACTGCCAGCCGGAGGCGACGGCGAACAGCTCCCAGCGGGTCGCCAGCGGAACGCGCACGGTCCAGTCGGCGCCCGCGAGGTCGGTCGTCGCGCCGCGCAGCAGCTTCCAGCGCAGCGTCGAGCTGAAGGCCTCGGTGCGCAGCGTCAGGCCGATGCCGCCGCCCAGGTCGGTGAACGGCCCGAGCAGCCCGCTCGCGCCGGAGTTGCCGGGGCCCTCGACGTGCCGCGCGCTCAACCACCCCTCGCCCCGCAGCGCCCCGACCAGCGGGAAGCCGTAGCGCAGCGTCGCCTCGTGGAACGGGTCGGCGGCGAAGACCCAGAAGATCGATTCGGCGTCGAACGTCGGGCGGAAGTACTCGTAGCGCGCCTCGAGCCGATGGCGGCCGCCGCCCAAGCGCGCGGACAGCTCGGCCGTGGCGTCGGCGACCAGGCCGGCCGACAGGTCCACGCGGGCGGAGGTGAACCCCGAGATCGGCCCCCAACCGACGTCGACCTCCCAGCCGAGCAGCTCCTCGGCGAGACGGCCCTCGACGGAGCGCCAGGTGCGGCGGTACGCCGCCGCCCAGCCCACCGGCCCGAGGCGTCCGTCGAGCATGGCCTGGAGGGTCGGACGATGCTCGGGCGCCACGTTGCCGTCGTAGCGCTCGGCGCCCTCCCCCTCCGCGCTCCACCGCTCGACCCCTTCGGGAGCGAACGGCGACCCGGAGAGGCGCAAGCCGCGCACGTTCTCGAAGCCGCCCGCGACGGTCAAGCCGAGCCACTCGAACGGCCCGAAGCGCAGCTCGGCGCCGTCGTCCGAGCGCCACCCGAGCGGTCCGTCGTGGAGCACGCGGCCGGCGCGCAGGTCGAACCAGCCGCCGAACAGGTGGGTGGCGGCGACGTGGGCCCACAGGATCTCGAGCGCCATGTCCTGGGCCAGCGGGACGAAGCGCAGGTTGGCGGGGTCCGTGGCGTTGCCGGCCAGGCCGGGGTTGGCGAACCAGCGCAGCGAAGCGCCGATCGCGACGTCGGGCTCGCGGGCCGGGTCCGGGCTGTCCGGAGGCACCTCGAGCAGGTCGTCGACCTGGAGCCGCAGGCGGGTCTGGACGATCCGTTCGTCGAGCACGACGGCGCCGTCGCGGCCGATCACGGGGTAGGCCAGCGCCCCGGTGCGCGAGTCGATGCGGTAGCGCGCGGCGGAGGCCGGCGTCGCTGCGCAGAGCACCGCCAGGCCGGCCAGCAGGGCCGAAGCCGCTGCGGTCGTGCACCGGGGCGCGTCGCGCGGGACCTCCCGGGTCACGGACGGCATCGTAGACGGCGGCGTCGGCCGCGGCAACTCCGACGAAGACACTCCGACGGGGCCCCGAAGGAAACCGCCGGAGCGAGGTCCGCCGCCGCGCCCGTCTCGCCGGCGACCGGACGGCGCAGGTTCATGACGACCGGGGATCCTGGGACTCGGCAACCCGGAACGAGCTACCCGGACCGGGTCCACCGTACTATCATCCCCCGCATGCGGAGCATCATCGTGCTGGTCCTGGTGCTCGGCTGCCGTGGTCAGACCCCTGCGGCGGCGAACGCCGACGAATCGGTCCGCGGACCCGACGCCGCGCCGGCCCCCCGGCCGCAGGACCCGGCGACTCCCTCGAACGACGCCGCACCCGACGGGTCCCGCCCCGAAGACGGCTCCGCCGACGGGGAAAGGGGCCCGGACGACACCACCGGGTACTTCGCGCCTCCCGGCGCTCCCCACCCGCACGCCTGCGAGGTCGACGCCGACTGCCGGCCCGGACCGGGAGTCAACCCCGAGGACGGCTGCTGCGACACGGGCGTGAGCAACGGAGTCTACGGCCAGGCCTACCTGGCCTGGCGCGCCGCATGGGTGCGCGAGCACTGTGCCGACGCCGAGTGTCCCGTCCTGCCGCCGCCCTCCCCGCCCCTGCCGTGCGCACTGGAAGGTCGTTGCTGCGACGGCCGCTGCAGGAACCGCTGTCGATAGACCGCCGCCCGACGAACGGGGATGTCGGCGCGCTCGCGCCCGCCGACCGCGCTTTCGCCGCGGGATCGAGTGTGGACGCTCGCGCGGATCCGCGCATTCCCGCACGCGTCCAGAGGGACGGGTCCTCGCACGGCCGCGTCTCCGGTCCTGCATTTCCAGCCCTTGCCGTGTCGCACCACGCGGAATATGGTCCGCTCTGCCGATACCACCTGGGAGGCCCGGGGGAACCCCGATGCACGGCGGGACCGCCGGGCCGGGACCGGGTTCCACGGAGGGAGGGAGACGAGCCATGAGCCGGACGAGAGGGAGACTGCTGCCGGTGCTTGCCGCGTCGTTCGCCATGTCGGGCGTCGGGGCCTGCGGCGGCGACGACACCACGACGACCGACGACGGCGGCGTGGACGGCACCCATGATGCGGACACCGCCTTCGACGCCGACGCGGAGGTCGACGAAGGGCCCGACGCCGACGCCGACGAAGGGGCCGATGCAGACGCTGATGCCGATGCTGACGTCGACGAAGGGACCGATGCCGACGCCGACACCGACGAAGGGGCCGATGCCGACGCCGACGCAGGGCCTCCCGTGCCGCCGAGTTGGGGCACGCCCGTCCCGCTGGGTGCCGATCCGGCCACGGACCCGCAGGCGGCGATCGACGACGCGGGCAACGCGACCGTCGTCTTCGAGCGCGACTCGGGGGGCTTCGAATCCGTGTGGGCGCTGCGCTACGAGGTCTCGTCGAGCGCGTTCGGTGCGTCCGTGCTGCTGGAGACCGACGACACGCGGTACGCCGCTTCGCCCGACGTCGGGATGGACGGGGCGGGAACCGCGGTGGCGATCTGGGCCATGACGCGGACGGGAAGTCCGACGAGCGGGACGGACCTGTACGCGAGCGAACGGCCGGCGGCCGGGGCCTGGACGAGCCCCGCGGGGATCGAGGCGGAGTCGTCGAACACGCTGTACGGCTTCCTCGGCGCCGGCCGCGGAGGCTCGGCGATCGCCGTGTGGGTCGGCGGCCGGCACGTGTCGGCGGCGCGGTTCGTCGTGGGCGACGGGTGGCAGACCGAGGTCGTGCTCCGGCCCGCGGGCACCGCGAGCGTCGTCTACCCGCGCGTGGCGCTCAACGACGCCGGGGACGCGGTCGCCGTGTGGACGGAGAACGACGGCGGACGGACGATCTGGTCGAGCCGCTTCTCGGCGGCCGGCGGGACGTGGACCGCGGCCGAGCGGCTCGACACCATCGATACGGCGGACGCACAGTATCCGCGCCCCGCCCTCGCCGCGGACGGCACCGCGCTGGTCGTCTGGGAGCAGGACGACGCGGCCGGGCGGGCGAGCGTGTGGGCGAACCGCTTCGACGTGACGGGCGGCGCGTGGGTGGGCGCGGCGGTCGTCGAGTCCGAGACGCGCCATGCGGACCGCCCCGTGCTCGCGATGGACGGGACGGGAAACGCGACGTGCGCCTGGGTGCACGATCTCTCCCGCCTGTGGGCCGTGCGGTGGGACGCGGGCACCCGGAGCTGGGGCGCACCGGCGGAGTTGGCGACGGGCGTGGCCTCGTCCTCCGACTTCACCGACCACGACCGCCTGAACATCGCCTCCGACTCGGCGGGCAACGTGACCGTGCTGTTCGAGACCGGCACGGGCGACGGTCTGGCATCCGTCCGCTTCGACGCCGCCTCGGCCGCATGGACGACGCCGGTCGCGGTCCTCGTCGGCCGCGGCGACCTGCGCACCCGCTCCTTCGCCATGAACGCGGCCGGCGTCGCGCTGCTCGCCTGGACCGAGGACGGCGGCTCCGGCTCGCGGCTCTGGGCCGTCCGGTTGGAGTAGCGGTCATCGCTCCCGCGAGCAGCCTGCCGCTCGGACACGTATCTCCTGCTCCCCGACGGCGCCGCCGACGCGACGATGACGCCGCGACATCGGCCCCGATGCCGACGCGCCGCCGGACTGCCGGAGCGGAGTCTCGAGGCCCCGCTGGTGAGGTGTCGGGACACCAGCCGGCCGGGCCGCCGCACGTCGCAGGCGCGTGCAACCGCCGTTCTTTCCGGGCGTTCGCGGCGGCCGGGCGACGGCACGAAGGTCGCAACGGCACGACGCCGCGCGCGTAGTCCCGTTCGCTCCGCCCACCGTGATCTGCGGCGACGCACGCCGCGGACGCCGCGCGCGAGGGCCCGACGGAGAAGGAGGTCATCGATGAGGCAGGAACGGTCCGGAAGACTCGGGATGCTCTGTCCGCTGGCGCTCGCCGTGGTCCTCGTCGCCGGACTCGCCCGGTGCGGGACCGACGACGACAACGTGCCGCTCGACGTGCCCCACGACGACGCCACCGAGGGCGGCGCGGACGCCGATGCCGACGCCGATGCCGACGCCGATGCCGACGCCGATCCGGACGTCGCCGCGGACGCCGACGCCGACGTCCCCACCGATGGCGAGCCGGACTCGACGGTCGATTGCTCGAGCGCGACCGACTGCGAGGCGTGCACGGGGCTGTCGATCTGCGGCTGGTGCCCGGGCACCGGGACCTGCCAGGCGGGAACGGGCGAGGGGCCGACGGGCGGGACCTGCGACGACTGGCGCTGGTTCGCCTCCGACTGCGCCGAGCTGGTCGATTGCTCGACGAGCACCGACTGCGAGGCGTGCAGCGACCGGGCGGCCTGCGGCTGGTGCCAGGACACGATGAGCTGCCTGAACGGCAACGACGACGGGCCGACGAGCGGGACCTGCACCGACTGGCGCGTCTACGACTGCTCGGAGCCGGACGATTGCACCACCGGCACCGACTGCGAGACGTGCACGGAGATGGGCGACTGCGGCTGGTGCCAGGACACCTCGATCTGCCTCGACGGCGACTACGACGGGCCGACGGGGGCGACGTGCGGCGACTGGCGCTACTGGAGCTGCGACCCGCCGCCGGACTGCACGACCGGGACCGACTGCGCGTCGTGCACGGCGATGTCGGTCTGCGGCTGGTGCGTCGACACCAGCACCTGCTCCGCCGGCACCTCGACGGGCCCCACGGGCGGCAGCTGCACCGACTGGAACTGGTACGCCTCCGACTGCGGCGGCTAGCCTGCTCCGGTTGCCCGCGACGCCGTCCGGACCCATAGTGCGGTCGCCGCGGGTCCCCCGACGCGCCGGAGCGGTCGGAGCCTCGCGGGCCGGAGCCGCAGATGACCCAGCAGATCGTGCTCGTCACGGGTGCCACGGGAGGGATCGGACGCGAGACCGCCCTGCTCCTGGCCCGGCTCGGGTACCGCGTGTTCGCCACCGGACGCAAGGCCGAGCTGCTGGAGCGGCTGGGCCGCGAGGCCGCCGACCTGGCGCTCGAGACCCTCGCCCTCGACGTGAACGACGCCGACTCGATCGCCGCGGCGGGAGCCGAGGTCGAGCGGCGGACCGACGGCCGCGGGCTGGACGTACTCGTCAACAACGCCGGCTTCGGCCTGATCGCGCCGCTGGAAACGATCGCCGAAGCGGACCTGCGCGGCCAGCTCGAGACCAACGTGGTCGGGCTGGTGCGGGTGACGCAGCAGTTCGTGCCGGCGATGCGCCGGCGCGGCTCCGGCCGCATCGTCAACGTCAGCAGCGTGGTCGGGCGGATGGTGCTGCCGTTCCAGGGGGTCTACTGCGCGACCAAGCACGCCGTGGAGGCGCTCAGCGACGCGCTGCGGATGGAACTGGGGCCGTTCGGCGTCCGCGTGACGCTGGTCGAGCCGGGACCGATCAAGACCCGGTTCGCCGAGACCTCGACCGGCAGCGCGGCGCGCTACCGCGGGCCGGAGTCGCCCTACGCGCCGGCCGTCGCGCTCTACGAGCGGACGGTGCGGGCGTGGGACGCGAGCTCGCCGGGCCCGGCGATCGTGGCGCGGAAGATCGCGAAGGTGCTGCGCCGGAAGCGCCCGCGGGCGCGCTACGTCGTGCCGGGCAGGTTCGGCGCGGCGATCTGGGCCGTGCGGCTGACGCCGACCCGCTGGGTCGACGCGATCTTCCGCCGCAACGTCGGGCTGACCCCGCAGGTCCTCGCCGGCCCCGTCGAACCCCCGCCGACCGGCTGAGCGCGCGAGCAACAACCGGCAAGCCGGGTATCGGAACCGAACCGCAGGCTTCAGCCTGCGGCGAGAAGTCCGGTGGTTCCGCGCCCTGAAGGGCGCGGTTCGGTACCGGACTGCAGCCTGCGAGACGTCCCGGGGCGATTGTTGCTCACGCTCC
>JAFGHH010000270.1 GCA_016930215.1 Deltaproteobacteria bacterium
GGAGCAGCGCCGGGAGCTGGACCGGGTCCGGCACCCGTTCCGCGTGGCGGTCGACCGCGCGAAGAACCCGTTCAACATCGGCACGCTGATCCGCACCGCCCACTCGTTCCTCGCCGCCGAGGTGGTGCTGATCGGCACCGAGCGATGGTACGAGCGGGCGGCGATGGGGATGCAGCGCTACGAGCACGTGACCGAGATTTCCACGGTGGAGGAGTTTCTCGCGCGGGCGAAGGCCGAGGGGTGGCGGCTGACGGTGTTCGAGCGCGAGCGGGCGACGACCGACCTGTGGCGGGCCGAGCTGCCGGAGGACGCGGTGCTGGTGTTCGGCAACGAGGACGACGGCGTCGCGCCGGAGATCGTGGCGGCGGCTGCCGAGGTGGTCGCGATCCCGATGTACGGGATCAACCACTCGTACCCGGTGGTGGTCGCCGCCGGAATCGCGATGGCCGAGTGGGCGCGGCGGCGCTACGAGCGCGGGCGCCTCGTGGTCCCCCGCGACGACCCCGACCCGTAGACCGGAGGGCGCCGCCCGTGGGAGGAGCGGCGCGGCGCTGGGCCGCGCGAGGCGCGGGCCGAGCCCGCCGGCCCCGCCGGCCCTCTCAGCGCGCGGTGAGATTGAACGTCCGGGAGTTGGCCGTGGCGTCGGCCGCGGTGCGGGTGTAGGTCACCAGCGGGTTGTCGATCACCACCTGCCCGCCGGGCTCGACGTGCCCCTCGCCGATGATCACCTGGAACGTGCTGTTCGACGACCCGGCGACGTAGTTCTGCTTCTTGGTCGACAGCATCGTCACCGCGTTGCCGCCGACGTTGAGCCAGTCGGTGACGTTCATGATGATCTGCGCGCCGGCCGAGTCGAGCGTGCGGACGGCCTGGCCGTTGATGTTGACCTGCACCGTCTCGCCCACCGCGGCGCCGCCGGTGCCCTGCGTGACCAGGAAGTACTTCTTGGTCGGGGCCGGCGAGCCGGCGGCCCGCGTGGGCGGCGTCGCCGCCGCACTGGTCGCCGACGCCCCGCCGCCCGTCCCGGTCGTGGTCGCCGTGCTCCCGGTCGCCGTCGTGCCGGTCGTCCCCGTCGTCCGCGCGGTCGTCGTGCCGGTGCCGCCCCCGGTCGTCGTCACCACCGTGGTCGTCGTCTGCTCGACGATCGGCGCGTTGTAGCTCGCCGTGCCGCTGGTCATCGCACGGCCGGAGTCGCTGTAGACCACCGTCTGGCCGCCGGACGTCGTGCGGCTCGTGCCGCCGGCGCTGGTCGTGGTCGTCGTGGTCGTCGTGCCGGGGGTCGAGGCGGTCCCGCCCGAGCCGCCCGGCTCGATCACCTGCACGCGGTAGCCGGGAGCGTCGATCCGGATGTTCCCCTGCTCGTCGAACGACACCGTCGCCCCCTCGAACCGCGCGCTGATGAGCCCTGTGCAATCGACCCCGTTGACGTAGACCTTCTGGGCCTGCGCCGGCGCCGCCGCCAGCAACACCGCGAGCGCCGCTCCCAGGACCAGTTGATGCTTCACCATGACGACCTCCCTGATCGGCGAATGTACCGTCGACCGCCGTGCCGTCCAACCCTTGGAAGCCCTTCGGCCTTCCCCGGACGGCGGCGACCGGGTTTCGGACGCCTCGGCGCCGGTCTCGATTCACTCTCCCGTCCTCCGGCAGCCGGAGGATTCCAGGGTTTGAGCCCACACGAGCGGCGTGATATCGGTGTGTTGGCGGAGAAGGAGGGTCTCGCGATGCACCGGATGACTGTCCTGTTGCTGCTGGTCGTCGCCGCCGTCGCCTCCGGCTGCCGGAAACAGGAGCCGGCGACGGAAGGCGGGCCGCCGGGCGGGGCGGCCGTGGCGACAATGGACGGCGGAAGCGCCGGACCGGGGACCGCCGGGACGGGCGCGGCGGAGCCGGGGGAAGAGGCGACCACGACGACGACCACGACCACGACCACGTTGGGGGATGGGGGAGAGGGAGAGGCCGAGGAGATCCTGCCGGCGGTGTTCATCTCGGCGCAGCGCGCCGAGTCGTTCGTGGGCAGCTTCCTGCTGCCCGACAGCCGGCCGGTGGACGGGGTGTGGCAGCCGTCCCGGGACGACCTCGACCGGCTGCTCGCCGGCCTGCCGGCCCGGCTGGAGTCCGACCGCGACACCCGCGGCAAGGTCGTCGCCGAGCGCCTGCGCCGGTTCCTGGCGGGCGAGCGGCCCGACGCGTCCTGGGACCGCTACGGGGTGCAGGTGGTCGGCGTCGCGGCCGGGGACCGCCGGCTGGTCTACGCCAACTTCTACTGCAACCCACGCAACGCGCTGCGCGCCGGGCCGCAGGAGCTGGTGATGGTGCTCGACGGCGGCACCTGCTACTTCCAGGTCTGGTTCGACCCGGCCTCGGGCGAGTACCCGCGGGTGGTGATCAACGGCGAGGCGTGAGCGGCGGCCCGTCCGTCGTCGGCAACCGGTAGAACTCGCGGAACGAGCGTTCGATCTCGTCCATCGGCAGGTCGGCGAACGACCCGCGGTCGCGGAGGTACTCGATGTACGGGTGGCCGCGGGGGTCGACCGGCTGGAGCATCGCGTCGTGGGTGCCGTCGAGCGTCACGGGGAGAACGCCGGCCTTGCGGGCGGCGGCGGCATCGAAGGCGGGGGTGGCCTTGAACCAATGCCCGTCGAGGAAGAACTCGACGTAGCCGTGGAACAGGAACACGTCGGTCCCCATCGCCTCGCGCAGCCAGGCCGGACTCTGGTGGTTGCGCACGTCGGCGAAGCCGAGCCGGGCGGGGATGCCGGCGGCGCGGGCCAGCGCGGCGAGCAACACCGCCTTCTGCACGCAGTAGCCGCGACGGCGGGCCAGGACCTGCGTGGCACGGTACGAGTCGCGGCCGTCGAGCGCCGCGGTGGGGTCGTAGCGCACGCCGTCCCGCACCCGCTCGAACAGCGCCACCGCCGTCGCCTGCGGCGTGTCCCGCCGCAGCTCCGCC
>JAFGHH010000271.1 GCA_016930215.1 Deltaproteobacteria bacterium
AGCCGGACGTCACGCCGGACGTGGAGCCGGACGTGGAGCCGGACGTCGCGCCGGACGTGGAGCCGGACACGGCTCCCGACGCCACCGCCGACTAGCCCGACCCACCCGTCGCCGGGGGACTCGGACGTCAGCGCCCGGGCGCGCAGCCCTGCGGCTGCAGCCGGCACAGCTCGTTGCGAACGATCGCGGCGTCGTCCTCCCGTCCCTGGGACCAGAGGTGTTCGGCGAGACTCTGGAGTGCGGGCGCGACGTCCTCCGGAGCGAGTACCCGCTGGAAGAACGGCAGGGCGGCCTCCGCGCGGCCGACCGTCGCGTAGAACAGCGGCAGATCCCGTCCCGTCGCGCGACGGAGGGCCTGCTCCTGGGAGGTCGCCGGTGCGGCGAGCCGTTCGCGCACCTGCACGAGGGCCTGCAGCGCGGCGGCGAATTCCTGCAGGTTGAAGCGGCACCAGGCGAGCTTGTACCCGGCGTACCCGGCGAGGCCGTTGTCGGGCGCGGCGGCGACCTGCTCGTACAGCCGGGCCGCCCGGGCGAGGTCCGCCTCCTCGAACAGCCGCTCGGCAAGCACCAGCGCCTCGGGCAGCCCCGCGTCGGGCGCCGGGGGCGCCGGAGTCTCCTCGGGGCGCGCCAACCCGCCCTCGAGCGCATCGTCTACGACGAAGTCCGACCGAGCGGCGGTTCCCCCCGCCGGTTCCACGGTCTCCGTGGTGCCGGCACCGCAGGCGGGCCCGGCGAGCGACAGGCACCAAGCCGCGAGCGTACCGATGTGTCGACCCATCGTCCACCTCCCGGTGCCGCTCGGACACCCTCCGCGTCCCGTCGTTCCCGTCCGCGCCCCCGCCGTGGCCCCTCGGCCGTCGTCGCGGTAGGATACCCCGACCCGCGTCGGCGGGGGAGGTGCGGTGATGATTCTCCGTCCGTCCGTTCTCCGGCGTCCGATGTACGTGGTCGGTCCGCTCCTGGCCTGGGCGCTGGCCGGTTGCCCGTCGCAGCCGGTCGAGCCGCGGGCGGAGCCGTCGGACGCCGCTCGGCAGGAGCCCGTCGCGGGACCCGCCGGCGCTCTTCCGCCGGGCGAGGAGCCCGGGGACGACCCGTTCGCGCTCGCCGACCCGCCGCCCGAGGTGTTCGAGACCGGCCCCGAAGGGGGCGGCCGGGGCGAGCGGTGCATCCGTGTCGAGGGCGCGCCGCCGAGCGTCGGGGACTACTTCTGCCCGGTCGATTGCCCGCTCGACGAGCCGTCCTGCCAGCGGTTCGAGGTGGCGCTGGCGCTGGTGCGGGCCGAGGTCGACCAGGCCCAGCGCGAGACGGTCTACGGCGCGGAGCATCCGGACGTCGTGGCCGGTCGGCGGGTGATCGAGGCGCTCGCCGGGCGGCAGGTCGAACTGGCCGGGCGCGACTGGCCGCTCGACGTCGATGCCCTGCATCTGCGGCTCGAGCGGGAGATGGCGCTCGAGCGGCTGGCGATGGAGGGGCTGGCGGCCCAGCGGCTGCCGCACCACCCGGACCTGGTCGCGCGCCGTGCCCGCCTCGAGCGCCTCCGGCAGCGTCTCGACGAGCTGGCGGCCGGCACCTGGCCCTAGTACAGCGCCCCGCAAGTTCGGGACCAGGTGCTGATTCGGAGCCCGTAGTCAAGATGGAGCGACCGGCTCCTTTCGCTTGCAGCTCTGCGCTACGGTTGCGAGCTCCGTTCCGCAGCGCAACCTACGGACTGGCGAAACGGAGCCGGTCGCTCCATCTTGACTACCAGACTGGGTGGTCCCGAACTTGCGGGGCGCTGTCCTTAGAGGGGGAGTTCGGGCGGTCGCAGGGCGTCCGACAGCGCCGCGGCGAGACGCTCCGCGGTCCAACCTCCGGCGTCGGCCAGCCGGCCGACGAACTCCCCGTGCCGCCGCCCGCGGCGGTAGACCGGCTCGCGCGGCGGGTGGGCGAGGTACCGCTCCATCAGCTCGACCCGCGGCTCGACGAGCAGCGTCGTCACGTAGAGCGCCAAGCCCCGCGGGCGATAGAGGCACGCTCCGCCGACCTTGAGGTCGCCGAGGACCAGGTCCGAGGCGTCCTCGCGTCGGACGCCGTGGATGCCGACCCGTTCGAGTCCCTCGATCACCCACGCCGAGAACCGCGCGAACAGCTCGGGGATGCGGGGCAGGCCGGCCTGCGGAGCCGTCGCGGCGACGACCACGTTGCCGGGGTCGAGCACGACCGCGCCGCCGCCCCCCGGGCGACGGGCTACCGGCATGCCGTCCGTGCGGCACGCGTCCAGGTACAGCTCGACCTCGGCCCGGCCGCCGCGACCCAGCACCACCTGCACCTCGCCGGGACGGTAGACGCGCACGCGCGGGCGTCCGTCGACCGCCGTCGCCGCGAGCTGCTCGTCGTCCGGCGTGTACGGGTGGAACTCGTCGGCCGCGGCCCGGTTCGGCGCGGCGGGGAGGGGCGTCGACGCGGCGCGGACGGCCGGCAGCAGGTCCGTCACGGCTTCCTCGCCGGGTTGACGTGGACCGGCGTCCCGGCCGCGACCTCCGCCGCCTCGACGAGCGACTCGGCCAGCGAGGGGTGCGGGTGGATCGTCACCATCAGGTCCTCGAGCGTCGCGCCCAGTTCGAGCGCGAGGGTCGCCTCGGCGATCAGCTCGGAAGCCTGCGGCCCCACCATCCCGACGCCGAGGATCCGGCCGCTCTCCGGTTCCGACAGCACCTTGACCAGTCCTTCGGTGCGACCGAGCGTCCAGGCGCGGCCGAGGGCCCGCAGCGGGAAGCGGCCGACGGCGACCTTCGTGCCCCGCTCCTGCGCCTCGCGCTCGGTCAGCCCGGCCCAGGCGAGCTCGGGGTCGGTGTAGACCACGGCGGGGATCGCGCGGTTGTCGAACGCGGACTTGTGGTGCGAGAGCACCTCGGCCGCGACCTTCGCCTCGCGCGAGGCCTTGTGGGCCAGCATCGGCCCGGCGACGGCGTCCCCGATCGCGAACACGTGCGGGACCTTCGTCCGCAGCTGCTCGTCGACCGGGATCCGGCCGTGCTCGTCGACGGCCAGCCCGAGCGCCTCGAGGCCCACGCGGTCGGTGTTCGGCGTGCGCCCCACGGCCACCAGCACCCGCTCGGCCTCGAGCGTCCGGCGCGCGCCTTCGTGTTCGACCGTGACCGCCAGGGCGGCCGAGGTCCGCTCGACGCCGACGACCTTGGAGTCGACGAGCAGGTCGGCGAAGCCGCGCCGGGCGCGGCGCACGACGACATCGATCAGGTCGGGGTCGGCGGCGGGGAGCAGGCGGGGGGCGAACTGGACGAGCGTCACCCGCGAGCCGAGGCCGGCGAAGACCTGGCCCAGCTCGAGGCCGATGTAGCCGCCGCCGACGACGATCAGGCGGGGGGGAATCTCGGGCAGTCGCAGGGCGTGGGTCGAGCTCCAGACCGGCAGGTCGCCGGCCGCGGGGAGCCGCGTGGGGCGCGAGCCGACCGCGACGATCGCGTGGCGGAACCGGATCGTCGCCTGGTGCTCGCCCTCGACGAACAGCGCGTGGGGCCCGGTGAAGCGGGCCTTGCCGTGCAGCACCTGCACGTTGCGGCGCGCCAGCAGGCCGTCGATGCCCTTGGAGAGGCCGCCGACGACCCGGTCGACGTGCTTCCGCAGGAGGTCCAGGTCGAGCCGCGGTTCGTCGAAGGTGATGCCGAGCTGTCGTGCCTCGCGCGCCGCCTCCAGCACGCCGACCGCGTGGATCAGCGTCTTTGAGGGGATGCAGCCCTCGAGCAGGCAGGTGCCGCCGAGCCGCGGACGCTCGTCGACCAGCACCACGTCGCGGCCCAGGTCCGCGGCGCGGAGCGCGGCGACGTAGCCGCCGGGCCCGCCTCCGACGATCGCCAGCTCGGCTTCCTGTTGCAGCGTTCCCATCACCATCGGCGCACCTCTCAGGTCTCGACGAGCAGTGCGGCGGGGTCCTCGAGCAGCCGCACCACGTGGTTGACGAACCGTGCCGCGTCGGCCCCGTCGGTCACGCGGTGGTCGAACGACAGCGTCAGCGGCAGCATCCGCCGCGCAACGATCTGACCGTCGCGCACCACCGGCCGTTCCTGCACGCGGCCCATTCCGAGGATTCCGACCTCCGGGTAGTTGATCAGCGGCACCATGCTCGTGCCGCCCAGCGCCCCGATGTTGGTCACCGTGAACGTCCCGCCGCGCAGGTCGGCGAGCTCGAGCTTCCCCTCCTTGGCCCGCCGCGCCAGGTCCGCGATCCCGGCCGCCAGGCCCAGCAGGCTCCGGCGGTCGGCGTCGCGCAGCACCGGCACCACCAGCCCGCGGTCGGTGTCGGCCGCGATGCCGAGGTGGTAGTACTTCTTGGATACCAGCAGCTCGCGGAACGGGTCGACGCTGGCGTTGAACGCCGGGAAGCGCTTGAGCGCATCGACCACCGCCCGCACGACGAACGCCAGCAGCGTCAGCTTCGTGCTCGGCTCGCCGCCGCGCCGCTCGCGCTGCGCCTTGCGGAACGCCTCCAGCTCCGTGACGTCCGCCTCGTCCATGTGCGCCACGTGCGGCACGAGCAACGACGAGGTGACCATCTTGCGCGCCACCTTGCGGCGGATCGACACCAGCGGCTCGGTCTCCACGGGCCCCAAGGCCGCGAAGTCCGGAAGCGGCTCGAGATCCAGATACGGGATTCCCGCGGCCACGCTCGTGGTCGTGGGCGCGGGCGCGGGCGCGGGCGTGGTCGTGGTCGTGGGCGTGGGCGCGGACGGGCCCGCCGCGAACCGCCGCACGTCCTCGGGCGTCACCCTCCCGCCGGGACCGGTCGGGGGCACGAGATCGAGGGCGACGTCCAGCTCGCGCGCCAGGCGTCGGGTGGCCGGGGCCGCCGGAACCGGGCCGCTTCGTTCGCCCGTCTTCGTCGTCGTGGTTGCGGTGGAGCCGGTCGCCGGCGCCGCTGCGGCCGGAGGCGTCGGTGCGGCGGCGGCGGGCGCCTGCGGCGACGCGGGGGGCGCCGGCACTCCGGGGGGCGCTGCTGCGGGGGAGGTCGCCGGCTCGGCCGGCTGCGTTCCCGTCCCGCCCTCGTCGATCACGGCGATCACCTGCCCGACGTGGACCTTGTCGCCCCGCTTCCCCTCGGTGCGGACGACGCGTCCGCTCTTCGGCGACGGGATCGTGACCGCGGCCTTGTCGGTCTCCACATCGACCAGCGGGTCGTCCTCGCGGACCGCGTCGCCCGCGGCGACGTGCCACTTCAGGATCTCCCCTTCGTGGATCCCCTCGCCCAGGTCCGGCAGCTTGAATTCGAACATCGGCGCCTCCTACTGGTAGTCGAGGGTCTCCTCGATCGCCCGCTGCACGCGCTCGGCGTCCGGGAGGTACGCCTCCTCGCGCGAGAAGTACGGGGTGACGACGTCGTAGCCGGTGACGCGCCGGATCGGCGCCGCCACGCGGTCCAGCGCCTCGTCGTTGATCCGTGCGACGACCTCGGCCGCAACGCCGATGTGCCGCGGTCCTTCCTGGACCACCACCGCCCGGCCGGTCTTGCGCACCGACTCGAGGAACGTGCCGGCGTCGAGCGGGTTGAGCGTCAGCAGGTCGAGCACCTCGATGCCGGCGCCCCGCCGCTCGCGGACCGCCGCGGCGGCCTGCAGGGCGGGGCGCATCATCGCGCCCCAGGCGATCAGCGTCAGGTCGTCCCCGGGCTCCACCACCTGGGCCTTGCCCAGCGGCAGCGTCTCCTCCTCGTCGGGGACCTCCTCGCGGAACGCGCGGTACGAGCGCTTCGGCTCGAGGAACACGACGGGGTCCGGGTCGCGGATCGCGCTGACCAGCAGGGCGCGGGCGTTGCGCGGTCCGGAGGGGACGACGACCTTGAGGCCCGGGATGTGGGCGAAGGTCGCGTCGGGGGTCTCCGAGTGGTGTTCGAGGGCCCGGACGCCGGCGCCGTACGGCACCCGCATCACCAGCGGCACGGTGAACCGCCCGTGGGTGCGGGAGCGGAACCGCGCGCCGTTGCCCTCGAGCTGCGCCAGCGTCAGGTAGCTGAAGCCGCAGAACTGGATCTCGGCCACCGGCCGCAGGCCGGCCAGCGCCATCCCGATCGCCGTGCCGACGATCGCGCCCTCGGCCAGCGGCGTGTCGAGCACCCGCTGCTCGCCGAACTTCTGGATCAGCCCGTCGGTGACGCGGAACACGCCGCCGTCCAGCCCGACGTCCTCGCCGAGCACCAGCACGCGGTCGTCCTTGGCCAGCTCCTGGTGCAGCGCCAGATTCAGCGCCTGGACCATCGTCCGCCTAGCCATGGGGCACCTCCCCGCGCCGCGCGGCGAGGAACTCGGCGCGTTGCCCGGCGACCTGGTCGTGCGGCGTCCCGAACAGGTGCTCGAACGGCCGGTCGAGCG
>JAFGHH010000272.1 GCA_016930215.1 Deltaproteobacteria bacterium
ACGATCACCTCGCGCACCCCGGCGCGCTTGGCCGCCAGGCACTTTTCCCGGATGCCGCCGACCGGCAGCACCTCCCCGCGCAGCGTCATCTCCCCGGTCATCGCCAGCCGCGCCCGGATCCTGCGGCCCTTGCCCCAGCCGAGCAGCGAGACCAGCGCCGTGGTGATCGCGATGCCCGCGCTGGGCCCGTCCTTCGGCGTGGCGCCCGCCGGGAAGTGGACGTGCAGGTCGGCCTTCTCGAACACCTCGGCGTCGATCTCGAACCGACTGCCGTGCTTGCGCACGTAGGACAGCGCGATCTGCGCCGACTCGCTCATCACCTCGCCGAGCTGGCCGGTGACCTTGAAGTTGCCGCGGCCAGGCATGCGCGTCGACTCGATGAACATGATCTCGCCGCCGACCGGCGTCCAGGCCAGACCGACGACGACGCCGGGCCGCAGCGCGCGCCGCAGCTCGTCGGCGAAGAACACGCGCGGCCCGAGGTACTCCTCGAGCTTGCCGGCGGCGATCGCCGCCCGCCGGCGCTCCTCGGAGGCCACCTGCGCCGCCACCTTCCGCGCGATGCGCCCGATCCGCCGCTCGAGGTCCCGCACCCCGGCCTCGCGCGTCCAGCCATCGATGATCCGCGGGTAGACCGCGGGCTGGAACGTGAGCTGCGACGGGCCCAGACCGTGCGCCTCGCGCTGGCGCGGGAACAGATACCGCCGCGCGATCTGCACCTTCTCCTCGAG
Organism: Deltaproteobacteria bacterium; assembly: GCA_016930215.1. Lineage (GTDB taxonomy): Bacteria > Myxococcota_A > Polyangia > DRWM01 > JAAZOP01 > JAAZOP01. The sequence continues at coordinate 732 of JAFGHH010000272.1, forward strand.
GATGTACCCGGGCAGCTCGATGATCTCCATCCGGTCCAGCAGCGGAGGCGGGATCTGCGTCTTGATGTTGGCCGTACAGATGAACATCACCCGCGAAAGGTCGAACGGGACATCGACGTAGTGGTCGAGGAAGTTGAGGTTCTGCGCCGGGTCGAGCACCTCGAGCATCGCGCTCGAGGGATCGCCCCGCCAGTCCTGCCCCAGCTTGTCGATCTCGTCGAGCATGAACACCGGGTTGCGGACCGCGACCGTGCGCAGCCCCTGCAGGATCTTGCCGGGCATCGCCCCGATGTACGTCCGCCGGTGGCCCTTGATCTCCGCCTCGTCGCGCATGCCCCCGAGCGAGAAGCGGAAGAACTTGCGGCCGAGCGCGCGGGCGATCGATTGGCCGAGCGACGTCTTGCCGACGCCCGGCGGGCCGGAGAAGCACAGGATCGCACCCTTCTGGTCGGGACGCAGCTTCCGCACCGCCAGGAACTCCACGATCCGCTCCTTGACCTCCTGCAGGCCGTAGTGGTCCTCCTCCAGGATCGCGCGCGCACGCTTGAGATCGGTGTTGTCCTCCGTCTCCACGGCCCACGGCAGCTCGGTCATCCACTCCAGGTACGACCGGACCACGTTGTACTCGGGCGACTCCGGCGACAGGATCTCCAGCCGCTTCAGCTCGTCCCGCGCTCGCTTGGCCGCCGTCTCCGACAGCCCGCGCTTCTCGATCCGGTCCTCCAGCTCCTTGAGCGCCAGCTCCTTCTGGTCGACCTCCTCGCCCAGCTCCTTGCGGATCGCCTTGATCTGCTCGCGCAGGTAGTACTCGCGCTGGCTCTTCTCGATCTTCGCCCGGATCTCGTCGCGGATCTTCCCGGCCAGCCGCGCCAGCTCCAGCTCGCGGTTCAGCGCCTCGGTCACCCGGAGCAGCCGCCGCGGCAGATCGATCGTCTGCAGCAGCTCGAGCCGCTCCTCGCGCTTGAGGTCGAGGTGCGCGGCGACGAAGTCGGTGAGCTGCGCCGGCCCCTCGAGGTTCGCCGCGGCGATCGAGAACCCCTCGGGAAGGCCGGGGATCTCCTTGAGCAGGTCGGCGAGCGACGACTTCGCGGCCCGCCACAACCCCTGGAACGGCTTCTCGTCGGGCACCTGGTCGACCGGGTACGAAACGCGGGCGATCAGGTACGGCTGCGTGCGAAGGTAGCGCACGACGACGATCCGCTGGACGCAGGCGAGAAAGAACGAACGGTTGCCGCCGGGCATGTTGAGCGACTTGAGGATCCGGGCCAGCACCCCCACCTGCACCAGCTCGTCGGGGTTGAAGATCGTCTCCTTCGGCGTCTCGACATCGACCTCGCGCGGGGTCTTGCGAGGCACGAAGGCGACGAACGAGCCCTGGCCGGCGGCGAAGTCGACCGCGTCGCGCACCGGGCCGGGCGGGTAGATCACCGGCACGGTCATGCCGGGGAACAGCACGGTCTCCTCGAGCGGCACGACGATCACGTTGGCCGGCATCTCGCCGCTGAGCGAAACCAGCCCCGTGTCCTCGCCGGCGAGGGCCGCGGCGGCGTCCTGCCGCTCTCGCACGCGCTGCGCCTCGGCCCGCTCCTCCTCCAACCCGTGGTCCTCGCTGTCGCCCACGTCGCCCTCCGTCCCCCGCCCACCACTACCGCAGGGACCTCGGGCGAGGCAAGCGCGCGGAGGCCGCCGACGCGCCGCGACACGCCACCCGACGCCGCAGCGCGCCGGCGTGGGGACCTCGACTTGCGGTCGGTGCGACTACCGGTGCTGGTCGCGGATCACTTCATCGATCAACTGGCGCACGGAGACGCGCGGGCGGACGCGGGCCGCCGCGATCTCGCGCAAGGCCGTTACCGCAGGACGGTTCCGGCTGGCCACGAGCTGCGGCGCCTTCTTCATCAGCTGGCGGGCCCGCTGTGCGGCCAGGATCACCAGGGCGAACCGGTTCTCCACGTGCTCCAGGCAATCCTCGACGGTGACTCGTGCCATGATCCCACTCCCCTCGACGCCCTGCGCCCGCGGAAGAGGGTCGGGCCCCGGTGCCCCGACCGGCGCGGACGTATACTCACACGTCCGGGGGTTGGCAAGCAAGATCGCCGGGCGGCGGGAACCTCACGGGATCGCAGGCCGTGTCTGAAGGCCGTTCAGGGGAGGCAGCCGCAGCAACGGCCGGTGTCGGTACTTCCCGGGTACAGGCACCAGCCGCCGCCCCGGCCGGCGCCGACGCACGCCGCCTGGCAATCGTCGAACCCCGGCGTGCAGGCCTGGCAGCCGTCGTCGGCGCAGGAGCAGCAGGCGCCGGGGTTGGTGCTGCCCGGCGCGCCGCACAGGCCGTTGGTGAACCCCGCGCCGTGGCAGGCCAGCGCGCACGACCAGCCCCAGGTGAGGCAGGCGCTGCAGCCGCCTCCGCCGGCCGGCGCGGTCCCGCCGGGGAACGCCGCCGCGATCCGGTTGCGGTTCCAGCTCGAAACCGAGGCGCCGCCGAACCACACCGCGCGCACCGCGCCGCCGTCCAGCTGCAGGTGCGGCGTGACCTGGCCGTAGGCGTCGTAGGCCGCCCCCGACAGGCCGAACAGCCGCCCGCGGTCGACCCAGCACGTTCCGTCGACGCTCGTCGCCCAGTACGTGCCGTCACCCGCCTCGCGCAGCATCACGTACACCCCGCCGACGTTCTGCACGTCCACCGCGCCGGCGTTGCGCAGCACCGGGTTGTCCGGATGGCGCGTCCAGCTCCGGCCGTCGGTCGAGGTGGCGTAGCCGACGTGGCGCGCCGTGCCGTCGGCGCCGTCGTACCACATCTTGTACAGGCCGCCCTCGTACAGCACGGACGGCCGCCCGACCTTCTCGGACTCCCACGAGCCGGCGGGGCCGGGGCCGAGCACCTCGCCCACCTTGGCGAACGAGTGCACGTGGGTCGCCTCGGCCAGCCAGATCCGGTCGTCGATGCCGACCGGGGCATCCGTGTAGTACATGCGCCACGTGCTGCCGACCAGCACGGTGCTCGGGTCGTTGACGTGATTCGAGCTGCCGACGTCGAGCACGGGTCGCGGGTCGTCGTCGTTGCGGTACTTGCGCCATTCCATCCCGTCGCGGGACCAGGCGAGGAAGATCCGGTCGTGGCCGTC
>JAFGHH010000273.1 GCA_016930215.1 Deltaproteobacteria bacterium
ACCGCCGCCGCCGCCGCCGCCGTAGCCGCCGCCGCCGCCGCCGCGACCGCCGCGGTCCTCGCGCGGACGGGCCTCGGCCACCGTGATGGTCCGGCCCTGCAGCTGCGTGCCGTTCAACGCCTCGATCGCGCGCTGACCTTCCTCGGCGCTCGCGAACTCGACGAAGCCGAAGCCCTTGGACCGACCGGTCATACGGTCCATGATCACGGTCGCCGAGATCGGGTTCCCATGGGGGGCGAACGCCGCCCGCAGGTCCTCGTCACGGGTGTCGTAGGACAGGCTGCCAACGAAAAGCTTCATGGTCTTTCCTTCCGTGTCGATCTCTGTCGACGTCTCCCGGCTCGGTTGGTACGCGAATTCGTCCGCCGGGCGGGAAACGATCGCGTGTTCTCTCCGGCGGATCGGCGAACAGACGTCGACGCGGACGGAAGGAGAACGCGGGGACTATAGCACAGCTTGTGATGCCGTACGCAAGGATTCTGCGCGGCCCGGGCGAGGCTCAGATCAGGCCACAGTAAACTGCCGGAATTACACCGCGATTGTTCCCGTCGCGGCACTCGAAGACCTCGCCGTCCGGGTCCACGATCACGGTCACCTCGGTGGTCGTGGTGCCGGCCGGGACGGTCCAGGTGCAGGAGACCTCGGTACAGTCGCCGGGAACGAGGAGCCGCGGCAGGACCGTCTCGCAGGCGATCGGGGCGCCGGCGTCCGGGTCGCCGGCCCAGAACACGACGCGTGCGCCGTCGGGCACCGGGTTGGTGCCGCGGTTGCAGACGCGGGCCGCCAGCTCGACGTCGCCCACGACGTCCTCGCACAGCTCGTCGATGCGCGAGAGCGAGACGGTGAGGTCGGCGGCGCCGCGCCGCTCGAGCGACCCCTGGGTGTTCATGCGGAAGTTGTTGAGCTCGGGGTCGGCGTGGTTGGGGAGCCAGGCCGAGGTGCGGGGGATGGAGCCGTCGTCGGCGACGTGGGTGATCGAGTAGGCGTGCTGGTTCCACAGCGGGCGCGAGGCGGCCCAGGTGTCCTCGACGTCGCGCAGCACGACGATGCCGGTACCGCTCTCGAAGGTCGACGTGCCGCGGGTGAAGATCGGGTCGGTGGTCGGGCAGGCGACGCCGCGCGTGAGGGCGACGACGATCTCGCTGTTGAAGTCGCCGTCGACGTCGGCGATCACGGGGAACTCGTAGCCGGTGCCGGAGGAGGCGCTGCGCGAGAACAGCACCTCGCCGTCGGCGCCGCGGTAGATGCGCGCGAAGCATTCGTCGGCGTAGACCACCTCGGCCGTGCCGTCGGCGTCGAAGTCGAAGACCGAGGAACCGGTGACGTTGGAGCTGAGGTCCTGGGACGGGCGGCTCCACAGCACGCCGCGCGGCAGTCCGGCGGCGCGCGTGCAGCCGGGGCCGGTGTCGGCGGGGATATCGCAGTCGAGGTCGAACACGGTGTAGCGGCTGCCGCCGGCCACGGCGAACTCGCGGCGCCCGTCGCCGTCGAAGTCGCCGATCGTCGGCGGTCCGCCGCGGCCCGCCACGCCGGCGCCCTCGGCCGGGAGGTCGTAGGGCCCGAAGACCACGTCGCCGCCGATCGTCATGACGCGTACGCGGCCGGTGGCGGTGGCGGGGGAGTCGATCGCGGGGGCCGCGGCGACGACGATCTCGGCGCGACCCGGGGCGTCGCCCACCGCGCCGGGGAAGTCGCCGAGGTCGGCGACCGCGACGTGCCCGATCCGCGTCGCCTCGGCCAGCTCGTCGTCCGGAGGCGCCCAGTACGGCTCGCGCACCCAGTCGCGGGCCGCGGCGTCCCAGGCGAAGACTCCGTCCGGCGCTGCGAGCTCCGGCGCGCCGTCGTGGTCGACGTCGGCGACGACGGCGAACAGGCCGAGCCGCAGGTAGTTGATGTAGGTCTGGGTCGGGTTGAGCAGGCAGCCGTCGGCGTCGTAGACGAAGCGGTCGAGCAGCACTTCGGGGACGCCGTCGTCGTCGAGGTCGTGGATCGAGGGCCCGTTGTTGTTCGACCACTCGTTCGGCACGTGGCGCGGCTCGCCCGGCAGGTCGCAACGCCGGCCGTACCACAGCCGTCGGAATTCGAGCGTCGTCGGGTCGACCCGGAAGGCGACCAGGCCGCCGGCGACGTCGGTGGACTGCAGCGAGGTGCCGACGATTTCCGGGCGGCCGTCGGGGGCGCGGTCGAGGTCGCCGATCGCGAAGTTGCTGGCGTAGATCAGCCGGTCGGCCGGGTCCTCGAGCCGCGCCTGTTCCGTGCAGGTGCGGCCGTCGAGCACCCGGAGGATGGCGCCGTCGTGGGAGCCGGCGAAGGTCGCCACGACGATCGAGGGGGCGAGCACGAGCGGGTCGTCGTCGAGATTGAAGTCGGCGACCATCGGGGCGTTGTAGACCTGGTTCCAGGTCGCGAAGGCCCCCGTGTCTCCCTCGTTGGTCCAGCGGCACTGCTCGGCGGGGGCGAACTCGCCGATCTCGATCTCGCGCTCGCACTCCGGGTCGAACACCACGTCGGGCGGCGTTCCGTACGGCGTGCAGCGGCCCTCGGCATCGCAGTAGCTGTCGCCGGCGCAATCGTCGTTGGTGGTGCAGGGGCCGAGGTCGACGACGCAGCCGCCGTAGGCGCAGCGTTGGCCGGTGAGGCAGCAGACGTCGCCGCAGACCACCCCCGACTCGCAGCCGACGTCGGCGTCCGCGTCGGACCCGCCCTCCGCGTCGGCCTCGGCCTCCGGGCCGCCGTCCGCGTCCCCGTCCGAACCGCCGTCGGTCCAGACGCAGCGTCCATCGACGCAGGCGCCGCCCGGGCACTGGACGTTGGTCGTGCATTCGGCGGCGGTGTCCCCGCCGCCGCACTGGCAGCCGCCCAGGGCGCACAGCAGGGTCGCGGTCGCGGCGAGCGTCGTGTGCGGTGTTCGTTCCATCGTCGGCTCCTTTCCCGTCCGATCAGGGCACGACCCGCGGCGGCGGTCGACGGCGGCGCCGCTCCTCGAGCCGCAGGACCTGGTAGGCCAGGCGGACGGCCAGATCCTCGATGCGGGCCGCGGCGTCGAACACGGGTGCCTCGTCCGGCGCCTCGGTGCCGGGCCCCAGCGCCCGCGGGAGGTCGGTCTCGCGCAGCGCCGGCTCCCGCGCGGGGTCCTCGCGGGCCTCGCCGACGGTCAGGTCGGGCACGATCCCGTTGCCCTGGATCGCCTCGCCGGCCGGCGTGAGCAGCCGTGACACGGTCAGCCGCAGCGCGGAGCCGTCGAGCAGCTCGACCAGGCGCTGCACGGTGCCCTTGCCGAAGGTCTGCGCGCCGATCAGCGTGGCCCGCGCGTTGTCGCGAAGCGCCGCCGCCAGGATCTCCGCCGACGAGGCGGTGTAGTCGTTGACCAGCACCGTCACCGGCAACGACTCCCAGCGCGAACCCGCCCGCGCCGTGCGGTCGTCGTTCTCGTCGTCCGTGCGCCCGCGCGTCGAGACGATCACGCCCTCGGAGAGGAACAGGTCCGCGATCCCCACGGCTTCGTCGACCACGCCGCCCGGGTTGTCGCGCACGTCCAGGATGACGCCGCGGAGGCCGTCGGGGCTGCGCGCGTCGAGCGTACGGAGCTGTTCGTCGAGCTTCGTCGCCGCGTCCTCGTGGAAGTAGTGGATCCGCACCAGCACGTAGCCCGGCTCGAGGAACTCCGCCTGGACGGTCGGCAGCTCCACCGCCTGGCGCACCAGCCGCAGCTCGAACGGCGGCTCGTCGCCCCGCCGCAGCCGCAGCGCCAGCACCGTCCCCACCTCGCCCCGCATCCGCGCCAGGATCTCGCTCATCGCCAGCCCGACGAGCGCCGCACCCTCGACCTCGAGCAGCACGTCCCCGGCCCGCAGATCCACGCGCTCCGCCGGCGAATCCGGGAAGACCTTGACGATCTCGTACTGGCCCCCGCGGTACTCGACCTGGAAGCCGGCACCGCCGTAGATCCCGCACAGGTCGTCCTGGAACGCCCGATACGCCTGCGGGTCGAGGAAGTCGCTGTGCGGGTCCAGCTCCCGCACCATTCCGCGGATCGCCGCGTAGAACAGGTCGCGCCGCTCCACCTCATCGACGTACTCGTCCTGGATGTGCGTCAGCACCCGACGGAACAGCGCCTCGGGGTCGCTCAACACCCGCTGCCCGCGTCCGGCCTGTGCGCGCGGGACGTCCCCGTCGAGCTCCTGGGCGACGGCGAGCCCCGGCGGAAGGCTCGTGGCGGACAGCATGGCGAGGAACAGGAGGGCACGCCGGCAAGACCCATTGACGAACCCTGTCATGGTTCCATACACTACCACACATCGTCGGTGCGGGCCCCCAGGTTTGCGGATGCGCCGAGGAGGGATCAGATGGTCGGTTCGGACAAGCGCAAGCAGAGCCTCTACTTCCCGGAAGACATGCTGCAGGAGATCCAGGCCGAGGCGACCCGGCAGGACCGGTCGTTGTCCTGGATCGTGCAGAAGGCGTGGAAGATCGCCCGCAAGGAGATCATGAAGTTCCCCAGCGTCACGGAGGAGGACGAGGGGCTGGACGACAAGCGGGGGAAGGACGAGTAGGGTCCGGACCGCAGCGGTCCGGGTGTCGTCGGTCGAGCGATGGCGATCCAGCGTCCCACCAGCGTGGCTCCGCTGCTCGATGCGTTGAGCGCGCACCAGTTGATTTCGCGCATCGAGCGGGAAGTCCGGCGAGCGATCCTGGGGAAGGACGACGTGATCCGGCTGGCGGTGACGTGCCTGGTGGCGGGCGGGCACCTGCTGGTGGAGGACGTGCCGGGGGTCGGCAAGACGACGCTGGCGCGGGCGGTGGCGCGGGCGGTGGGCGGGTCGTTTCGGCGGATCCAGTTCACGAGCGACCTGTTGCCGACGGACATCCTGGGGGTTTCGATCTACGACCAGCAGACGCAGGCGTTCCGGTTCCACGCGGGGCCGATCTTCGCGAACGTGGTGTTGGCCGACGAGATCAACCGGGCGACGCCGAAGACGCAGAGCGCGCTGCTCGAGGCGATGAGCGACCGGCAGGTGACGGCGGAGGGGGAGACGCGGCCGTTGCCGGAGCCGTTCCTGGTGGCGGCGACGCAGAATCCGCTGGAGATCGTCGGCACGTATCCGCTGCCCGAGTCGCAGCTCGACCGGTTCCTGATGCGGGTGGCGATGGGGTATCCGGTGCCGGAGGCCGAGGTCCGGCTGATGGCGGGGCATTCGCACGAGGACGCGTTGCGGCACGTCACCGCGGCGTGCACGGCGAGCGAGTTGGTGGCGTTGCAGCGCACGGTGGCGACGGTGCGCATCGAGGATTCGCTGCTGCAGTACGTGCACGCGCTGGTGCAGCGGACGCGGCAGGGAGGCACCTTCGCGGTCGGTTGTTCGCCGCGCGGCGCGATGGCGCTGGTCCAGGCGGCGCGGGCCCGCGCGCTGGCGGAGGCCCGCGACTACTGCGTGCCGGACGACGTGCAGCGCGGTTTCCTGCCGGTGCTGGCGCACCGGCTGCATCCTCCGGGCGGCATGCCCGAGGACGGGCGGGCCTATGCCGAGGACGCCCTGCGGCGCATCCTCGCCTCGGTCCCCGTCCCCACCTGACGTCATGGCCTCCGGCTTCCTGGCGCGCCTGCGCTCGAGCCGTCGCCGGCTGCGCTTCACGCGCGAGGGCCGCTGGTTCGTGGCGGTCACCCTCGGCATCGGCTTCGCGGCGATCAACACGCAGAACAACCTGCTCTACCTGCTGCTGTCGCTGCTGGTCTCGCTGATCATCCTGTCCGGGGCGCTCTCCGAGTCGGTCCTGCGGCGGCTCGACATCACCCGCACGCCGCCGCTGGCGATCTTCGCCGGCCGGCGCACGCCGATCGAGATTCGCGTGCGCAACCCCAAGCGCTACCCGTCGTACGCGGTGGAGGTCGAGGACCTGATCGACGGCCACGTGACGATGCGCCGCTGCTTCTACCTCAAGGTTTCGGCCGGCCGGGAGCAGGCGACGACCTACCCGTTCGTGTTTCCGCGGCGCGGTCGGTACCGGTTCCGCGGCTACGAGGTCCGCACGAAGTTCCCGTTCGGGCTGTTCGTCAAGTCGCGGATCGTCGATGCGCCGCAGGAGGTGCTGGTGTTCCCGGAGCCGCTGGCGACGGGATCGCGACACGAGACGACCAAGGGGGCGGAGGAGACGGCGCGCGTGGAGCGCCGCGGCACCGGCGCCGAGCTGCTCGACCCGCGTCGTTTCGTGCCGGGCGACGACCCGCGGCTGGTGCGCTGGCGGTTGTCGGCGAAGATCGGGGAGCTGCTGGTCGCCGATCGCGCCGCGGACGAGTCGCGCCGGCTCGAGTTGCGGCTGGAGAACCGCGTGGCCGCCGCGGCCCGCACGCCGGAGGAGCTGGCGCGCGAGGAGGCGCGCATCGAGCGCGAGATCTCGGGGGCGGCGTACCTGGTGCTCGACGCGGCGCGCAGCCCATCGGCCACGGTCCGGGTGCGCGCCTGCGACGCCAGCATCGGCCCGCTCCCGGCGGCGCGCACGCGCGCCCTGCTCGCGTTCCTGGCGCTGCTGCCCGTGCTGCGCACGGAGCCCGGGGACTCGCCGCCGCCGCCCGGCGGTCGTCCCCGCTCGCTCGCGCCGTCGGCGGAGGCCCGCCCGTGAGGTTCCGCCGCATCCAGGAGCTGGTGCTGCTGGCCTTCGCCGGGATCGGCCTGGGTGTGCTGGCGCTGTCGGGGGCCGCCGGCCCGGTGGTGTCGTGGGGCGCTCCGGTGGCGTTCCTGGCCGCGCTGGCCGTGCCCCGGCCGTGGATGGAGGCGCGGCGGTGGCAACGGGCCTGGACGGCGGTGGCGGTGGCGGCGGTGGCCGCCGCGGTCGCCGCGGTCGCGGCCGGCTCGCCCCTGATCCTCGTCACCGCCCAGCTCGCCGCCTACCTGCAGGTGCACAAGGTGTTCAACCGCACCGGCTCCCGCGACCAGGAGCAGATCGCCCTGCTGGCCCTGGGGCACGTCGCCTTCGCGACGATCCTGCTCACCGGCCTCAAGTACGCCCTGTTGCTCGTGCTGTTCGTGATGCTGGCCCCGCTGCTGTTGACGCTGCTGCACCTGCGGCGCGAGATCGAACAGAAGTACGCCGGCGCGGTCGATGGCGGGCGCGACGACCAGACGCTGGCCCGCGTCCTCCGCACGCGGCGCGTCGCGACGCCCGGGTTCGTCGCCGCGCTGCTGGTGAGCGCGGTCCCGCTGCTGCTGCTGACGACCTTGTTCTTCGTCGCCCTCCCGCGGCTCGGTTTCGGCCTCCTGGCCGGCCGCGTCGGCGGCTCGTTCCTCGTCGGCTTCTCCGACCGCATGGAGCTCGGCGACCTGGTCCCGCTGGCCGACGACCCGACGCCGGTCCTGCGCGTCGAGTTTCCCGGCGGCACGCCGCCGCTCGCGGAGCTCGCGCGCCTGCGCTTCCGGGGCACGACCTTCGACAGCTACGACGGCCGCGCCTGGCGGCGCACCACCTGGGACACCCGTGCCGCGCGTCACGACGAGCCTCCGGCCTACGCCGTCGAAGTGCCGGGGCCCCGCGCCGCGGAGCACTTCCGCGTCCGCGTGCTGCAGGAGCCGTTCGAGCCGCGGCTGCTGTTCCTGCCCGCCGGGACGCGCGCCTTCTCCTTCCGCGGGCCCAAGCCGCGCCAACCGGGACCGCACCGCGCGCCGCTCGAGTGGTACGGCGACGGCACGGT
>JAFGHH010000274.1 GCA_016930215.1 Deltaproteobacteria bacterium
CATGCAGGACACGTTCTTCATCGAAGCCCCGCCGGGAGCGCAGGAGTCCGGGGTAGTGCTGCGCACGCACACCTCGCCGGTACAGGCCCGCACCATGCTCGAGCGCAGGCCACCCATCTACGTGATATGCCCGGGCCGCACGTACCGCACCGACGAGCTCGATGCCACGCACACGCCGGTGTTCTCCCAGGTGGAGGGCCTTGCCGTGGACGAAGGCCTGACCATGGCGCACCTGAAGGGCACCCTCGACCACTTCGCCGAGGCGATGTTCGGTGACGGCATCACGACGCGGCTCCGCCCGTCCTACTTCCCCTTCACCGAACCGTCCGCCGAGATGGACCTGCAATGCTTCGTATGCCGTGGCGCGTCGGTCGGCAACCCGGACGCACCGTGCCGCACCTGCTCTTCCGAGGGCTGGATCGAGTGGGGTGGTTGCGGCATGGTCAACCCGCGGGTGCTCATCGCCTGCGGCATCGACCCCGAGCGCTACACCGGCTTCGCATTCGGCATGGGGCTGGAACGCACCCTCATGTTCCGGCACGGGATCGAGGACATGCGAGACATGGTCGAGGGTGACGTGCGGTTCACCAGCCGGTTCGGGATGGAGATCTGATGCGGGTTCCGTTGTCGTGGCTCAGTGAGTACGTCGACCTGCCGCCCGGTGAGTCGGCGCGTGACGTCGCCGCGCGGCTAATCCGGGCCGGACTCGAGGTCGAAACGGTCGATCACGCCGGCGCCGACGTCGACGGGCCGCTCGTCGTCGGCCGGGTGCTGGAGTTCTCCGAGGAGACCCACAAGAACGGCAAGACGATCCGGTGGTGCCAGGTGGACGCCGGCGAGGGCGATCCTCGCGGCATCGTGTGCGGCGCGCTGAACTTCGCCGAAGGCGATCTCGTCGTCGTGGCACTTCCCGGGGCCGTGCTGCCCGGTGGGTTCACCATCTCGGCGCGGAAGACCTACGGGCACGTGTCCGACGGCATGATCTGCTCGGCCCGCGAACTCGGCGTCGGCGACGACCACGCGGGAATCATGGTTCTAGGCGCCGGCGAGGGCTCGCCCGGCGACGATGCCGCGGAACTGCTGCACCTGCGGGACGACGTCCTGGACATCGCGGTCACGCCCGATCGGGGCTACGCGTTGTCGATCAGGGGCATTGCGCGGGAGGTCGCGACAGCGTACGGGCTGCCGCTGCGGGACCCTGCCGACGTCGAGGTCGGCTACCAGGGTGAGGGGTACCCCGTCCGGATAGAGGACCTGGACCGCTGCCCGGTCTTCGCGGCCCGGACGGTGACCGGCTTCGACCCGGACGCCCCGTCCCCGCGCTGGATGCAGCGCCGGATCCAGCTCGCCGGCATGCGCTCGCTGTCGCTGGCGGTCGACATCACCAACTACGTGATGCTCGAGCTCGGCGAGCCGATCCACGGGTACGACCGAACGCTGCTGTCCGGCCCGATCGTGGTGCGACGGGCCAAGCCGGGGGAGAAGCTGACGACGCTCGACGACGTGGTCCGCGACCTCGACCCGGACGATCTGCTCATCACGGACGACTCCGGCCCGATCGGGCTCGCCGGCGTGATGGGCGGTGCGACGACCGAGCTCGGGCCGAGGACGACAGAGATCGTCATCGAGGCGGCGAACTTCGAAGCGACAGGGGTGGCCCGTACCGCCCGGCGCCACAAGCTGCCCACCGAGGGCGCCAAGCGCTGGGAGCGCGGCGTCGACCCGGCCCTTCCGGCGGCAGCGGCCCAGCGGGTCGTCGACCTGCTCGTCGAACTCGGGGGGGCCACCGCGGAGCCGGGCGGGACGCTCGTCGGGAGCGTCCCCGAATCTCCGCGGCTCGAGATAGCCACGTCGCTTCCGTCGCAGGTCGTGGGCGTCGAGTACAGCGCTGAAGAGGTCGCCTACCGGCTCGCGCTGGTGGGGGCCCGCGTGACGCCGCTGGACGGCGGCCGGCTGTCGGTCGTCCCGCCGACCTGGCGGCCCGATCTGACCGACCCGTACGACCTTGTCGAAGAGGTCGCCCGGTTGCACGGCTACGAGGCCATCCCGTCCGTGCTGCCGGTCGCGCCGGCCGGCCGCGGGATCACCTTCGGCCAGCGAGTGCGGCGGCGGATCGAGCGTGCGGTGGCGGCAGCCGGCTACGTCGAGGCTCCGTCGTACCCGTTCGTCGGCGCGGCCGAACTCGACGCCCTCCAACTGCCCGGCGACGACGCTCGCCGGCAGGTGCTGCGGCTGGCCAACCCGCTCTCGGACGAGCAGCCGTACCTGCGTACCACGCTGCTGCCCGGCTTGCTGGCCACGTTGCGCCGCAATGTCGGGCGCGGCGCCACTGATGTGGCCATATTCGAGTCGGGCCTGGTGTTCCGCCCTGGTCCGGACCCGCTGCCGGCGCCGCCGCGACTGCCGGTCGACCGGCGCCCGAGCGATGCCGACGTGGCGGCGCTCGAGGCGGCGCTGCCGGATCAGCCGCGGCGGATAGCGGTGGCGTTGTGCGGCAACCGCGAGCCGGCCGGGTGGTGGGG
>JAFGHH010000275.1 GCA_016930215.1 Deltaproteobacteria bacterium
CCTTCCATGCCTCGGCCCGGGTCGGAGCCCTCTCGATCTGCCAGCCAAGTTCCTCCCCCCTGGGGCGATGTCCTGGCGCGTCCACCCGCGTTCCCTCGCGTTCCGGTTGACGGTTCCTCGGGGCCGCCGTACCCTTCGGTTGTCCCGGGAGGTGCGGCCATGGTGAAGGGTTGGACGGCGTTGGGAACCGTGTTGGCGCTCGCCCTGTGCGGGTGCTCGGACAGCAACAGCAACGGGAGCTGCGTGCCGGCGACGTGCGCGGCCGAATGCCAGGCCGCCGGCTACACGGTGGGCTCGTGCGTCGAAGGCACGTGCCGCTGCTCCGGAACGACCGACGCCGGCGCCGACGCCGACGCGGACGACGACGGGGCGGTCCGCGAGGATTCGACGGCCACGGACGAGGGCGGCAGCGGGCACTACTGTGCCGAGGCGTCGTATATCTGGATCTCGAACACCGCCGAGGGCACCCTGTCGAAGGTCTGCACGCTGGACGGGATCGAGGTCGGGCGCTACTGGACCAGCCCCCAGATGGGTGCCGGCGACCCGTCGCGGACCTCGGTCAACCTGCACGGCGACATGGTCGTGACCAATCGCGACCCGACCAGCGGCCCGTCGTCGGTCACCAAGTTCGCCGCCGAGCCCGGCGGGTGCGTCGACCGCAACGGCGACCACCTCATCCAGACCTCGACCGGCCCGACCGACGTCCGGCCGTGGGGCGAGGACGAGTGCATGATCTGGAACACGCCGCTCGGCGCCGGGGGAGCGATCGGCGCCCGCGCGACGGCGTGGGACGGCACCGAGGACCCGGACACCGGCGCGGGCGGCTTCGTCTGGATCGGCGCGCTGAGCAACGGGATCGTCTACAAGCTCGACGGCGAGACCGGCGCGGTCGTCGACCAGACCCACGTCACCAACCAGCCCTACGGCGGCGCGATCGACACCCGTGGGAACTTCTGGATCGTCGGCGCGTTCTGCACGATCGGCATCTGCAATTTGGCCAAGGTCAACACCGCCGACCTGTCCGTGGAGTACGTCAACGTCCCGTGCGGCTACGGCATCTCGGTCGATGCCCACGGCCGGATCTGGACCTCCGGCCGGACGCTCGCCGGGTCGTGCGTCAACCGGCACGACCCGACCACCGGCACCAACCAGACCTACACCGACTCGCGGATGGCCGCCTTCTTCCGCGGCATCGCCGTCGACGACCGCGGCTCCGTCTGGGTCGCCAACACCCAGGGCGACGTGCTGCAGGTCGACGAGGAGTCGGTGGAACTGGTGCACACGATCACGGGGCTGGCGCCGGCGGACGTGATCGGCGTGGCCGTGGACTTCCAGCACCAGATCTGGGCCGTCTCGCAGGGCGGGAACATGGCCGTCCGCATCAACCCGGAGACGTATGCGTACGAGCAGTTCCCGATCGGCAGCGGGCCGTACACCTACTCGGACATGACCGGCTACCAGCTGCGCACCGTGATCGAGATCTTCTAGGCCCGGACCGGCGCCTTCCTTGACATCGGACAGGCCGCCGTCGAGGATGCGAGGCGATGAAGGGCCTCGCGGCCGCCGTGCGGATCGTGGCCGACACGGCGATCTTCCGGATCCGCAAGCGTGAGGGGGGCAACCTCGTCACCAGCCTCACGCTGGCCGCGGCCCTCGGACTTCCCTGGCTCGACCTCGGCTACCGCCTCGCCTTCGGCCTGCTGCTCAACCTGTTCGTCTACGTGCTCAACGACTGCTACGATGTCGGCCTGGACCTCGAGGCGCCGGGCCGCGACCACGAGCGCACCCGGTTCCTCGCCGCGCACCGGGCGGCGGGATGGGGCGCGGTGGCGACCCTGGCCGTGCTGCTCGCCGCCGTCGGCGCGCTCCACTCGCTCGGCCTGCTGCTCGCCCTCGGCTCCACCGTCGTCGTGATCGTCGCCTACTCGGCCGCGCTCAAGCGGCGGCCGGTGGTCGATGTCCTGGCGATGGGCGGGTGGGGCGTGACGATGGCGCTGGTCGGCTTCCCGCTGTCTTCCGTGCCCGGCTGGTGGCTGGCCGGGCTGCTCGGGTTGCTGTGCATGGTGACCGAGGTGGTGCAGGTGATCCGCGACGAGCCGTCGGACCGGGCGGCCGGGCTGCGGACCACGGCGGTGGTGTTCGGGCCCGTCGAGGCGGCGTGGCTCGGCCGCGTCCTGATCGCGCTCTGTGCGGCCTACGCCGTGCTGTTCCTGCACCGCTGGCTCGGACTGGCCCTGCTGCTCGGCGTCGCCGTGCCGCTCGACCCCGTCCGCGCGCCGCGCTCCTGGGACCTGCTGCGGGCGGTGTTCGGCCTGACCTGGCTCGGGCTGCTGTTCGCCTTCTGGCGCTCCGGGGCGCTGGACGGCTGGCTGCGGGTCGCCGGATGAGGCGTTGGGCGCCGTGGTTCGCGCTGGCCGCCGTGCAGGCCCTGCACGTGGTGCTCGTGCTCTACTTCCAGCCGCCGGAGGTGATCCTCTCCGGACACCCGGTGGGCGGGTTCGACTGGGAGACGCACTACGAGCAGACCGCGCGGGCGGTGCAGGCCTACCGCGAGAGCGGGGAAACCTGGTCGTACAACCCCCACCGGCTCGCCGGCCAGCCCTCGGGGGTGATCTTCGACGCCGACAACAAGGGCTGGGAGCTGTGGACGATCGCCCTGACGGAACTGGGCGTGCCGCTGCCCACGGCGTTCAACCTGTTCGTCTGGCTGTCGGCGCTGTTCGTGCCGCTGGCGTTCTTCCTCGCCGGCCGCTGGTTCGGGCTGGGCGCGGTCGCCGCCGCGGCCGCCGCCGGATTGGCGTCCGCCTGCTGGGCGTTCGACGCCCTGGCCCACCTGGTCTCGTGGGTCGGGATGACCTGCTGGGGCTTCGCCGCCTGGCTGTGGATCCCCGCCCTGGCGCTGTTCTGGCGCTGGCTCGAGACCCGCCGGCCGTGGCGGCTGTTCGTGCTGTTCGTGCTGCTGGTCGTCCTGCACAACCTGCACCCGTATTCGTTCTTCCTGCTCGCCGTGCCGATGGGCTGGCTGTACGTGCGCGAGTTCCGCACGCTGCGCGGGCACGAGCACGCGGCGCTGGTCGCCGTGGCGGTCGGCACGATCGTCACCAACTTGTGGTGGCTCGAACCGTCGCTCCGCTTCTGGCACTACATCCTCGACTCGGGGTTCTACCTCGACGCCACCCCCGACTACCTGCTGACCGACTACCTGGGGCTGGGCAACGAGCCGGCGGTGACGGGCGTGATCGCGATGCGGACCGGGTTCCGCTTCCTGGCGCTGGGCGGTGCCGTGCTGGCGTTGTGGCTGTGGCGGCGCGACGGGGACCGACGCTTCGCCCCGTTCGCGGCATCGCTGGGCGCGTTGCTGTTCGTGGCCTACCTCGGCGGCTGGTTCGGGCCGCTGCGCCAGGTGCAGCCGTACCGCTTCGTCCTGCCGGCGATGTACCTGGCGGTGATCCCCGCGGCGTGGTTCCTCGAGCGCGGCCTGCGGTCGCTGCGCGAGCTGCGGCCGACCCCGGTGGTCTGGGCCCTGCTGGGGCTCGGGCTGTTCGTCGCCGTCCCCCGCCTGGCGCGCGACGTGCTGTACTTCGTGCCCGACGCGATCCCCCGCCAGACGCGACCGCTCCCGGCGCCGCCCCCCGACGTCAACGGCGGGATCTACTTCGGCACGATCCGCTGGCCCGAGCCGTTCGACTTCCGGCTCCATCCGCGCGCCGCGGCCGACTTCCGGGACGTCGCGGCTTTCGTCTCCGCGGCCGACGACGGCCAGGGCCGCTGGCTCGTCGAGTGGTGGATGCTGGGCGAGCACCTGACGTGGAACACCGACGCCCAGATCCTCGGCGGGTTCCTCGAGATCAACCTCGCCCACAGCGACGCCAACCTGTTCCGCCGCTACGCCGGCAAGGCCCCGCCGACCGACGAGGAGCTGCGCGCGTACCTCGAGCAGTACAACGTGCGCTGGGTCATCCTGTCCAACCCGATCCCGCGCCTGGAGAGCCGCACCGACCTGCTGCAGCTCGTGACGACGATCTTCCGGCAGCGCGTCTACCGCGTCCGGGACCCCTCGCACTTCATCGTCGGCGGCGGCCCGGGCGAGGTCCGGGCGCGGCTCAACCGCATCGCCGTGCGCGGCAGCGCCGGCGGGAACCTCGTGCTCCGCTACCACTGGATGGAGACGCTGCGCTGCCGCCCCGACTGCTCCGTGCGCCGCGTGACCGTCCCCGGCGACCGCGTGGGCTTCGTCGGCGTGGAACACGCCCCGCCCGACTTCGAGATCTACAACTCCTACGACTGAGCGGGCGGCGGGAACGGCGGAACGGCGCGCGTCCGGCGGGTCACAGCCCCGGGTCCCAGCGCAGCACCGACCCGCTGTGCCCCGCGGTGACCGGACGTCGCGCGGCGTCGAGCGTCAGGTCCTGGAACAGCCGGGCCGTGAGGGCTCGCCCGACGCCGGTGGGGGCGAGCCCGGTCCACAGCACCCCGTCGAAGTGCCAGACCGCCGAGCCGGCCGCGACGTAGACGTCCGTCGGCGAGAGCGCCGCGATGCCGGTCCACGGCGTCGGGAACAGCCCCTCGTCCCGGTGCCAACGGCTGCCGTCCCAGCGGACCACCCCGCCGGTGCCGCTGCCGGGCGTCGTCCCGGGCTGCTCACCCACCGCGAACACGCAGGTCGGCGAGACCGCGGCGAGCGCCCGGAAGTGGATCCGCGCACCCGTCGGGCGCGACGACCAGCTCGTGCCGTCCCAGTGGACCAGCGCGCCGGCGTCGCCCGCCGCCCAGACGTCGTCCGGGCCGAGGCCGTGGATCGCGTGGAGGTCCTCGTCCACCGGCAGCTCGTCGAGGCGCCAGGCGGTGCCGTCCCAGCGCAGCAGCGTCCCGGCCGCGCCGGCGACGAGCACGTCGTCGGCGGACGCGCCCCAGACGGCGTGCAGGTCGACCCGCACCGGGAGCGTCTGGCTCGTCCAGTGCGAGCCGTCGTAGCGCCGGACCAGGCCGCCGGGCCCCACGACCCAGGCCGCGTCGGGCGAGACGGCCCAGACGTCGTGGAACTGCCCGGGCGTGGTCTCGAGCTCGGCGCGCCAGCCGGCGTCCGAGCCGAACACGACGGAGGTCCAGAGGTTGAGCGTGCTGTCGGCATGGCTCCCGGCGGCCAGGAAACCGCCGCCGGGGACGGAGACGATCGCCTCGAGGTCGTCGGTCGGGCCGCGCGTCAGCGAGGCCCAGCCGCTGCCGCGGTCGCGCACCACCGTGCCGTGCTCGCCCACCGCCCACAGCTCGTCCGCGGCGATCCCGTCGAGCCCGCGCAGGCCGGCGGCGCCGGCGGCGGCATCGACCGCGGTCCAGTCCGCGCCGTCCCAGTGCAGCAGCGTGCCGGCATCGCCGGCCACCCAGACGTCGTCGGCGCCGCGACCCCACACGTCCCACAGGTCGTTCGTCGTCGGCACCGCCCGTCGCTGCCACGTCGTGCCGTCGAAGCGCAGCACCCACCCGTCGCGGCCGACGGCGTAGACGTCGTGGCCGGACGAGCCCCACACCCCCTCGAGCCAGCCCTGGTCCGTGAACGGCTGCTCGACGAGCCATCCCGTCCCGTCCCACCGCAGCAGCGTGCGGTGGGCGCCCGCCGCGAACGCCTCGTCCGGGCCGGTGCCCCACACCGCCCACAGGTCCTCCGCGGTGCCGGACGTCATGGAAGCCCAGTTGACGCCGTTCCAGCGCATGATCGTGCCGCGCTGGCCCACGGCGAGCGCGAACGCGGCGGCGCCGCCCGGTGCGTGCACCCACACCGCGTGGAGTCCGCCCGGCGCCCGCAACGGCATCGGAATCCAGCCGGAGGAGCCCAGCCGCAGGATCGCCCCGTCCGCGGCCACGGCCACGGTGAAGTCGGTCCCGTGGCCGTCGATGCCCCGGATGTCCGCGGTGGTCGGGGAGGTCATCGGCCGCCACTGGATGCCGTCCCAGTGCGCGAAGACGCCGCCGGCGCCGCCCACCAGCGCCGTCCCGTCCGGGGCCAGCGAGACGGCCTGCAGCGAGGCCCAGGTCGGCAGCGGGTTGAGCCACAGCCAGCGCCCGCGGCACTCCGGCGCCTCGTCCGTCTCCCCGTCGCCGTCGTCGTCCACCCCGTTGCACGCCTCGGTCGGCGGCCGGCACGCCTCGTCGCGGGCGATGCGGCAGTCGGGCGTGCAGCGCTGCCAGCCGGTCACGCCGCGGCCGGCATCGCAGGGGACGAACGACCCCGCGCAGCACTCGTGCGTTTCGTCGCAGGCGCCGTTGCCGTCGTCGTCCCGGCCGTTGCAGATCTCCGTCGGCCCCGCGGTGTCCGGCACCGGCGGGGGGCTCGAGCCGTCGCACGCGGCGGCCGCCGTCGCCGCCGCCAGGATCACCGGCCAGATCGCGCTGTTCCTCGCTCGCATCTCCACGCCTCCCGGCTCCCCGCGGCCGCACCGGAAAGTCCAGCACATCGGCCGCGGGGCGGCAAGGTCGATCGGGTCGGCGCGGTCGGCGCTCGGCTGCCGGCCGTCGGGTTGATCCTAGAGCGACCGGTGGACCGCGAGCGCCCGCCGGTACAGCCGCTCGTAGGCGGCCGCGCTGCGGTCCCACGAGAAGTCGCGCGCCATCGCGCGCCGCCGCATCGCCTCGAAGTGCGCCCTGCGGTCGTAGAAGGTGCTGACCGCCCAGCCCACGGTGTCGTGCACCGCGCCCGGCGTGGCACTTGCGAACTTGAACCCCGTACCGTCCCCGGTCCGCTCGTCGTACTGCTCGACGGTGTCGTCCAGCCCGCCGGTGGCCCGGACGATCGGCAGCGTGCCGTAGCGCAGCGAGTAGATCTGGTTCAGCCCGCAGGGCTCGTAGCGCGACGGCATCAGGAAGCAGTCCGCGCCCGCCTCGATCCAGTGCGCCAGACCGTCGTCGTAGCCGATCCGGGCGCCGACGCGGCCGGGATACCAGCGGGGCAGCGTGCCGAAGAACCGCTCGAGCTGCTGGTCGCCCGAGCCGAGGATCGCGAACTGGACGCGCATCCCGCGCACGATCGGGCCGAGCGCCGGGGCCAGCAGGTCGAGCCCCTTCTGCTCGACGAAGCGGCTGACCACGCCGACCAGCGGGACGTCGTCGGCCTCCTCCAGGCCCAGGCGGCGCTGCAACTCCCGCTTGCAGGTCGCCTTGCCCGTCAGGTCGTTCGCGTCGTAGCGCGCCGGGATCTTCCGGTCGACCGCCGGATCCCATTCGGCGTAGTCGACCCCGTTGAGGATGCCGACGTAGTCGGCGCCGCGGCGGGCGAGGTACGGGCCGACGCCGTGGCCGCCGATCGGCCCGAGCGTCTCGCGGGCGTAGGTCGGGCTCACCGTGCCGACCACGTCGGCGAACCGGATGCCGCCCTTGAGGAAGTTCGTCGCCCCGTGGTCCTCGAAGTCGTCCGGGGTGAAGTGGTCCTCGCGCAGGCCGATGTACGGCCAGTGGGTCGCCGGATAGCGCCCCTGGTAGGCGATGTTGTGGATCGTCAGCACGCTGGCCGCACCGCCCAGCGCCGCGTCGTTCCAGTGCCAGACCTTGAGGTAGGCGGGGCCGAGCGCGGTCTGCCAGTCGTGGACGTGGACGACGTCGGGGGCCCAGCCGCGGTCGCGGCACAGCTGCAGCGCGGCGCGGGTCAGGAAGGCGAACCGCCGCGGGTTGTCCTGGTAGTCGTTGAACTGCGCGTCGTGGTACAGGAGCGGGCGGTCGAAGTGCCCGTCGTGCCGGACCAGCGCGAAAGTCACACCGCCCAGCTCGGCCGCCTCGACGGCGCACCATTCCTCGACGCCGCCCCCCATCCAGACGCCCATCGGCGCGTGGAACGGCCGCAGCCCGTGCCGCGCGCCGTCGATCCAGCCGTAGCGCGGCAGCACCACCAGCAGCTCGTGCCCCCGCCCCCGCAGCACGCGCGGCAGCGTGCCCGCCACGTCGGCCAGCCCGCCCGTCTTGGCGAACGGGACGGCCTCGGAGGCGATCATCAGGATCCGCAGCGGTCGGTCCATCCCGGACTCCTCGGTCCCCACCCGGCTCCGCCCACGCATAGCGCAAGCGGGCCGTCGGCTCAACCGGGACCGACGTCCTCCAACGGCTCGTCCAGCGCCCGGCGCACCGCCGCCGCCAGCTCCTCCCGCGCGAACGGCTTCTGCAACAGGCGCGTCCCCTCGGCCAGCACCCCCTCCGGGGCGATCACGTTGGTCGCGTACCCCGACATGAACAGGCACCGCAGGTCCGGGAAGAAGGCGCGGAGGTTCCGGGCGAGGTCGCGGCCGTTCATTTCCGGCATCACGACGTCCGTCAGCAGCAGGTGGATCGGACCCGGGTGCCGCCGGACCAGCAGCATCGCCTCTCCCGGCAGCGCGGCCGGGAGCACCCGATAGCCGAGTTCCTCGAGCATCCGGGCGGTGAGCCGCAGCAGGGACGGCTCGTCCTCGACCAGCAGGATCGTCTCGCCGCCGCGGCGCGCGGTCGCCGTCGCGGCGGTGGTCGTCGTCGCGACCCCGGGCGCGTGGACCGGCAGGTGGACCCGGACCGTCGTTCCGCGCCCCGGTGCGCTGTCCACGGTGATGTGGCCGCCATTCTGCCTCACGATGCCGTCGACCGTCGACAGGCCGAGCCCCGTGCCCCGGCCCAGCTCCTTGGTCGTGAAGAACGGCTCGAACATCCGGTCGACCGTCGTCCGGTCCATCCCGCAGCCGTCGTCGCGGACGGAGAGCACCACGTACTCGCCGACAACGGCGTCGGCGCGCCCGGCGCAGGCCGCCGCGTCCAGGTGCCGGCTCGCGGTCTCGACCGTGATACGGCCCGCGTCGGCGATCGCGTCCCGCGCGTTGACGCAGAGGTTCACCAGGATCCGGTGCACCTGCGTCGGATCCATGTAGACCGACCCGATCGCCGCTCCCGGGACCCAGACCAGATCGATGTTCTCGCCCACCAGCCGCCGCAGCATCGTCAGCACCCCGCCCACGACCTCGTTGGGGTCGAGCACCGCGGGGATGATCGTCTGCTTGCGCGCGAAGGACAGGAGCTGCCGCGTGAGCTCGGCCGACCGTTCCGCGGCCCGGCGGATCTCCCGCAGGTCCGCGGCCAGCGGTGTCGCCGGCTCGACCTGGGCCAGGGCGAGGTCGGCGTTGCCGAGGATCACTCCCAGCATGTTGTTGAAGTCGTGGGCCACCCCGCCCGCCAGGCGGCCGACCGCCTCCATCTTCTCCGCCTGCCGCAGCCTGGCATGGAGCTCGATCCGCTCCGCCTCCGCCCGCTTGCGCGGGGTGACGTCCTGGTGGAAGCCCACGTAGTGCGGCTTGCCCCCGAGGTCGATGACCCGGCAGCACACGTCGAGGAAGAAGGTGTGGCCGTCCTTGTGGTAGTGCTCGACCTCGAAGGCCAGCGATTCGCCCGCCCGCAGCCGCTCCAGTCGCTCGGAGGCCAGCCGCGCGGTCGCCGGCGCATCCAGATCCCCGAGGCGCAGGTGCCGCATCTCCTCGGGGTCGGAGTAGCCGTGCATCCGCGCGAACGCCTGGTTCATCGACCACGCCGCCCCGTCGAGCGACATGATCAGGATGCCCTCGGCGGCCTCCTCGAAGACCGCGCGGTACCGGTCATCGCTTCCGCGCCCGACCTGCTGCTCCACCTCCGCGATCCGGCGCCGCAGCTCCTCGTTCTCGCGGACCAAGCGCTC
>JAFGHH010000030.1 GCA_016930215.1 Deltaproteobacteria bacterium
GCGCCGCCCGTGGAGGTAGCGGCGCGGCGCTGGGCCGCGCGAAGCGCGGGCCGAGCCCGCCGGCCCCGCCGGCGAGGCGGCATCGAAGTGGTAGCGGTGCGGGGTTGACATCGCCTCTGCTTTCGACTTTGCATCGGTCCCGGCCGGGACCACCCCGGACCGTTGACGAAAGGGAGGAGCTGCGATGGATCTCGAGAAGCTGCGCGGGGCGCGCGCCACGATGGAGTTGCCGAAGTTGCCGGCCCGGGGCCGTTTGATCAACGTCGCCGACGTGCTGAAAGAGGTGGGCGCCGATGCCGCGGACGACAAGGTGCTCGAGGCGTTCCGCCGGATCGACGTGGTCTATCGCACGCTGTGCTCGATCCTCTACAACTACGTGCCGCTCTCCGGGCACCCGGGCGGGAGCATCTCGTCGGGGACGTTCGTCGAGGGGCTGGTCTTCGGCGGCATGGACTACGACCTGGGCAACCCGCTGGCCGGCGATGCCGACCAGCTCGTGTACGCCGCGGGCCACAAGGCGATGGGGCTGTACGCGATGTGGGCGTTGCGCGACGAGCTGGCGCGGATCGGCGATGCGAAGCTGCTGCCGAAGGAGACGAAGCTCCGCCTGCGGCTGGAGGACCTGCTGGGGTTCCGCCGCAACCCGACGCAGTCGACGCCGCTGTTCCGGAAGCTCGAGGCGAAGCCGCTGGACGGGCATCCGACGCCGGCCACGCCGTTCGTCGCCGTGGCCACCGGCGCCTCGGGCGTCGGGGTCGGGGCGGCGTTCGGGCTGGCGCTGGGGGCGATGGACTGGTTCGAGAAGAACCCGCCGAAGGTCCACGTGGTGGAGGGCGAGGGGGGCATGACGCCGGGGCGCGTCTCCGAGGCGTTCGCCGCGGCGGCCTCGGCGCAGCTCTCGAACATCGTGTTCCACATCGACTGGAACCAGGCGTCGATCGATTCCGACCGTGTCTGCGCGGAGGGGGGCAAGCCGGGCGACTACGTGCAGTGGAACCCGCTGACCTTCGCCGCGGTCCACGACTGGAACGTGCTGTTCGTGCCGGACGGCCGCGACCACCGTCAGGTGCTCGCGGCGCAGGCGCTGGCGCTCTCGAGGCTGTCGGACCAGCCGACGGCCGTGGTCTACCGGACGGTCAAGGGGTTCAACTACGGCATCGTGGGGCGCAAGTCGCACGGCGCGGGACACAAGTTCTGCTCGCCCGAGTTCTACGCGACGCTCGACGAGTTCGCGAAGGAGTTCGGCGTGCCGTTCCCGCACCCGGCGTGCCAGGAGGCCGACGACCACGAGTCGCTCGAGGGCGCTTTCTGGGAGATGCTGGGCGTGGTCCGCAAGACGCTGGAGCAGGAGCAGACGCTGGCGAAGTTCGCGGCCGAGCGGCTGGCGGGGTCGCGGAGCCGGCTCGTGGCGGCCAAGCGCGCGCCGCGGACCGACGCCCCACAGCTCGAGAAGGCCTACGACACGAAGCTGGTGAAGGCCGACGCGCCGCCGGCCGACCTGGTGCTGGAGCCCGGGAAGTCGTCGACGCTGCGCGGCGCCGTGGCGGACGTGTTCCGACGGCTGAACAAGGTGACCGGCGGGGCGTTCCTCGGGACCGCCGCCGATCTGTTCGGCTCGACGTCGGTCTCGAACCTCGGTGCCGACTTCCCGCAGGGGTTCTACAACGCGGTCTCGAATCCCCGGGCGCGGATGGTCGCGATGGGCGGGATCTGCGAGGACGCGATGGGGGCGATGATGGCGGGGCTGGGGGCCTACGGGCACCACGTCGGCGCCACCTCGTCCTACGGCGCGTTCATCGCGGCGCTCGAGCACGTCGCGGCGCGGCTGCACGCGATCGGGCAGCAGATGCGCGAGGAGCTGACGGGCGAGGCGTACAAGCCGTTCGTGATGATCAACGCGCACGCGGGGGTGAAGACGGGCGAGGACGGGCCGACGCACGCCGACCCGCAGGCGCTGCAACTCCTCTCCGAGAACTTCCCGCGCGGCACGATGATCACGCTGACCCCGTGGGAGCCGAACGAGGCGTGGCCGCTGGTGGTCGCGGCGCTGCACCACCGTCCGGCGATGATCGCGCCGTTCGTCACGCGGCCGAACGAGAAGGTGCCCGACCGCGCGGGGCTCGGGCTGGCCCCGGCGACCGCCGCGATCGAGGGGCTCTACGCGCTGGTGACGCCGAAGGGCAAGGCGCGGGGCACGCTGGTGCTGCAGGGCAGCGAGGTGGCGATCGAGTTCGCGAACGGAGTGCTGCCCGAGCTGCGCAAGCAGGGGATCGAGCTGTGGGTGTACTACGTGGCGAGCACCGAGCTGTTCGACCTGCTGCCGGCCGCCCGCCGGCGCGAGATCTTCCCCGAGGAGCGGGCGCGGGAGGCGATGGGGATCACCGGCTTCACGCTCCCGACGCTGTACCGCTTCGTGACCTCGCAGGACGGGCGCGACCGCTCGTTGCACCCGTTCAAGGCCGGCCACTACCTCGGCTCCGGCAAGGCCAACAAGGTGCTCGAGCAGGGCGGCCTGCACGCCC
>JAFGHH010000031.1 GCA_016930215.1 Deltaproteobacteria bacterium
AACGTGCTGCTGCTCGACGGCAAGACCAACCGCCCCACGCGCACGAAGCAGGGCGCGAACAAGGACGGCAAGAAGGTCCGGATGGCGGTCAAGACCGGTACGGTCTTCGACTGAGCCGGGCGACGGAAGCGGAGTGCGGTGATGGCGCAGGACAAGGACAGCAAGGACGGGGCCCCCAAGGCCGACAAGCCCGCGAAGCCGCCCAAGGACAGGCCGGCCAAGGACGCCGCGGCCGGCGGCGGCAAGGGCAAGCCGGCCAAGGACGCCGCAGCCGGCGGCGGCAAGGGCAAGCCGGCCAAGGGCGCGGCCCCGGCCGAGAAGAAGGGCAAGCCGGCCCGCCAGCCCAAGGTCAAGGTCAACCCGCGGCTGCGGGAGTTGTACCACCGCGAGGCGGTGCCGGCCCTGGTCAAGGAGTTCGGCTACAAGAACGTGATGCAGGTCCCCCGCCTGAGCAAGATCGTCCTCAACATGGGGCTCGGCGAGGCGACCCAGAACGTCAAGGTGATCGACGCGGCGGTGGTCGAGCTGACCGCGATCGCCGGCCAGAAGCCGGTGATCACGCGGGCCCGGAAGTCGATCTCGACCTTCAAGCTGCGCGCCGGTCACCCGATCGGTGTCACCGTCACGCTGCGCCGCGAGCTGATGTGGGAGTTCCTCGATCGGTTCCTCAGCCTCGCCCTGCCGCGCACCCGCGACTTCAAGGGGATCTCGGGCAAGCAGTTCGACGGCAAGGGCAACTTCACGATGGGCGTGCGCGAGCAGATCATCTTTCCCGAGATCGACTACGACAAGATCGACAAGGTCAAGGGGCTGAACGTGACGATGTGCACGTCGGCCCGGACGGATCGCGAGGGCCGCGCGCTCCTCGCGCGCCTGGGCTTCCCGTTCCGCGCCGAAGGAGGCAAGTGAGCCGTGGCCCGCAGTCAAGCGTTCGCCAAGCTGATCCGCAAGCCGAAGTTCAAGGTGCGTCACCACAGCCGGTGCCCCGTCTGCGGACGTCCGCGCGGCTTCTACCGCAAGTTCAACCTCTGCCGGATCTGCCTGCGCCTGTTGGCCTCGCGCGGCGACCTGCCCGGCGTGATCAAGGCGAGCTGGTGACGTCATGACGAGCGACCCGATTGCCGATCTGTTGACCCGGGTGATGAACGGCCATCGCGCCCGCCACGCCAACGTCCACGCCCCCTACTCGCGGCTCAAGGAGGCGATCTGCGGCGTGCTGCGCCACGAGGGTTACATCCGCGACTTCGAGAAGACCACGGTGTCCGGCCACCCGGCGTTGCTGGTGACGCTGGCCTACGACGCCGCGCGCAAGCCGGCGATCCTCGGCGTGCGCCGCGTCTCCCGGCCCGGCCGGCGCGTCTACGTCGGGGCCGACGAGCTGCCCCAGGTGCGCAGCGGCCTGGGCGTCGCGGTGCTGACCACCCCCAAGGGGGTGATGAGCGACGGGGAGGCGCGCAAGCAGCGCCTCGGCGGCGAGTTGTTGTGCGAGATCTGGTAGACCGGCCGCGCGGCGACCGGTTGCGGGACGGAGAGTCGAGCCATGGCGCAGTCGAGAATCGGTAAGCGGCCCGTCGAGCTGCCCGGCGGCGTGACGGTGACCTGGAAGGAAGGCCTGCTCGCGGTCAAGGGACCGAAGGGCGAGCTGAAGCGGACGATCCCCGCGGGGGTCACGGTGACCGTCGAGGCCAAGCGCGCGCTGGTCGCCGCCGCCGACGGCCTCGGCCGCGCCCAGAAGCCCTGCCACGGCCTCGTGCGCTCGCTGTTGGCCAACATGGTCCGCGGCGTGACCGAGGGCTACGAGAAGAAGCTGCAGATCCAGGGCGTCGGCTACGCGTTTCGCCTCATCGACAACAACGCCGTGGGCTTCAAGGGCGTGTTCTCGTTCGACCGGCCGTTCCCGCTGCCGGCGTCGGTGAAGGCGGAGCTGAGCGACAAGGACACGGTGCTGACGCTGCGGTCGATCGACAACGACGCGCTGGGGCGTACGGCGAAGAACCTCAGGGGTCTGGCCCCGGCCGACCGGTACAAGGGCAAGGGCGTGCGGTTCCTCGGGGAACAGCTCACCCTCAAGGCGCGCAAGGGCGCCAAGTAGCGACGACTCCTTCGGCGCCTCCTATGTGCGGCGGCGCCCGGAGAAGGAGGAGGGACGAACATGTTGGGACGTCACGAAGCGCGGGAGCGGCGTCACGCCCGCATCCGCCGCGAGCTCCAGGGCACGGCCGATCGGCCGCGGCTGGCGGTCTTCCGCAGCGCGAAGCACATCTACGCGCAGGTGGTCGACGACCGCTCCGGCCGCACGCTGGTCCACGCCTCGAGCTGCGAGAAGGACCTGCGCGCCCTGCGCACCGCCGCGACGAAGAAGCGGGGGGTGGCCGAGGCGGTGGGCAAGCTGGTGGCGCAGCGGTGCGTGGCGAAGGGCATCCAGAAGGTCGCGTTCGACCGCGGCGGGTTCCGCTATCACGGTCGGGTGGCCTCGCTGGCCAAGGGTGCGCGCGAGGGTGGTCTCTTGTTCTAGGCGTTCGCGGCGCCGCGGCCCGGGCGGGTCGCGGCGGGCGCGGGCGCCCGGCGAGGTGTGGTCGTGGCTGCTGATGCTCGTGATAACCGTGGTGACGTCCAGGCCGAGGAGCTGCCGAGCCGCGTGGTCTCGGTGAACCGTGTGGCCAAGGTCGTCAAGGGCGGCCGTCGTTTCTCGTTCTCGGCCATCGTCGTCGTCGGCGACGGCAACGGCTCGGTCGGGGTCGCGCTGGGCAAGGCCCGCGAGGTGCCCGAGGCGATCCGGAAGGGCACGGAGCGGGCCCGCAAGAGCCTGGTCAAGATCCCGCTGCTCGGTCCGACGATTCCCCACGAGGTCACCGGCGTGTTCGGCTCCGCCCGCGTCCTGCTCCGGCCGGCCGGGCCGGGGACCGGCGTCATCGCCGGCGGCGCGGTGCGGGCCATCGTCGAGTCCTGCGGGATCAAGGACGTGCTCACCAAGTCGCTCGGCTCCTCCAATCCCCACAACGTCGTGCGGGCCACGCTGGTCGGGCTCGGGATGCTGGAGGATGCGGACGCCGTGCAGCGACGGCGCGGCCGGCAGGCCGTGGCGGAGACGCCGGCGCCGGCCGCCGACGGGGAGGCGTCGTCATGAGCGCTCCGAAGCTGCGGGTGACCCAGATCCACTCCACCATCGCGCGGGACAAGCGCCAGGCGCTCGTGCTCCGCGGCCTCGGGCTGCGGCATCTGCACCACGAGGTCGTGGTGCCGAACACCCCCTCGTTCCGCGGGATGATCCGCAAGGTGCTGCATCTGGTGAAAGTCGAGGAGTGCAATGGCTGACGTGTTGAGCCGGCTCGGGCCGCCGGCGGGGGCGCGGGCCAGCGGGCCCAAGCGCCTGGGTCGCGGCATCGGCAGCGGCCTGGGCAAGACCTGCGGGCGCGGGAGCAAGGGCGACCGGGCGCGCGGCGCCTCGCCGCGGGCCGGGTTCGAGGGCGGGCAGATGCCGTTGTACCGGCGGACGCCGAAGCGCGGCTTCACCGCCCCCCGCAACATCCGCTACAACGTCGTCAACCTGCGCGAGCTCGCCCGGTTCGACGCGGGGGCGACGGTCGACCCGGACGCGCTCCGCGCCGCCCGGATCGTCCGCCGCGCCGGACCCGTGAAGATCCTCGGTCGCGGCGCGCTCGACCGCGCCCTGACGGTGAAGGCCCACGCCTTCTCCGACGCGGCGCGCGAGGCGATCGCGAAGGCGGGCGGTACGATCGAGCGGTTGATGGGGCCGCGCAAGCCGCGCGAGGAGGCACCGGCCGGGGCGCCGGCGGCGGAGGAAGGGAAGGCGCAGGCCTGACGACCCCCGACGGCGGGTCGTCGGTCCCGGGCCGAACGTCCGGAGCTAGGAGCCCAACGTGAGCGGATTCGCGAACATCGGCAAGATCCCCGAGCTGCGACGACGGCTGCTGTTCACCCTCGCCCTGCTCGCCGTGTATCGCATCGGCATCTTCGTCTCGGTGCCCGGCGCCGACCACACCGTGATGAAGGACTACCTCAGCCAGAGCGGCGGCATGTTCCTGGGCATGTTCAACATGTTCACGGGCGGCGCGCTCGAGCAGCTCTCGATCTTCGCCCTCGGCATCATGCCCTACGTCTCCGCCTCGATCATCTTCTCGATCCTGGCGGTCATCGTCCCCTCCCTGCGCGCCCTGCAGAAGGAAGGGGAGATGGGGCAGCGCAAGATCAACCAGTACACGCGCTACGGCACCATCGTCCTCTCCGCGATCCAGGGCCTGGCGATGGCGTTCGCCTTCGAGGGGATGGTCTCGAACGCCGGCGTGCGCGTGGTCACCGAGCCGGGCTGGGGCTTCCGGCTGATGTCGGTGGTCTGCCTGACCACCGGCACGGCGTTCATCATGTGGCTCGGCGAGCAGATCACCGAGCGGGGCATCGGCAACGGAATCTCGCTGATCATCTTCGCCGGCATCGTCGCCCGGCTTCCGGCCGCGGTCGGGTTGACCTGGCAGCAGGTGACGGTCGGCGAAATCGCCCCGCTGCTGCTGCTCGGGTTGGCCGTGCTGATCGTCGTCACGGTGGCGGTGATCATCTTCTTCGAGCGGGCGCAGCGCCGGATCACGGTGCAGTACCCGCGGCGCACGGTGGGCCGACGGGTCTTCGGCGGCCAGAGCACGCACCTGCCGTTGCGCGTCAACCAGTCGGGCGTCATCCCGCCGATCTTCGCCTCCTCGATCCTGATGTTCCCCGGCACCCTGGCGAACCTCGGCATCCCGTTGATGGACGACCTCGCCGCCGCGCTCAACCAGTCCGGTTGGGTCTACAACACGATCTACGTCGCCGGCATCATCTTCTTCTGCTTCTTCTACACCGCGGTCACCTTCCGCCCGGACGACGTGGCCGACAACCTCAAGAAGCAGGGGGCGTTCATCCCGGGCATCCGGCCGGGGCGCAAGACGGCCGAGTACATCGACCGGGTGATGAGCCGCATCACCTTCGGCGGGGCGTTGTACGTGTCGGCGGTCTGCCTGCTGCCGACGTTCCTGATCCGCGAGTACAACGTGCCGTTCTACTTCGGGGGCACGAGCCTGATGATCGTCGTGGGCGTGGCGCTCGACACGGTGCAGCAGATCGAGTCGCACATGATCACGCGCCACTACGACGGGTTCACCGGACCGCGCGGGCCGCGCATCCGCGGCCGCAGCACGCGGGGTTGACCGGGGCGAGGAGGCGGGAGGACGCGATGCACGACCTGATCCTCTTGGGACCCCCCGGTGCGGGGAAGGGCACGCAGGCGCGTTGGATCGTCGAGGCGCTGGGGATCCCGCAGATCTCGACCGGCGACATGCTCCGCGCCGCCCGCAAGGCCGGCACGCCGCTCGGGAAGCAGGCCGACGCGTTCATGACGGCCGGCAAGCTGGTGCCGGACGAGGTGGTCGTGGGGCTGGTGGCCGAGCGGCTGCGCGAGGCGGACTGCACCCCGGGCTTCCTGCTCGACGGCTTCCCCCGCACGATCCCCCAGGCCGGAGCGCTCGGGGAGGAGCTGGCGCGTCACGGCCGGAAGATCGGCACGGTGGTGGCGATCGAGGTCGATGACGAGGCGCTGGTCAAGCGGTTGTCGGGCCGACGGACGTGCACCGCCTGCAACCGGATCTGGCACCTCGCGTTCGACCCGCCGCCGTCGCCCGACAGGTGCGCGTGCGGAGGGGCGCTGCTGCACCGGGACGACGACAAGGAGGAGACGATCCGCAACCGGCTGCGCGTGTACCACGAGCAGACCTCGCCGCTGATCGCGTACTACGAGCGGCAGGGGGTGTTGCGGCGGGTGGACGGCTCGGGCGCGCCGGACGTGGTCCGGAAGCGCGTGGCGGAGGTGGTCGGAGGCAAGTGAGCCCCGGAGCGACCGGTGCGGTCGTGCGTGGGCGGGTCGCCGCGGTGCTGCCGCGGGGGCTGTTCGCCGTGCGGACGGAGCGGGGGGAGCTGGTGGCGGGGCTGGGCCGGGAGGCGGCCCACGTGGTGCGGGTGAAGCCGGGAGATGTCGTCCTGGTGCGGCTCTCCCCGCGGGACCCGACGCGCGGACGGATCGTGGGCGTGGTGACGCCGGGCGAGCCGCCGCGGAAGGAAGACGGGCGATGAAGGTCAAGCCGAGCGTCAAGAAGATCTGCGACAAGTGCAAGTGCATCCGGCGTCGCGGCGTCGTGCGGGTGATCTGCAAGAACCCGCGCCACAAGCAGCGCCAGGGCTAGGAGAGGGACGATGGCACGCATTGCCGGTGTGGACCTGCCGCGACGCAAGCAGATCTCGATCTCCTTGCGCTACCTCTACGGCATCGGGGCGACGCTCGCGGAGCGGATCTGCGACCGGGCCGGGGTGCCGCGGAACAAGAAGACCGAGGATCTCAACGAGAACGAGGTCAAGCGGATCCGCGAGATCATCGACGCGGAGTACAAGGTCGAGGGCGACCTGCGGCGCGAGGTGGCGATGAACATCAAGCGCCTGATGGACCTGGGCTGCTACCGCGGGCTCCGGCACCGGCGCGGTCTGCCGGTCCGCGGCCAGCGGACGCACACCAACGCGCGCACGCGCAAAGGCCCGCGGCGCGGCATCATGAAGCGGAAGTAGTTCCGCGCGGAGGACCAACGGGATGGCTCGTCGAGCGGCAAAAGGGAAGGGCGGGGTCAAGGCGCCTGCACACGGCATCGCGCACGTCCACGCCTCGTTCAACAACACGATGATCACGATCACCGACGTCGACGGCAACACCGTCGCCTGGTGCTCGGCCGGTTCCCGCGGCTTCAAGGGCTCGCGGAAGTCGACCCCGTTCGCGGCGCAGGTCGCCGCGGGCGATGCCGCCAAGCGCGCCGCCACGCTCGGCATGCGCAGCTGCGCCGTGATGATCGCCGGGCCGGGCTCGGGGCGCGAGTCCGCGCTGCGCGCGATCCAAGGTGCCGGGCTCCGCATCACACTGATCCGCGACGTCACGCCGATCCCGCACAACGGCTGCCGTCCGCCCAAGCGCAGGAGGGTCTGAGCCATGGCCAGGATGATCGGGCCGGTCTGCCGGCTGTGCCGCCGCGAAGGCGCCAAGCTGTACCTCAAGGGCGACCGCTGCTACGCCAGCGAGAAGTGCGCCTTCGACCGCCGTCCCTACCCCCCGGGGCAGCACGGCAAGGGGCGCATCAAGGTCTCCGAGTACGCCAAGCGGCTGCGCGAGAAGCAGAAGGTCCGCCGCGTCTACGGCATCCTCGAGGCGCAGTTCCGCCGCTACTTCGCCCAGGCCGCGGGCCGGAAGGGCGTCACCGGCGAAAACCTGCTGCAGCTGCTCGAGTCCCGCCTGGACAACGTGGTCTACCGCATGGGCCTGGCGGTCACCCGCGCCGACGCCCGGCAGCTCGTGCGCCACAACCACGTGCGCGTCAACGGACGCCGGGTCAACATCCCGTCCTACGACGTGCGCCCCGGCTCCACCGTGGCGCTCGTCGCCAAGTCCGTCGAGAAGGCGCGCGTGCAGCAGGCGATGGAGGCCGCCAAGTCGCGCGATCGCGCGCCCTGGATCGAGCTGGCCCCCGACGGTCGCTCGGGCGTGTACAAGGCCGCGCCCGCGCGCAGCGAACTCGAGGCGATCCAACCGGTCGAAATCGACGAACAACTGGTCGTCGAGTTCTACTCGCGGTAGCACGGGAGGGAAGATGGCCAACGTGGACTCCTTGAACTGGCGCGACCTGATCCGGCCCAAGCGGCTCGACACCGACGAGGACTCGCTGTCGAGCACCTACGGCAAGTTCGTCTGCGAGCCGCTCGAGCGCGGCTACGGGCTGACCATCGGCAACGCCTTGCGCCGCATCCTGCTCTCGTCGCTGCGCGGCGCCGCGATCACGGCGGTCAAGATCGACAACGTGCACCACGAGTTCACGTCGATCGCCGAGGTGGCCGAGGACGTCACCGACATCGTCCTCAACCTCAAGGGCGTGATCGTCCGCTCGACGCTCAACCGGCCCCAGGTCCTCCGCGTCGACAAGAAGGGGCCCGCCAAGCTCGTCGCCGGCGACCTGCCCCAAAGCGAGACGCTCAAGGTGCTCAACCCCGATCACCACCTCGCCACCATCGCGAAGGGCGGCCGGATCTCCATGGAGATCACCGTCGGCGCCGGGCGCGGCTACCAGGCCGCCGACCGCGCCAAGGACGGCGGGGACGTGATCGGCGTCATCCCGATCGACGCCCTGTTCAGCCCCGTCCGCAAGGTCAACTACCTCGTCACCAACGCCCGCGTCGGACAGATCACCGACTACGACAAGCTGACCCTCGAGATCTGGACCAACGGTACCGTCTCGCCCACCGACGCCCTGGCCTACGCCGCCAAGATCCTCAAGGAGCACATGACGATCTTCATCACCTTCGAGGAAGGTGAGGAGACCTTCGCGGCCGAGGAGGAGGCGACGGCGCCGGTCAACGAGAACCTGTTCCGCCCCGTCTCCGAGCTCGAGCTGTCCGTCCGTGCCTCCAACTGCCTCCAGAACGCCTCGATCACGTTCATCGGCGAGTTGGTGCAGAAGACCGAGGCCGAGATGCTCCGGACGAAGAACTTCGGCCGCAAGAGCCTCAAGGAGATCAAGGAGATCCTGGCCGGGATGGGGCTCGGTCTCGGCATGCGCATCGACAACTGGCCCCAGCTTCTCGCCCGCTGGCAGCAACAACAGCAGGGCAAGTAGGCGGGCACCCCGGAGGACCCCATCATGCGCCACCGCAAATTCGGTCGCAAGCTCGGCAGGAACAGCGCCCATCTGCGCGCCCTGTTCCGCAACATGGCCGCCTCGCTCGTCCTGCACGGCCGCATCGAGACCACGATCGCCAAGGCCAAGGAGCTGCGCACCTACGTCGAGCCGCTGATCACCAAGGCGATCCGCCTGCGCCGGGAACTCCCGGCCGGCTCCCGCAAGCTCTCCGCCGAGCAGCAGGAGCGCGGCCTGCACCTGCGTCGGCTGATCGCCGCGCGCCTCCCGCAGGCCGCGACGATGAAGGGCGAGGACGGCGACCGGCTGCTCAACCGCCGCGAGCTCGTCGCCTACCTGCTCGAGGAAATCGCGCCGCGCTACCTGAAGCGGCCCGGCGGCTACACCCGCATCCGCCGCCTCGGCTTCCGCAAGGGCGACAACGCCCCGCTCGCCATCCTCGAGCTGGTCCCCGGCGAGGCGGTCAAGAGCGAGAGCCACAAGGAGGCCGCACCCGAGAAGAAGAAGAAGGCCAGCTTCTTCCGCCGCGGCAAGGCCGAGGCCGCCGCCGAGGACGAGAAGCGCGACGCCCGCGTCGGCCAGAAGCCCGCCCGACCGGCCCGGCAGGCCGCGCCGAAGGTCGAGAAGAAGGTCGAGCGCAGGGCGACCAAGAAGGGCGACCGCTAGGCGCGCCGACCGTTCCCGCCCCGACCCCTCCGAACGTCCCGCTCCGCACCCCGACGACGCCGACCACGCCGACCACCACGTCGGACCCCGCAGGGGCGTCGTCGACCGTTCGGGAGACGAGCGCGCCCACGCCAACGCCCGCACCTACGCTGTCGCGTCCGCGGTGTTCAACGTCCCGAGGCTGTGCTTTGCTCGGGCCGCAGGAGGCGCCGATGGACGACCAGCGGGTGAGCGTGACCTACTTCGCCGAGCCGGGGCCGCAGAAC
>JAFGHH010000276.1 GCA_016930215.1 Deltaproteobacteria bacterium
AACCCCGGCGCAACGACCCGCAGCCTGTGCCGCCCTGCGGAAGCCGGCAACCGGAACTCGCGGGCGACGGGGTCACCATCGACGAACCGGCTCGGCGGCGGGAACGGATCGGACAGGACCTTGGCCAGCACCTCGTTGTACGAGGCGCCGTCGTAGGGCACCCGGCGCGTGAGCATCTCGAAGAGCATCACACCCGCAGCGTAGACATCGACCCGCGCGTCGAGATCCCGGACCCCGCGCGCATGCTCGGGCGCCATGTAGAACGGGGTCCCCACGACCGTCCCGACCTGCGTCAGTCGCGGCGCACCGAGCTTGTGATCGACCACCTTGGCGATGCCGAAGTCGAGCAACCTGGTCCAGCGCTGGCCGCGCGGGCCGCGCGTGAGGAAGACGTTCTCGGGCTTCAGGTCCCGGTGGATGATGCCGCGCCCGTGCGCGGCCACCAGCGCCTCGAGCACGTCGCACGTGATGTCGACCGCCTCGTCGGGGGCGAACGGAGCGCGCGCCCGGATGTGCGCGGCCAGTTCTTCACCGTGCAGCAGTTCCATCACCAGGTAGGTGAGCCCGTCCTTCGTACGCCCTGCATCGAAGACCTTGATGATCGAGGGATGGTCCACGGCGCCGGCCGACTTCGCCTCCTGCACCAATCGGAGCGCCAGCGTCGCGCTGCCCACGTTCTCGGGCCTCAGCACCTTGATCGCGAACCTCTGGCCGATCACCACATGGGTGGCCTCGAACACCGTGCCGACCCCGCCCGAGCCGATCTTCCGGACCAGTCGGTACTTCCCGTCGATGACCATGCCCTCGAGTTCGGCCATGCCGCCACCCCTCCATGAGAATTTGACACCAGGTACCCCGCAACGTTACAGGCCAAACGTCCGGCGGACCGCTCCCGCCGCCTCTTTCGTGCGATTCCGCTCACCACACGCTCCCTGCTCTCTCCGGTGTGGTTTGCGCTTGACACTCCTGTCGGTTCGGTCCTATTGACTCTCGGTTGCCCGGTTTCGCAACACCATCTTGGAAAGGGGAGGAAGGTCATGGCACCACGCAAGATCCCGAGTGGCATCGCATTCGACGAGGCGGAGGACGAGATCCTGTTCACGAAGGCCGCCCTGCGGGCGGACCCGGACGCCGCCGACCTGCT
This sequence comes from Deltaproteobacteria bacterium, assembly GCA_016930215.1. GTDB lineage: Bacteria > Myxococcota_A > Polyangia > DRWM01 > JAAZOP01 > JAAZOP01. The sequence continues at coordinate 1,145 of JAFGHH010000276.1, forward strand.
GCCGATCACCGAGGAGTGGATGAACCTCGTGACGACGGCGCGGTCGTCCTGGATCGAGGCCCGACAGATGCTCGTGAACACGGATGCGGAACGGGTGGTCGCCAACCACCGTCTGGACCGCGCATGCACGGCCTTCGGGATCGACCTGTTCCAGGCGGTCCAGCGCGACACGTCCAGTCGCCGCTGGACCAAGTTCCTCGATCGCGCAGTCTCCCGCTTCGTCCGCATGCCGCTCGGCCAGCAGGTCAACCGCGTGAAGGCGTGGCTCCGCGAGACCGACGACGACGTCCTCCAGGGTCACCGCGAGGAGCTGACGCAGTGGGTCACCAAGGCCTCGACGGCGCTGGAGGCGACCGCCGGCACGGCGGGCGTCCGGGGCAAGGCATGGATCGTTCGCGACGACTTGGGCGACGGACTGACGGCGGCGCGCGACGGCCTGCACGAGACGTTGGCGGCGCGGGCGCGCGAGCGGGGCATGGGCCGCGACTGGCCGGATGTCTTCTTCCGCCGGAGCCCGCGACGCATCTCCGGAGAGACCGGGGAACAGCCGGAGACCGAGCCCGGCGCATCCCCCGCACCGACGCCCCCCACGCCCTGAGTCGGTCCCGACGGGTCGACCGGCCCCGGCAACCCGCGAATCCCCCGGCTCGCACGCCCCGGGCGCGTCCTGCAACGCGGGAAGGCGGCTTGTGTGCGCGCCGTGCACCGCCCAACCAGCCGTGCTCTGCCCGCCCCGGAGGTCCGCGCGACCCGCGCAACGCTTGTCGGGCCCGCCGGCGCCGCCGGGACGATGCGTGCAGCGATGGCAGACCCGGGCCCGGACAGGCGCGGAGGGGGTTGCAACGGATGTCCGGCGCTCCCGGATGGTGCGGGCGGTGCCGAGCACAACGTGCAGGCGCCGCGCGGACGCGCAGGCCGGTGCGTGCCGGCGTGGCAAGACGCGCTCCGCGCATCCCTGCTGCCCTGCGCCCTCTCTCGCATGCCCCGGAACCCCGTCGCACCGGATGACGCAACCGGTGAATTCCGCCTGTGCTGCCCTCAACATCGGGGCGCGTTCGGCGACGCGGACCGCCAGGCCGTCGTCAGGCCGCGCTGCGGACGGAGCGGTGATGAAGTCCGCGCCCCATCGGGCGTGAACGGCTACGCCACCGGCGCCATGTTTCGCCTGCCGGACGTGTCCAGCCACCGAAGCATGCGCCGGAGCGCCGCGAGCTCGATCTGCCTCACCCGCTCGCGCGAGATCCCGAGTCTCCTGCCGATCTGCTTCAGGGTCTCCGCCTCCCGGCCGTCCAGACCGAAGCGTCGCGTGAGGACGAACCGTTCCCTGGCCGCCAGCTTCTCGAGAAGCCGTCCCTTGCTCTCGACGGCATGCCCGATCGCCTGCCGAATCCACCATGTCGCATACGTCGCGAACCGATAACCTCTCCGCACGTCGTACCGCTCGACCGCCTTCATCAGGCCGGTGTTCCCCTCCTGGATCAGGTCGGGCAGCGGAAGCGCCGGCCCCTCGAAGCACTTGGCCACCGCGACCACCAGCCTCAGGTTGGCCGAAAGGAACCGGTCCTTCTCCCGCGCCCGGGCACGACGGACCGACTCGACGGAATCCCGGAACCGACGAAACGTCGCCGCCCGCACCTGTCGCCTCGGCCGTTTCCGGCACTCCTCCCCGAACCGCAAGTCGAGGAACCCCACCAGCGCCTCGAAACGGCGGTGGTCGGAGTCCAGGTCGTGCAGCTTCCACGCGAGTTCCGTGGCGACCCCACGGAACACCAGACGATGCCGTTGCGACAGCCGACCCCGGCGGCGACGATGGAGCGTGGCGAATCGCAGCAGCGCACGCAGCTCCCCGATCGGCACCTCGGGAAACCGGCGGCGGACCTCGCGAAGAACGCACGGCAGCAACGGCGGGCAGGAGAATGCGGCCACCCACTCCTCCACCGCCAGTCGCTGGATGCGGTGCGCGGCCTCCCCTTCGGCCGCGGCGGTCAGGAGCGGAAAACGACCCGTGTCCCGGAAGTACACGTCCAGCGTCGGGTTCGCGGTCCGTTCGCCCGCCCGGACGGGTCCGGGACCCTGCGACCCGAGACGCAACGGCCGGCGTCCGGCGGAAAAGACGCCGCGACCAACGAACGAGCGCTCTCTGCCGCCCACGGCTCTCGACCTCCCGGCTCGTCACTCGGCGGTCATGCCGCCGGGCCTCCCTGCCGTCCGGAACCAGCCCCGGAAGGAGGGGTGTCGTATTGCCCGCGGATCCTCCGACCTGCGCGCGGAGGAGTCAACGCCGGCCCGGCGTCGAGCCGTTCGGTCCCTCGGCCACGCCCCCAGGTTCGCGCGGCAACATCCCCCCGCAACTGCGATTGCGACCGGCGTTCTTGGCCCGGTACAGGAGACGGTCGGCTTCCTCGACCAGCGTGGCTTCCGTCAGATCCGGGCCACCGGCCGCGGTCGCGGCGCCGATGCTGACGGTCACCCGGATGGCGGTCTCCAGATGGACCACCAGCGACTCGACTCCCTTGCGCAGCCGCTCGGCCATCACCAGCGCCCCTTGGGCCTCGATCCCCCGGGCGAGAACGCAGAACTCCTCGCCGCCGTACCGCGCCAGGATGTCCTCCGCGCGAAGGCGCCGCCGAAGCTCCGCCGCCACCTGCCGCAATACCTCGTCCCCCACAGGGTGTCCGTGGAGGTCGTTCACCGCCTTGAAGTGGTCGATGTCGATCATCAGCAGCGAGAGCGACGTCCCGTGCCGCCGCGCGTACGCCACTTCCGCCGCCAACCGGTCGTCGAGGAAGCGCCGGTTGTACACCTTCGTGAGGGCGTCCCTCACCGACAGTTCCTGCACCCGTCTGGAGTAGTCGTCGTCGACCGCCGCCCGAGTGAAGAACCTGACGACGGTCCGGCCGAGAAGCAACCGGTCGCCGTCCCGCAGAGTCTGGCGCGAGACACGCACGCCGTTCACCGCCGTGCCGTTGGTGCTTCCATTGTCCTCGACGACCCATGTCCCGTCGTCCGCCACGCACAACCGTGCATGCACGCGCGAGACGCCGTCGTCGGGCAACCAGACCCCACACGCGCCGTCGCGACCGACCGTGACCTCGGGGCCGTCGAGGCGGATCTCGCTCCCCATCCTTGCCCCCGACAACACCACCACCACGGCCCCGCGAACTTCCAGACGACCGACCGATTGCTGGAAGGACGCAACATCGATCTCGCCCGTCCGCTCTTCTTCGTCTCCGCCCCCGCCGTCGTTTCCGCGCAACTGGCTGCTCCCCTCCCCTGCCGTTGAAGCCCCCAAAGCAAGCGTGGGGGCGAGCGACCGGACTGCCTTCGCCCGGCCAGCCGCCGGACGACCATAGCAGGTCCCCGGGCACTTCGGCCACGCGCCGCGACGGCCCCGGATCGCCGCGCCCTTGACGTCGACAGGCATCCGTACCATCATGTGAATGGCAGTGAATGAGAGATCACGACACGCCCAGTGACCCTTCAACCGCACACGCTCTGCCGGACGACCTGCTGGATCACCTCCTCGAGGGCTGCCAGGTCATCGACCGCGCCGGCCGCTACGTCTACGTCAACGAGGCCATGCTCCGGCACGCTCGGCATTCGCGGGACCAGATCATCGGTCGACGAATGGTGGACGTCTACCCCGGCATCGAAAAGACCGAGATGTTCGCGAACCTGGTCCCCTGCCTGGAGGAGCGGGTCCATCTCGCGATGGAGAGCGAGTTCGTCTACCCCGACGGGTCCCGGGGCTGGTTCGATCTCCGCTTCACCCCCGTCCCGGAAGGGGTCCTCATGTTCTCCCAGGAGATCACCGACCGCAAGCGTGCCGAGCAGCGCATCGCGCACCTGGACGCCCTGCTTCGCGGCATCCGCGGCGTCAACCAGCTCATCACGCGGGAACGTGACCCGCAGCGACTGCTTCGCCGCACGTGCGAGATCCTCGTGCAGGCCCGCAGCTTCGACCTGTGCGCCATCGTCCGGACCGCCGAGGGTCGAGTGGTTCTCCATGATGCGGTCGGCTTACCCAGCCGTGTCGCCGGTCTCGGGGACCTGCTCCGCCGGGGCGAACTGCCGAACTGTGCCGTCCGGGCACTCGCGGTCGAATCGCCGGTGGTGCGCCCTGCCGGAGCCGATGCCTGTCACGGCTGCCCCGCCGAGCCCGCCGCCGCCAGGCCGTCGGAAGGCCTGGCCCTGCGACTCGAAGCCGACGGCCAGGTCTACGGGGTCATGATTGCATCGATGCTCGCCCCGGAACCCCTGGACGAGGAGGAACAGGGCCTGCTCGCCGAAGCAGCCGGAGACGTCGCGTTCGCGTTGCGCAGCATTGATCTCGAGACCGCCCGCTCCGAAGCCGACCAGCGCTCGAAGGCGACGGCCGACCGGTTGGAAGCCATCCTGCGTTCCTCCCCCGACGCGCTCTTCTCGTTCGATGTCGACGGACGCGTCTCGGCCTGGAACGACGCGGCGGAGAGGATCTTCGGCTGGACGGCCGAGGAAGCGATCGGCCGGACGGTCCAGGTCGTGCCCCCCGAGCGATGGGAGGAGCACCTCGAGTTCAAGCGCCGCATCCTGGCCGGCGAGGCGTTCCACGACCTGAAGGCCGACCGACTGCGCAAGGACGGCACCCGGTTCCCCATCGGCATCTCCGCCGCGCCCCTGCGCGACGCCCAGGGCTCGGCGATTGGCGTCACGGCGATCGTGCGCGACCTGAGCGCGGCCAACCAGGCCGAACGCACGCTCCAGAAGCGCGAGGAGACCGTCGTCGTCCAGCGCCAGGAGTTGAACGACTCCCAGCTCGCGACGGTCCTGGCCCTGCCGAAACTCGCCGAGTCCCGCGACGACGACACCGGGCAGCACATCGAACGCGTCCGAACCTTCGCCAGGTTGCTCGCCGAGGCCCTCCGGTCGGCCCACCCGACGGACGCCGAGTTGACGCCCGAGTTCATCGAACATCTGTTCCAGGTCAGTTCGCTCCACGATATCGGGAAGGTCGCGGTCCCCGACGCCGTGCTGCTCAAACCCGGCAAGTTGACACCCGACGAGTTCGACATCATCAAGACGCACACCACCATGGGCGCGCGGACCCTGGATGCCGTCCTCCGGCGCTACCCGGGCAACGAATTCCTGCGCATGGGGCGTGACGTCGCACGGAACCACCACGAGAAGTGGGACGGCACGGGCTATCCGGACCGGCTCGCCGGCGAGGCCATCCCGCTCAGCGCGCGCATCGCCGCCGTGGCCGACGTGTACGATGCCCTTCGCGCGCGCCGCCCCTACAAGGAACCGATGTCGCACGAGAAGGCCCGCACGATCATCCTCGAGGGCGCGGGCAAGCACTTCGACCCGCGCGTCGTCGACGCCTTCCGGGCCGTCGAGGCGGCCTTGAAGACGGTGCACGCCGAGATGCAGGACTGATGCCGCCCGCCTGCCACCGGTGGCATTCAAACCTCGCCGCGACCATCCCCAGGATGCCCTGATGCTGCCCCTTGACGGCGTCCTGCCGAACCGGCAATCTGCCATCGTACGGTGGCGGGGGCTCGCCGAGGCCGGTGCATCGGTGGCGGTGGTTCTTGCATCGGCGACCCGTCCACGGGAGGTACGATCTGCGTGCCGAACACGCCTGTTCCGTTCGCGGTCCTGATCGTGGGAGGGAGCACCGTCGATTCCCCACTGCTGGAATCCGCCCTCCGCCAGACCTCCCAGGGATCCATCAAGGTCCGGCGGGCCGCCGACCCGGAGACGGCCAGCCGGTTGCAGGACGACCGGCCGTCCGACGTGTTGCTCCTGGCCTGGGACGGTGCGTCGCCGGCCGCCGAGACGCTGGCCCGTCTCATGCCGATCGTACGCTCCGTGCCCCTGGTCGTGTTGTCGGCGACCGACGACAGGGACGCGGCGTTGCAATGGATCCGGATGGGGGCGCAGGATTGCCTGGCGAAGAACCGGGCGTCGGCGGACGGCATCATGCAGTCGCTCTGCTTCGCGGTGGAACGGTGCCGCAACATGGTGGCGCTCCGGTCGCTGGTGCTCATCGATGAACTGACCGGCCTCTACAACCGCCGCGGCGTCCTCACCGCGGGCACCCAGACCGTGCAGCTCGCCCGGCGTCGCGCGACCGGCCTGTGGGTGCTGTACGCCGACGTCGATGGCCTGAAGGCGATCAACGACCGCTTCGGCCACGAGGCCGGGGACTCCGCCCTCATCGATGCGGCGCATGCACTGCGGGCCAGCTTCCGCGCCTCCGACGTGATCGGGCGACTCGGCGGCGACGAGTTCGTGGTCCTGGCCATCGACGCCACGCCCGAGTCCCGCGAGATCCTCCTGCACCGGATCGCTCGCAACCTCGAGATGCGGAACGCCGACTCGCAAGCCCCGTTCGCCCTTGAACTCACCGTCGGCTGTGCCCGATTCGATCCGGGGGAGGCCGGCACGGATCTGACGGAGTTGCTTCGCCGCGCCGACAACGCGCTCTACCAGGAGCGCGGACGCTCGCGCGGTCGCCCCGGCGTCCCCCGCCCCCCATCCCGCGCCTCGGTCGACCCGTGACGCGCGCAGGGCGCCTCCGACCCTTGCCGACACCACGACCCCGTGCCCGGGACCTTGGCGCTTCGACCGCAACGGCCCCTGCGGAAGCACGGGCGTGCCATCTCGCACGCTCTCCGGCGCGCGCACGGAGACCGCAGTTCCCGTGGCCCGCACCGTTCCGCATGGCATGATGATGGTGGCGTGAGCAGGCCGGCTTCTTGCGGCCGCGGGAGGGTCACGACCGTCATGTCGCTTTCCGAGCCGTCGAGAACGCCG
>JAFGHH010000277.1 GCA_016930215.1 Deltaproteobacteria bacterium
CGGAGGCCTGCGAAACCCGCGCAGCGGACGACGATCAGTCCTGCCGGCAGAGCGTGAAGTACGCCCCCAGCGGCTTCTCGCCCTTGAACGCCGCGCCGATCGACACGTGCCGCGAGACGCGACGCATGAAATCGCGCGTTCCCTGGTAGACCAGCATCTGCAACCCCCGACTGTTCGGCACGACGTTCGGCCAGCCGGAAACCACCGGCCCGTCCGGCACCATGAAGTAGTCCACGACCACCGCGCCCCGCGCCTCCCACTCGCGGTTCCCCGCCGTCGGGTGCGCGACGAAGTACCCCGGACCCAACAAGGCCCGCGTCACCCCCTCGTTGTACCCGAACAGCCGGTCCGCCCCCGGCCCCGGCCGGCAGAACCGCTTCTGGAACGTCCGGAACACCGGCAGCGTGTTCCGCCCGTCGTGGATCACCTCGCGGCACTCCCCGCGGTCCGGCGGGACGAAGTGCGCCAGGTCGAGCGGCTCCGCCGCCCCCGCCAGCTCGTACAGCCGCGCCTGGTCCCGGCCCCCGAGCTGCCGGGTCTCGTGCAGCCGGTGGTCGGGCGACAACCCGTCGAGGTACTCGCCCAACTCCGCGATCCGGGCGCCCGGCCGGTGGATCAGGTAGGTCAACGACATCGCCAGCCTCCTTCGCGCCGCCGGGTCCGGCGGCGGCCGTTGCGGTCCGGAGGACGGAGCATAAGCCACGCGCTCCCGCCTCTCAAGCGCCGCGCCCGTGGTCGGGTCGTCCGCAACCCCGTGCGCCCGCCCGCGCCCGTGGTAGGCTTCCCCCGCGGCCCGCACGGCGCCGCAGGAGGTCCGCCGATGTCGTCTCGCCCGTGGTCCGTCGTTGCCTGCCTGGTGCCCCTCGCCGCCGCCGGCTGCGGCGACGAGGCGTCCGCCCCCGTGACCTTCGAGCAGTACTGCGCGCGCTACGCCGAGCTCACCTGCGAATTCGCCGAGCGCTGCGACTGCCTCGCCGGCGGGACCGTGGAGCTGTGCCGGCTCTACATGGACGGCGAGTGTGCCGACGAGGTGGAGGAGCCGGTGAACGCCGGCCGCCGGTCGTACGACGCCGCCGCCGCCGCCGGCTGCCTCGCCGGCCTCCAGGCCCTGCTGGGCGACTGTGCCCTCGACGATGTCGATTGGCCCGCGGATTGCGACCGGATGCTGGTCGGCCTGCTGGCCGCGGGGGCGTCGTGCGAGTCCGACGCCGACTGCGTGCCCGGCCTGGAGTGCCACTCCGGGGCCTGCACCGACCTGCCCGGCAACGGCGAGGCGTGCCTCGCCGGCGCGTACTGCGCCGACAACCTGTACTGCGGCAACGACGAGCTGTGCCACGCACCGCAGGGCGTCGGCGGGCCGTGCCCGGAGGGCAACGAGGCGTGCGGGGACGACCTGTACTGCGACCTGCGCACCAGCACCTGCGCCTCGTACCTGGCCCAGGGCGAGTCGTGCCGTCACGCCAACGCCGTCTGCATCGACGGCCTGTACTGCGCGGTGGTCGCCGGGACCTGCGAGCCGCTCCCCGGGGTCGGCGGGGACTGCGCCGACTCCAGCGGCGCGTGCGCCGAGGGCCTGTACTGCGACGGCGCCGGCCACGTCTGCCGCGAGCTGCTCGCCGACGGCGCCGCCTGCACCGACGACGGCCAGTGCCGCTCGGACGACTGCACCGGCGGCGTCTGCGTCGCCGATCCGGGCGGGAGCTGCCCGGGGTTCTAGGAAACCGGGGGAGTCGAGGGGTCGAGGCGGCGGCCGACGGCGGTCCTTGACGGCCCGCCGCCCGGGCTGCTCCAATCGGTCCATGCGCAACCTCGCCGAAGGGTTCCGGGGACTCGGGACGATCCTGCTCGCCGCCGCGCTCGTCACGGCGGCCTGCGGCGACGACGACTCCGTCGCCGACGACGCCGGCGACGTTCCGAACGAAACCGAGGCGGGCGCCGACGGGGATGCCGACGTCGGGCCGGACGCGGATGCGGACGCCGACGCGGACGTCGAGGTCGGGCCGGACGCCGATGCGGACGGCGACGACGGCGGCCCGCCGCCCGTCCGCTACAACGAGACCTCGCCGCTCGGCACCAACCTCAACGGGATCTCCGACTGGAGCACCGAGTGGCCGTTCGTCGATGCGTTCAAGGTCTCCCGCGCGTGGATCTCCGGCGAGGACGGCGGCGCGTGGGACGACGGCCGGGCTCTCGACCTCGACGAACACGGCTGGCTGCGCTCGCTGCTCCCCGGGCAGGTCGCCCGCACGCTGATGTTCTGGGACGACGGCGCGGTGGCCCCGGCGGGTCGCTGCGTGGTGCTGTACGACGGGACGGGCACGATGGAGTACTGGTCCGGGGCGCGCCGCGACGCCGGCGCCTCGAGCCCCGGCCGCGACGTGCTGGACTTCGACCCGACGGCCGGCGGCATCGGCATCAACGTCACCGCCGTGGACCCGTCCGACCCGCTGCGCAACATCCGCGTGCTGATGCCGGGCGGCGCCTGCAGCGACGACCCGCACCGCTGGTGCGCGGACGACGGCGGCTGCGCCGCCGGCACGTGCGTCCCGTTCGAGGACCGCTACCCGACCGAGCCGTTCCATCCGACGTTCCTCGAGCGGACCCGCACGTACCGCGTCATCCGGTTCATGGACTGGATGGCCACCAACAACTCGCCGATCCGCGAATGGAGCGAGCGGGCCGAGCCGGACGACGCGCGCTGGAGCCTCGAGGCCGGCGTGCCGGTCGAGACGATGGTCGACCTGTGCAACCGGTTGCAGGCCGACCCGTGGTTCACCATCCCGCACCAGGCCTCGGACGACTTCGTCCGCCGGTTCGCGACCGTCGTGCGCGACCGGCTGGCGCCGGGGCTGCGGGCCTGGGTCGAGTACTCCAACGAGGTGTGGAACGGGATCTTCGACCAGGCCGGGTGGGCCCGCGACCGGGGTCGCGCCGCGGGCCTCGGCCCCAGCGACTACGAGGCGCAGCTCCAGTTCTACTCGCGGCGCGCCGTGCAGGTCTTCGCGCTCTGGGAGGAGGTCTTCGGCGGCACCGACCGGCTCGTGCGCGTCATGGCCTCCCAGGCCGCGAACTCGTGGGTCTCCGAGCAGGTGCTGTCGTTCGAAGGCGCGGACGGCCCGTCGGACGTGCTGGCCATCGCGCCCTACTTCGGCGGGTACCTCGGCGGCCCCGACGAGCGGGCACGCGTGGCCGCGATGACCGTCGAGGCGCTGGCCGCCGAGCTGGCGGCGACCGCGCTGCCCGACGCGGTGTCCTGGATGGCGAGCCAGGCCGACGTCGCGTCGACCTTCGGCGTCGAGCTCGTGGCCTACGAGGGCGGACAGCACCTGGCCGGCCACTCCGGCGTCGAGAACGACGACACGATCAACGCCCTGTTCGACGCCGTCAACCGCGACCCGCGGATGGGCGAGCTGTACGGCGACTACCTCGACGCCTGGCGCAGCGCCGGCGGCCGGTACTTCGCCCACTTCGTCAACTGCGCCGGCTGGTCCAAGTGGGGCCGCTGGGGCGCCCTCGAGTACCTGACGCAGCCGCGGGCCGAGTCGCCCAAGTTCGACGCGCTGCAGTCCTTCCTCGAGACCAACCCGCGGTGGTGGTAGGCGGGGCAAGCCTCCGTCGGGGCTACACCAGGTCGGGCGTCGCGGCGATGCGGAAGCCGAGGCCGAAGTCGGCGAGCTTGTCGTAGATGTCGCCCGCGACCGGGACGATCGCACCCAGCTCGACCATCATCCACGGGAGGGGCCGCGAGCGCACGCCGAGAACCAGGTTGACCAGCCGCAGGTGCTTGGCGCCCGGGTCCGGGTTCAGCCACACCGCGAGCTGGGCGTCGACGAAGCCGCCGATGAAATCGACCGGCATCACCGCCACGCCCACCGTGGGGTCGATGAAGAAGCTCTTCACGGTGTCGCCCGCGTCGGGCACGTCGAATCGCAGCACGAACGGCAGCGAGAAGTTGATCGACAGCATCTCGATCGGCCGCGCCTGGAAGTGGAACCCCGGGTCGATGCCGAGCGGCAGCGCGTCCCGCCCGCCGGCGGTGGGGAGCATCAGCCCGACGCCCGCGGCGAGCGTGATCACGTCGCCGGTCAGGAAGGCCGCCTTGATCCGCGGGGCCAGGAAGCCGAACTCGTCCGATTCCTCGTCCGCGACCGGGGAAGGCTGCGGGTAGTAGACCTCGTGGTGCTGCAACAGCTCCAGCTCCAGCCCGACCTCGAGCCACTCGAACAGCTCGAGCTGCCCGACGACGAGCCAGGCCAGGTCGTGACGCGCGACGTCCCCGCCCGACGTGCTCTCGCCGCCCATCACCCAGTGCAGGCCCATCCCCATCCGCGTCTCGGGGATCGCCGCGCGCGGGGCGCCGAGGTTCCCGCCCCGCGGCTCCGGGGCGTACTCGAGCGGCCCCAGGCCCTTGCCGGACCCGGCGCCCGCCGCGCCGGCGTCGGGCGACTCCGCCGCCGGCACCGTCGTCGCGGCCGCACCGGTCGCCGCCGGCTCCGTCTCCGCGGCGCCCGTCGCGGACGGCTCGTCGGCCGTCGCGCCCCGCGGCACCAGGACCCCGAGCAGCACCCACCACACGCCCGCCGTCCGGAACCGGAGCCGCCTGCCCATCGGACCCCTCCTGCCGCTCCCGATCGCCGACCGCTCGTCGTGCCCGAGGATCGGAAACGGCCGCACTCTAGGGCGCTTGATGCCGTGCGGCAAGTCGTGGTCCGCCCCCCGGGCGCTCTGGACACCGGGCCCGCGCTGCGGTAGTGCGCGAAGCCGTCGCTCGGGGGCCCGCACGCCGTGCACCGCATGGACGGCGCATCCGCGGCCCCGAAGGAGGAGTCGCATGAACGTCCGGACGAGTCTGCTGCTGCCGGCCTGCATCGTCTGCCTCGGCGCGTCGTGCCAGAAGAAGTCCGAGCCCGCGGTCGATGTCGCCGCAGGGCCGGCCGAAGTCGCGCCGCTGCCGCCGCCGCCCGCCGAGGACGCGGCCGCCGTGCCGGCCGACGCCCCCGAGAAGCCTGGGACCGACACGACGCGCGAGCCGGCCGGCCCGACCCCGCAAGCGGTCGCCGCACCCGCCTGGCACACTCCGCTGGCGCTGGCGGATGCGAAGGACGGCGCCGTCGTCGTGTGGCTCGGGGCGGCGGACGCGCCGGCCGCCGTCTGGCAGCCGGTGGACGCGCAGGGCCTGCCGAACGGCGAGGCCCGGCCGCTCGCCGCCGTGCCGGCCGACGCCCGCGCCCTGCGCGCGGTCCGGGTCGACACCGGATACGCCGTGGGCTGGTGCCGCGCGCATCCCGACGGCATGGACTACGGCCTGCAGTGGGTCGCCGCCGACGGCACGCCGCAGGGCGACCCCGTCGACCTGGGAAGCGAGACGCCGTTCGAGGAGGGCCGTTTCGGCGGCGACTTCCCGCCCTGCGATCTCGACCTGGCCGCGGCCGGCCCGGACGTGCTGCTCGTGCGCCAGAGCGGCGAGACCGAGTGCGCCGAGGAGACGGGGACGGACGAGCCGGGAAACGAGGTCGGCTGCCCGGGACAGACGCTGTACCGCGTGGCGCGCGGGGCCGAGCCGCGCGCGCTGGTGACCCAGGGGCTGCTGGCGCCGGTCGGCGGGCCGCGCTCGCCGATCGCCGTCGGCGAGGACGCCTTCTGGGCCGCAACCCTGCAGACGGCCGCGCTGCGCACCCGGCTCGCCGGCACCGTCTTCGAAGGACCGTGCCCCGCCGCGAAGCTCGACGCGGTCTGGGGCTCCCACGCCGTGCTGCTCTGGACCGGCGATACGCTCGTCGCCCTCGGCGACTCGATGTTCGACGAAGGGCTGCACCTCGCCGCCTGCCAGGGCGATCGCCATCTCTTCCCGCCGAACGAGGAAGGTCCGGCGCCGATCTGGCCGCGTGTCGCGGCGCGGACCCTGGTCTGCGGCGACGGCGCGCCCAAGGCGACGTTCGACCTCGGCGAAGGCCGCACGTTGGCGATCGATACCGGCGCCCCGGCCTTCTCCGGCGCCTGGCGCCACCTGCTGCGGAGCCTCGACGGTCGCGACGATCCGCAGGACGCCGCCTTCACCGGCGCCGGCTTCCTGCTGGCGCACGTCGGCCAGGGGGAGGAAGGGGCCGTGCGCGCGCCGGTCACGCTCGAGGCGCACGCCTGCGGTCCGGACGGGCTGCGGCTGTAGGTTGCCCCGCCTCAGCGGTGGACGTGCACCAGCGTCCCGAGCGTCCGGTCGGACGGCTCGATCCACTGCCAGCCGTCGGGCAGTCGCGGCCCGGCGAAGTCGAAGACCCACGCCGCCGCGGCCGGCGGCAGGTTGATGCAGCCGTGGGAGCGCGCGAGGCCGAACTCGACGTGCCAGAACGCCGCGTGCAGCGCCCGGTCCTCGTCGAAGAACAGCACCCACGGGACGTCGTGCACGGTGTACGTCCGCCCGCCGTCGTCCGTCGGCAGGCCGCGCATCGTCTGGGTGCCCGCCGCGCGGTAGATGCGGAACGAACCCTCGCGCGTGAGCCCTCCACGGCCGGCGGAGATCGGCGTCACGAACCGCGGCGCGTCCCCCTCGTACGCCGCGAGCAGCTGCTCCGCGAGGTCGACGTCGAGCCAGCGCTCCGCGGTTCGCACGCCGTCCGGGCGGACCCGCGGCCGGAACAGGCGGACCTCGCTCCGACGCAGGTAGCGCTCTTGCCCGATGCGCACCCAGCGCTCGCCCGCTTCCTCCACGCGCACCGCCGCGTGCCGCGGCAGCTTCGGCGCGCGGTGGCGCGGCGTCATCCAGCGCGCCACCGGCGGCTCGTCGTAGACCCACGTCGGCGAGGCGACCGTGAACCCCCACGGCCAGGGCGCGTCGCCCGGGTCGAGCGGCAGGCCCGCCAGCGGCGAGGCCTCGGCCCAGCGGACGTCCTCCGCCCGCAGGAAGCGGCCCGACACCGTGCGGTACAGCGCGATACCCTCCCGCCGGAACGCGGCCTCCACGCTCTCCCAGTGCCCCGGCGGGAACGGGGCGCCGTCGCGCCGCTCCAGCGCCGCGCCGACGGTCGGATAGCTCTCGTGGCCCCGGCCGCGCGGGTGGACGTACAGGAACGGCAGCGGCGACCCGGGTCGTACCGTCGGCGGCCATCGCTGCGCCCGCAGGACGTCCTCGCGGCGCGCGGCGCCCGGGGCGCAGATCCACGCCGCCTCGTCCACCCGCAGCCAGTCGCTCGGGCAGTCGGCGGCGCCGCGCGTCTCGAGCAGCGGGAGCACGGCGTGGCTCCGCGCCAGCCCGATGGGCGTGCCGCGCGCCGGCGTGCCGTAGACCACCGCCCCGACCGTCCCGAGCACCACCACCGGTTGCGACGCGAACGGCCGGACGGTCGCCGTGGCGGGAAGCACGAATCCCCCGGTCCCCACGACCAGACGCAACCACAGTACGGTCGTCAACGCGAGCACGCGGCACGCTCCGCCGCGATCGTACCAGCCCCGCCGCGCAGGGTCGGAATTCCCGGACCGTACCGCCGCCCCGCGAAAGGACGCGGCCTCCCCGGGACCTGGACGAACGCTCAGGATCCGCCGCTCGGGTCGGGCGGGTCGTCGGTCGGCCCCTCGGGCGGCGTCGGCCGGTCCCCGGCGTCGGCGCCACCCTTGCCGGCGGTTGCGGCGCCCGGGGGCGCGGCGGTGTCGGCCGCGTCGGCCGGCCGCTCGCGGCGTTCGACGAACGCCAGCACGGCGAACGGGGCGAAGGCCATCAGGAGTTGGATCCACATCGGCTGTCGCAGGACGCCCACCGCGAGCAGCAGCGAGACCAGCGCCAGCTCCGCCACGCGGACGCGGGCGTACAGCCGCCGCCGCGACTCGGCGAGGAACGGCAGCGCCAGGTCGAGCGGCACGAACACCGCCATCAGCTCGTTGTACCGGCCCTCGGGAATGCGCGTGACCCACGTGACGAACCAGATCACGAGCGCCAGCAGCACGAGCGGGACGACGGCCACCCATAGCGCCAGCCGCTCGCCGCGTCCCTCGCGCCGGGCGACGGCGAGCGGCGCGGCGAACAGGACGGCGAGGAACAGGAAGTACGGCGTCGCGCCCCAGCCCAGCTCCTGCTCCCAGGCGCGGCCCTGCTGCTGTCGCACCGCCACGGCCGGGACGCCGAAGAACCGTTCCACCTCGAGCCGCAGCCGGTCGGGGCGGAACATCGATTCCCAACGGCTGATCGGGACGTCCGCCGCGCGGGCCAGCGTCAGCTCGAGGAATGCGACGACCGCCGGATGCTCGGCCAGCGGCCCTTCCCCCAGCTCGCGGAAGGTCCGCCCCGTCGGCTCGGGCTCGCGCGCCGTGCGGTCGCGGAAGGCGCCGCCGACCGCGAGGTCGAGGATGTCGCGGAGGCGGGTCGAGCAGTTGTCCTGGTAGATCTGGTACGCGTAGCGCCACGACGCGTCGGCGGTATCCGCCAGCAACCGTTGCTCGACGCGTCGCGCCTGCTCCGCGGTCAACGGGAGGTCCTGGCGCCAGATCGTGCGGTCGTCCCGCGTGTAGCGCGCCAACGTCACCGACTCGTAGTCCGTCGAGACCCAGAACTCGCCCTCCCCGCGCACGAAGCCCCAGGCCAGCTTGAGCGGCCGGTTGAAGGAGGCGGTTCCGTAGTCGTAGCAGACCGTCGGGTGGCGCGGGTCGTCGGAGTAGCGCAGGCAGAGCGTGGCGTGGCCGAACTTCTCGACCGCCTCGTCGCCCGGCCCGATCGTGTACAGCGTCACCTGCGGCGCCTCGCCCGGCGGGACCGGCCGGGCCGGCTTCGGCGGAGACGTCGTGACGCCCGCCGGTCCGACCAGCGCCGGCGGGGGCGGTCCGACGAGCGCCGGCGGCGCGACGCCGGTCACGTCGGGCTGCGCGACGACGGCGGCCGGGGCGAGGCCGGCGACCGTCAGGACGGCGAGGAAGCGAAGCAGCCGGGCGGCTCGCGGGTCGCGCACGGCCGGATTGTTGTCCCAAACGAGGCGCTTGGCGAGCGGGATCTGCAGGAGGCGTCGCGCCGCCGGGTTCAGTCGAGCGGCTCGAAATCGAGGCGGTGCTCGAGCGTCGCGCCGCGGCGGAGCATCGCCGAGACCCCGCAGAACTGCGCCTGCGACAACTCGATCGCCCGCTCGACCTTCGGCCGATCCTCCGCCCGCGCGCGGATGCGGTAGACGACGCGGATCGTCCTGAACACCTTCGGTTGCGCGTTGGTCTGCTCGGCCTCCGCCTCCACGACCAGGCCCTCGAACGGCACCTTCTGCCGCTCGAGCATCGTCGCGACGTCGAGGCCCGTGCAACCGGCCAGGCCGTGGAGCACGAGCTGCTTGGGGGTCGGCGCCTCGCTCCCGCCGTCCGCCTCGGCCCTGCCGCTCATCACCACGCGGGCGTCGCCGACGCCCGAAGCGAAGCGCATGTCCTCCTGGTATTCGGTTCGTACTCTCATCCTTCACCTCCTCCCCGAACGACGTCCAAGCTAACCGCAGTTCCGGCCGGCGCAACCGGAGGCCGGGCCGGCACCGTGCGGCCGATTTCCAAGCCGCGCCACCTGACGACCGGCATCGGCGGGGTTATCGAAGGAAGTGCCCGGCGTTCGTTCGTTCGCCGCTACTTGGAGAAGGTGAACCCCGCCGGAAGGTCCTTCTCGGCGGTCTCGGCCGGCACGAAGGCCAGGTCGGTGATCGTGTAGGTCGGGCTCTTGGTGCGGAAGATCGGTCGGACCTTCATCCCGATCTTGGGCTCCTGCTTGCCGAGCAGGTAGCTCATCAGGATCGTCGTCACGCCCTCGAACTCGATGTTCACGAACCGGATCGGCTTCTCCAGCGTGTTGAACGCGCCGGAGCGCTCGCAGACCATGAACGTGTAGACCCGCGCCGACTTGTTGGCGATGTCGGTGATGTCGACCTCGGTGGTCCGCTCCAGGCAGTCCGGACAGTGGATGCGGAACGGCAGGAACACCGACTCGTAGCTGTCCTTGCAGTCCTTGTTGTCGCAACGCGTGGCGATGAGCCGGCCCTTGGTGATCCCCGCGAAGAACGGCGCCTCGCCGCCGTACGAGTGGGTGTACACCATGTTGCGCGGGTTGGTGATCCCGCACAGCTTGCCCGCCGTGTCCAGGATCGGCTTGTTCGGCTCGATCGTGTGGAAATCGCCCGAGAGCTTGTACTTCCCTTCGACGACCTTGATCGTGTAGTCGCTCATGGGTCGCCCTCCTACTTGTCCAGCCGGGCGTCCGGCTGCATCAGAATCGTGCAGGTGACGTGGCTGCCGACGCCGGCGTGGCTGATCGCCAGGCCGCGCTTGGCCCCCTTGACCTGCAGGTCCTCCCAGTCCTTCGGCTTCTGCTTGCCGTAGCGCTTCCAACGTTCCGGGTCGCCGTGGATCTCGGCGTGCCGGCCGTGCACCTGGTACATCACGTCGACCACCTGCATGATGCCGGTGGCGCCGACCGCGTGCATGCAGCCGATCAGCCCGCCCGAAAGGTTGGCCGGCAGGCGGCCCGGCTTCCCGGTCTTCGGATTGGTGTGGTAGCAGTCGCCGCTCTCGACGTAGTCGCGTCCCTTGCCGTACGGCCGGATGCCGATGTCCTCGTAGGTCTGCACGTCGCTGATCGTGAACGCGTCGTGCAACTCGACCACGTCGAGGTCCTCGGAGGGGTCCTTGATCCTGGCCCAGTTGTACGCGTAGTAGGCCGCCATCCGCGCCGCCAGGAACCCGGTGAAGCCCGGGTACCGCTCGCCGCCCGGGAACTCCCGGTCCAGGTTCTTGTAGGTCTCCCCGGTCTCGTTCGGGAGCAGCGGGATGTCCATGTCGCGGCGGCAGGCCGGCCGGAGCGTGTGCGACCCGGCCGTCGAGTAGACGAGCAGCGGGTTCTTGCACATCTGGTACGCCGTCTCCTTGTCGGCCAGGATCACGCACGAGGCGCCGACGCTCATCAGGCAGCAGTCGAGCGCCCGCAGCGGGTAGGCCACGACCGGCGACTTGAGCACGTCCTCGACCGTGATCTTGAATCCGGCGTGGCCGAACGGGTTGTGGTACGCGTAGCCGTGGTTCTTGACCGAGATCTCGGCCAGCGTCCGCCGGAACGATTCCTCCTCGCGGCCGTACACCTGCCAGTACTTCTGCGCCATCACCGCGTAGTAGCCGGTGTAGATGTGCCCGAGCGGCGTCTCCCAGTCCTTGTCGGCGGCGCAGGAGATCAGGTGGTTCCCCTCGTCCGTCGGCACCTCGTCCATCCGTTCCCAGCCCATCGCCAGCGTGCAGTCGGAGTAGCCCGAGGCGACGGCCTTGGCCGCCTCCCAGATCGTCGAGCCGCCGGTGGCGCCGCCGGTCTTGACGCCGATCGTGCCGAGCGGGTCGAGGCCCAGGCGGTCGTGGATCACCGCCTCGCCCAGCAGCTGGTCGCCGAAGTGGTCGGCGAAATGGCCGTAGTAGCAGGTGTGGATGTACTTCTTCAGCTCCGCCGCCGTCATCCCGATGTACCGGGCGGATTCCTGGAGCGCATCGATGCACAGCTCCTCGGTCCGCTTCTCGGGGAAGGCCCGGCGGAACTCGCTGTTCCCCCCCGTCACCAGGTAGACGTCCCGCGCGAACTTCGGGATCTTGAGTTGCCTCTTGCTGAACGTGATCATGCCCTGACCCCTTTCCTGTCGGGCCGGCGCCCCGCCATGGTCGGATGCGAGGTCGGCCTGCAAACCGGAACTGTGAGCAACCCGCGGACGCGTTCCGCGTCGACCTCTCCTTAGCGGATCCGCGGGTCGGTTCCAAGCGGAAAAACAGGCCGCGCCGAGCGATCGGCCGCGATCGTGATCCTCGTGGAATCGAACGCGAATCGCGGGTCGGTGCGCCCGGCCGGCCTCAACCCGACGGCCCGCCGAACGACGCCAACGCCGCCCCGAACTCCTCCGCCGAACCGAAACGCTTCCGCACGTTGCGGTGCAGCGCGCACTGCAGCACCGCGTCGAGACCCGCCGGCAGGCCGGCCCGCACCGAGCTCGGCGCCGGCGCGTCCCGCGTCACGATCGCCGTCGTCACGTCCACCTGGCTCGGCGCCGTGTGCGGAAACCGGCCCGTCAACGCCCGGAACAGGATCACGCCGACCGCCCACAGGTCGACCCGATGGTCGGCACCCGGGCTCACTCCGGCGATCAGCTCCGGCGCCAGGTACGGCACCGTTCCCAGCAGTCCCCCCTCGGCCGTCAGACGCGCGGCCCCGGGACCCTCGAGCACTTTCGCCACGCCGAAGTCGAGCAGCTTCACGAAGTCGGGCGCCGGACCGCGCGCCAGCAGGAACACGTTCTCCGGCTTCAGGTCGCGGTGGATGATCCCCGCCGCGTGGGCCGCACCGACACCCTCCAGCACCTGGCCGAGGATCCGCGCCGCGCGGTCCGCCGGCAACGCACCCTCCTCACGCAGCACCGCCTCGAACGACCGGCCCTCGAGCAGCTCCATCACGAGGAACGGGCTGCGCGTGCCGCCGCCCCACCCCAGCACCTCGACGATGTGCGGACTGCCGATGCGGCTCGCCGCCCGCGCCTCCCTCTCGAAGCGCGCCCGGCACTCCTCGTCCTCCACCAGCTCCCGCCGCAGCAGCTTCACCGCCACCGGGCGGTCGTCGGCGACCCGTCGTCCTTCCCAGACGACCCCCATCGCGCCGCGACCGATGATCCGAACGAGGCGCCAAGTGTCGTCGAGTACCCGTTCGGCGGCCGGCTCGCCCATGCCACGAACCGTAGCAGGCGGGTTCGGGACCGTCCAATGAGGGACGAAACCCGCGTGGCGTTCGGGTGCGTCGCCCCGCCGGCCCCGGGCAGGCCGGCACCCTTCGCCTCCCTGGGCCGGGGCACACCCCTCGTCGCCGGCCGGAACCCGCGTCGCCGCCGTCACCAGGAGGCGTCAAAGCGTCGCGTCGTCGGCACCGTCCGCGTCCGCCGCATCGTCGGTGCCGTCCGGGTCCGCCGCGTCGTCGGTGCCGACCTCCAGGTCGGCCTCGGCCGAGCCGTCGTCCGCCCCGTCGTCGTCGGTGCCGGCGTCGTCCACGGACGCGACGTCCGCCTCGGGCGGACACTCGCAGATCCACTCGGTGCACGAGCCGAGCGCGCCGGCGGCGCAAAGCGCGAGGACGGCAGGCAAGCGCGACATCGGTCTGCTCCGGGTCACCCGCTACTCGAGGAAGGGCGTCGGGGGCGGCGGGTAGTACTCCGCGGGCGGCGGGTACCACTCCTCCGCCGGCGGGCCGTAGTAGCCGCCCTCGTACGGCGGCGGCGCATACAGCCCCGCCTCGTACCCCGGCGGGTAGTACTCGGCCGTCGGTCCAGGGTGGTGGATCGGCGGCGGGGCCGAGCCGGTCCAGCCGGTCTCCTCTTCCTGGTAGTTGATCTGACGATGGGCCGGGCCGCAGCCGGTGTTGGCCAGGGCGATCAGTAGGGCGGCGACACGGAACTTCTCGCGGTTGATTTCCATGCTCCCTCCGAACGCGACGCGGAGGAATCATGGCGCGAAGCGGGACGGGTGGCAAGGGCGTCGTGCCTCCTCGAAGTACCGGCGCTCGAGCGCCGCCCAGTCGTTGACCGCGCCGAGCCGCGAGAGCACCGCGAACAGCCCGAAACGGATGCGGAACAGGAACACCAGCCGGCCCGGCAGGCGCAGCCGGGCGAGCGCCAGCTTGTCCCGCGCGACCTGGCCCAGCTCGATCACGATCCGGCCGTCGATCCGGTGCGCCCCGGGAGTGAGCAGCGGCCCGAAGAACCCCCGCAGCAGCCGTCGCAGGTGCTCGTAGGTCTTGTCGTTCGACGACGGCTCGGCGCCCAGGCCGCGCAGCGCTTCGCAGATCGTGCCCCGGTCGTCCTCGCGCACCGCTCGAGCCAAGGCGGCGAACGCCGTGGCCACCTCGGGCTCGAAGATGCGCACGCAGCCGTAGTCGAAGATCACGACCCGGCCGTCGTCGCGGAAGCGGTAGTTGCCCGGGTGCGGGTCGGCGTGGAACAACCCGTGGCGGTAGAGCGTGCCGACGTAGAAGTCGAACAGCGCGGCGCCCGCACGGTCGCGCTGCTCCTGCGTCGCCGTCGCACGGAACGGCTCGAAGTCGCGACCCTCCTCCCACGACGTCGTCAGCACGCGCCGCGCGCACCAACCGTCGTGGACGCGCGGCACCACGACAATCGGATGACCTTCGTACAGCCGGCCGAACAGCCGCTGGCGCTCGGCCTCGAGCGCGTAGTCGCACTCCTCGAGCAGCCGGGCCTTCATTTCGTCGACGAAGTCGCGTGCGGTCGCGCCCATTCCGGGCGCCATCGCTCCGGCCATCACCGTGACGAACGAGGCGACCCGGAAGTCGGAGCGGATCGCCTCGTCGATCGCCGGGTGGCGCACCTTGACCGCCACCTCGGCGCCGTCGGGCAGCCGACCACGGTAGACCTGCCCGATCGATGCGATCGACACCGGTTCGGGGTCGAGCCCGGCCCAGAGCGTCGCACCGCGCGTCCCCAGATCCTCGCGCACCACCTGCTCGACCTGCGCGCGGGGCGTCGCGGGCGACTGGGTCTGCAGCAGGCTCAATAGGCCGCGCATCTCCTCGGGCATCTCCAGCTCGAGGTAGCTGACGATCTGGCCGAACTTCATCGGCAGCCCCTTGAGGTCGCCCAGCTGCCGGACCAGCCCCTCGAGCTTCTTCAGGTCGCGCGGGCTCACCTCGGCGTCGGCCCCGCCCCGGCCGACCCGCAGCATCCGACGCGCCAGGCCGGCGCCGCCGCCCAGCAGCCGGGCGAACCGACCTAGTCCGCGCCCGGGACCCCTCTCCGACTCGCCCCGCAAGAGGTCCAGGAAACCCGCCTTGCGCGCCTCGCGATCGTCCGCCATCGCCGCGAACGCTACCAGGGGCGGGCGCGTCCGGCAACGCCGGCCGACGTCGTTCCGGGTCGCAGGGGTTCAGCGGCGTCGCGCGTCCGCCGAGCGGTGCAGCTCCTCGACGTCCGAGAAGGGCAGCGTCCGCGGCCCGATGCTCTGGGTCCGCTCGTGGCCCTTGCCCGCGACGATCAGCACGTCCGCAGGACGAGCGGCGCGCAACGCCAGGGCGATCGCAGCGGCCCGGTCCAGCTCGCGCGTCCAGTGCGCCCGCGGCGACGGGGCCCCCGCCGCGATCGCGTCCGCGATCCGCTCCGGGTCCTCGCCGCGCGGGTTGTCGTTCGTCAACACCACCTCGTCCGCCCGCTCGTCGGCGATCCGCCCCATCTGCGGCCGCTTCCCCCGGTCGCGGTCGCCCCCGCAACCGAACACGCACCACACGCGCCCGCCCGACCCCGCGGCCAGCGCACGGGCCAGGTCGAGCGTCCGGGCCAGGGCGTCCGGCGTGTGCGCGTAGTCGACCACCGCCAGCGGCTCGCGCAACACCACCTGGAACCGCCCATCGACCCCGGGGAACGCCTCGAGGCCCGACCGGATCGCCGCGGGACCGTAGCCCAGGCCGCGCGCCGCGAGCGCCGCCGCCAGCGCGTTCTCCGCGTGCACCGCCCCGACGATCCGCAGCCGCAACGCGCCGCCGAGCGCCTCCGCGAGCGGCGACGCCGCCAGGCGCACGTGCGTTCCGTCCCGGTCGACACGCACCTCGTCCGCCGACAGCTCGAGCGGCAGCGCGGCGCAGTCCGGGTGGACCCCGCGCGCGGTGTAGGCGACCCGCCGCCGCTCCCGCGGCAGCAGGTCGGCGAGCAGCGCGCTCGACGGGTCGGCGGCGTTGAACACCGCCAGCCCGTCCGGCGGCTGCGCCAGGAACAGCTGCGCCTTGGCTGCCAGGTAGTCCTCGGGCGTCTTGTGGTAGTCGAGGTGGTCGCGGGACAGGTTGGTGAACACGGCGACCTTCGCCGGCCAGCGCCACGCGAACCCCGAGCCGAGCGACTTGGACGTCGTCTCGACCGCCAGTGTGCGCACCCCGGCCGCCACCGCCCGCTCGAGCCCCGTCAGGAAGGCGTCCATCGATACCTCATCGGAGACCCGCTCGTCGCCGACCCACGCACCGAGCGTCGTGATGCGTGCCGAACGCTCGCCGGCCGCGGCGACGATCGCCGCGATCATCGAGGTCGTCGTGGTCTTGCCGTTGGTGCCGGTGACGCAGGCGGCGGCGAGACGCTCGCGCGCCGCGAGCAGCCGGGGGTCCTCGGAGCGGGGCGGCGGACGGCTCATCCGGCGGCCTCCAGCAGTTGCGGGAGGATCGTGCCGGCAGGGCCCTCGAGGAACGCGTCGGCCAGGTCGTCCATCGCCGTCGGCCCGACGTTGACGATCACCACCCGCGCGCCGACCTGCTTGGCCAGCGGCGGCAGCGACGCCGCGGGGTGCACCTGCAGCGTCGAGCCGACCACCAGCAGCAGGTCGCAGCTCGCCGTGACGGCCGTCGCCGCCTTGAGCGCGCGCTCCGGCAGCGACTCGCCGAAGAACACCACGCGCGGCTTGAGCCGCCCGCCGCACGCGCGGCAGCGCGGCGGCAGCTCGGTCCGCACCTGCTCGTGGACCGCCGCGAAGTCGTACGTCGCCCCGCAGTCCAGGCAATCGATCGCCCGCGTGTTGCCGTGCAGCTCGTAGACCCGCCTGCTGCCCGCCGCCTGGTGCAGCCCGTCGATGTTCTGCGTGACGATCGCCTCCAGCTTGCCGCGCCGCTCCAGCTCCGCCAGCGCAAGATGGCCCGCGTTCGGCCGCGCCTCGGCGACGATCCGGTAACGCACGTCGCGGAAGAACCGCCAGTAGTAGCTCGGGTCCTCCCGGAAGTAGTCGATGTCGGCGAACTTCGCCGGGTCGTACTCGCGCCACAACCCGCCCGCGCCGCGGTAGGTCGGAATGCCGCTCTCGGCCGAGATCCCCGCGCCCGTGAAGGCCGTGATGCGCGCCGCGGCGGCGACGAGACGGCGGGCGAGGTCGAGCGGGTCGTGCATCGCCGTGCCTCGGGTCAGCGGAAGCCGAAGCGGCCGGTCACCGAACGGTGGACGGCGTCGCCGAACGCGCGCGCCTCCGCCAGCCGCGGCTCGTCGAGCGGTCCGGCGAGGACCCCCCGGACGTCGGCCACCAGCTCGTCCCACGTGCGCGCGCCGCACAGCGCGACGTCGACCTTCGGGTGCGAAAGCTGGAACCGATAGCACTCGGGCGCCGTCAGCGGCCCCAGCCCGTCCTGCGGCCTCAGCAGCCGGCCCCAGCGCGTCGCCGTGTAGGCGACGATGCCGGGCCGCGGGTCCGGCAACCGGTCGAATACCTCGCGCTCGGCGCCGCGGTGCGCGGCGTTGTAGCGCAACATCAACACGTCGAGGTCGAATTCCCCGGCAAGCTGCAGGCCCAGCGGACGCCGGTGGGTCGAGATGCACGCGGCCCGGATCTTCCCCTGCTCGCGCAGCCGGTGCAACGCCGGCGCGGTGCGCCCCGTGAGATACCAGCGCCGCTGGACCCAGAAGACCTGGAACACATCGATCCGGTCCGTGCCGAGCGCCTTCGCCGCCGAGGCCCAGGCACCCTCGACCCCGCCGCCCGTGGGCAGCCAGGCGCCGCTCTGCAGCACGAGCCGGTCGCGGTGCCCGGCCTCGATCAGCCGCCGCAGCCCCCGGACCAGCTTCGGCATCCGCGGCGTGACGAAGAAGTGGTTGATCGACAGCTCGTGGAACGCCCGCTCCGCGGCGTCGGCATCGATGCCGAACGAGCCGGACAGGCCGAGCGGCGAGGACGACAGGCCGGTACGGCCGAGGGGACGACGGGGCAGGCTCAGGTCGCTCATCGCGCCGAGGGTACCACGAGCGCGCCGGAATCGGTCTCGCGCCGAGGCGTCCACGAGCCGGAAGCCGTCGGCCAACGGCCAGGAGCGTCGCCCCGATCGATCAGAAGCTGCCGCCCACGCCGAGCCTCGCACCCCCCGGGATCGCCGACAGGACGGGACCCAGCGGCAGGACGCCTCCCATGCGGGCCGTGGCGAAGACGTCGTTGTTGTAGGCCCCGACGGCGTCCGAGAGGTAGGCCGGCGCGAGCCCCATCAGGATGCCGCCGACCGCGCCGGCGACGCTGCCCGCCACCAGGACGCCGGTGAACAGCTCCCAGTTGATGCCCCACCAGTCGGTCTCGTCCGGCAACATCAGCGGCAGGAAGGCGGCCACCAGCATCGTCGCCACGCCGGCGGCGTAGACCACCGTCCCGCCCAGGCGCAGGCTGCCGTAGGTCCCCGCCGCGTCCAGCGCCGCAGGCGAACCGGCGAAGATCGTCGCGCAGGCGCCGCAGGCGTACCCCGGGTCCAGCTCGACTCCGCCCTGCACCAGGCGGATCTCGCCCAGCGCGCCGAGGCGCAGCTGGAGCAGGCTCTGCTCCAGCGCCGCGACCGTGCCGGGGTCGTAGGCTGCCTGGGCGGCCGCCGGCGCGGCGACGAGCCAGACGGCGGCGGCGACGGACGCGGCAGCCATCGGGAACGAACGACGGACGCAGGCGGTTTGGTTCATCCCGCCGAGGCTAGCCGATCCCGTGGCCGGCGGCCAACCGCCCACCGCATCGTCCCGATCGACCTTGCGACCCTCGCCTCCGGATGGTACTCGGCGGCCCGGCGAGGAGGTGCGAGATGGGCCTGCCGAAGGTGCTGGTGCACGTGGCGGTGAGCGCGGACGGGCGGACCGGCGGGTTCGACGTGGACCTCGAGCTGTACTACGGCCTGGCCCAGCGCTGGAAGGAGGACGCCACCCTCACCGGCGCCGACACGCTGCTCGCCGCCGAGGGGCTGCCGCGGGACGACCCGCGGGGGCCGGGACACCGGCACGCGGACGACCCGCGCGACAAGCGCCCGCTGCTCGCGGTGACCGACAGCCGCGGCCGCGTGCGCTGCTGGGACGCCCTGCACCACACCGACTACTGGCGCGCCCCGCTGGCGCTGGTCACCCGCTCGACGCCGCGCAAGGCGCTCGAACACCTGCGCCGGCAGCGCGTCCGGACGCTGGTCGTCGGTGCGGACCGGGTCGACCTGCGGCAGACGCTCACGCGCCTCGCCGACCGCTTCGGCGTCCGGCGGCTGCGGGTCGACAGCGGCGGCGCGCTGGCCGGGGCGCTGCTGCGGGCCGGGCTGGTCCACGAGGTGAGCCTGCTGGTCCATCCGGTGCTCGTGGGCGGCGCCGCGCCGGCATCGTTCTTCCGCGAGGCAGTGCCGGAGCACGGCGCGCCGCCGCTCGGCGCCCGGCTGCTCGCAGCACGACGGATCACCGGCGGCCTGCTCTGGCTGCGCTACGCCGTGGCGTCCGGCCGGAAGCCGGCACCACGCGCGCACGGCCCGTCGCCACGGTAGCAGCGCCCCAGGTCCGGCGCCGGACACCCAGGACGCCGGCCCGTTCGCTCGACCCGGCCGGCGGCCGACGGCCCGGCGCCGGAAGCATCGCTCCGATCGATCACGCGACGCAGACGCCGTCGGTGCAGGTCTCGCCGGCCGCGCAGACGTTGCCGCAGCCGCCGCAGTTCGTCGGGTCGGTCGCCAGGTCGAAGTCCTCGTCGATGCTCCCGTCGCAGTCGTCGTCGAACCCGTTGCACAGCTCCGGGCCCGGAACGCAGCTCTCGTGGCGACAGGTGTCCGCGGCCTCCTCGCAGATGTCGGTGTTGGCAGGGTCGCCGTCGTCGCAGACGATGTCGGGCAGGACGACGCAGGCTCCGGCCATGCACGAGGAGACGGAAGTGCAGAACAACCCGTCGTCGCAGTCGTCGTCCGTGACGCAGGCGAGGCTGCACGACAGGCCGTCATCGACCAGGCCGTCGCAGTCGTCGTCGAGGCCGTTGCAGACCTCGGCGACGGGAACGCAGCGACCGCAGTCCGGGTCACAGCCGTCGCCGGCGACGGCGTTGCCGTCGTCGCACGCCTCGCCCGGCTCAACCAGGCCGTTGCCGCAGGTCGGGAGCGGCGCGGGCCCGTGCGTGCAGAGGTCCGTCGCGGGGTCGCAGCCGTCGAGCGTCGTGGGGTCGCCGTCGTCGCACAATACGGCGGAGGCGGGGACGCAAACCCCCGCGGAACACAGCTCGGCACCGTCGCAGAAACGCCCGTTGGCGCAGTCGGCGTCGCTCGTGCACGGGGCGCAGGCCGGCGGCTCGTCGATCAGGCCGTTGCAGTCGTTGTCGCGCCTGTCGCACAACTCGCGGGCGCCCGGGAAGGTCGAGGGCGCCCCGTCGTCGCAGTCGTGCGCCGCGGACCAGCCGTCACCGTCGCCGTCGCGCGGCGCGGGAACGGTCTCGACCCCGGGGGCCGTCGCGGACGCCACGTGCCCCAGCACCGTGACGTCGCCCGCGAACGTGCCGGTCAGGCGCAGCGTGTCGGCGAGCCAGCCGTCGAGCACGGCGGTGAACGAGCCGTCGGCAGCGACGACGACGGCAACCGGCAACGTGGGGCGCGAGGCGTTGCGGACCTCGAGCGCCAGGCCGCCGGGCGAGGCGGCCCCGGGGTCGCCGCGCAGCTCGAGCGTCCCGGGAGCCTCGTAGGTCAACGCCAGCTGCGTGGGCTGGATGTCGGGCGGATAGGGGAGCGGGGTGGCGTCGCAGGCCGCGCCGAACGCCGCCGGGATCACCAGGCTCACGAACAGCTGCCGGAATCGCTTGGTCATCGGTTGCGCTCCACCCCGCACCATGCCGCAAACCCGGTCCGGCGTCACCTACGCGATGCACACGCCGTCGACGCAGGACTCGCCGGCCGCGCAGACGTTGCCGCAGGCCCCGCAGTTCGCCGGGTCGGTCGCCAGGTCGAAGTCCTCGTCGACCATCCCGTCGCAGTCGTCGTCCAGGCCGTTGCAGACCTCGGGGACCGGCGTGCAGCCGCCGTGGAGGCAGGTGTCCGTCGCCTCGTCGCAGCTGTCGACCGTGGCCGGGTCGCCGTCGTCGCAGACGATGTCGGGCAGGACGACGCAGGCGCCGGACACGCAGTACGAGGCCGAGGTGCAGAACAGGCCGTCGTCGCAGTCGGCGTCCGTCGCGCAGGCGACGGAGCCGACACAGACGCCGTCGGTGCAGGACTCGCCGGCCGCACAGACGTTGCCGCAACCCCCGCAGTTGCCCGGATCGGTCGTCAGGTCGAAGTCCTCGTCGATCACGCCGTCACAGTCGTCGTCCAGCCCGTTGCAGACCTCGGGGGCCGGCACGCAGGGACCGACCGGCGTGTGGATGCACGTGTCGGTGTCCTCGTCGCAGGTGTCCGTCGTGGCGGGGTCGTCGTCGTCGCAGACGATGTCGGGCAGCGGGACGCAGGCGCCGGCGATGCACGACTCGTGGGACGTGCAGAACAGGCCGTCGTCGCAGTCGGCGTCGGTGACGCAGGCGACGCCGCCGACACAGACCCCCTCCAGGCAGATCTCACCCGGCGCGCAATCGGTGGCCGTGACGCACGGGACGCCCGCCACACACACTCCGTCGGCACAGGACTCGCCGGCCGCACAGACGTTGCCGCAGCCCCCGCAGTTCGCCGGGTCGGTCGCCAGATCGAAGTCCTCATCGATCACGCCGTCGCAGTCGTCGTCCACCCCGTTGCAGACCTCGCCCACCGGTACGCAACCGCCGAAAACACAGACCCCCGCCTCGCAGACCGAGCCGGCCGGGCAGTCCGCGTGCGCCACGCACGCCCACGGCTCCGGCGTGAACTCGCAGATCCCCACGATGCAGACGCCCGCCGGACAGTCGGCGTCCGTCACGCACTCCGGCATGCACCACCCCGCCACGCACGCCTCCCCCGCCGCGCACGTCCCCAGGTCCGAACACTCCACCGCCGCCGCCGTCGTCCCGGTCGGATCCCCCTCCTCCATGCACCCAACCCCGAACGCCCAACCCATCAACGCCACCAGCGCCACCGCAACCATCGTCGACCAACGAGCCTTCATCTCTTCTTCCTCCCTGCTTCATCCCCGGCCTCTCCGGGGTCTTGCCTCGAGGCGCACCGTGCGCCGTTCGCCCCAGGCTTGTGCGGGCAACGTGCCAGGGATGATCTGAGAAAACCTTTCTGTTGTTGGTCCCTTGGCTGCTGGATGGCGAGTGGCTGTTGGCAATCGGTGTTACATAATGTAATCTTGGCGTTACATGAGGTGGGGTGGTCGGTACGAGGTGTTGGAGAAGTTGGGGGAGGAGGTGTACCTCGTATCGGACCGCCATGCCGACGAACCCGCCGAGGTCGTACTCAAGGAGGTGGTCGGCGGAGGCGACCGGACCCGCGAGGCGCTGGCGCGGGAGTTCCGGACGCTGGTCGGGCTGCGGCATCCGGGGATCGTCCGGGTGCTCGACTTCGGCGCCGAGCCGGGCGGGGCGACCTGGCTGACGACGGAGAAGGTCGAAGGCGAGACGCTCGACCGCGTGCTTCCCGGGCTGCGGCCCGAGGTGGTCCGGGCACTGTTGATCCAGGCCGTCGATGCCTTGGCCTGGGCGCACCGGCACGGCGTCCTGCACGGCGACCTCAAACCCGCCAACGCGATGTGCGCGCTCGCGCCGGCGCCGCGCCTGGTGCTGCTCGACTTCGGCCTGGCGCGGGCGGTCGCCGGGGAGCAGCGCGCCGCGGGCGGAACCCCGGGCTGGGTCGCTCCCGAGCTGGCGGCCGGCGGGCGGCCGACCGTGGCCTCGGACCTCTACGGCCTGGGAGCAGCCTTCTTCGGGGCCCTGGTCGGCGAAACGCCCGGCCTCGTCCCCGCGACGCGCCTCGCGCAGCGCGCACGGCTGCCGGAAACCCTGGCCCCGCTGCTCGAGGCGCTCCTGGAGCCCGACCCCGCCCTCCGGCCCGTCGACGCCGAGGCCGTGCTGCGGCGGCTCGGGGCGCGACCGACCGCGGGGACCGCCGCGCCGCCCTTCGTCGGACGCAAGGCCGACCTCGACCTGCTCTGCCGCCGCTCGCCCGGCGCGATCCTGTTGCACGGACCCCTCGGCTCCGGCCGTTCCCGCCTGCTCGGCGAGGCGCGCTGGCGTCTGCAGCTCGAGGGGCGTCCGGTGCTCGAGCTGGCGCGCGCTCCCGAGCCCGACGCCGGCGACCTGTCGGCGACCGCGGCGCCCGTCCTGCTGGACGACGACTTCGACCGGCATCCTCCCGAACGGCAGTCCTTGCTCGCGCGGCGGGCCGCGGCGTGGATCCGCAACCGGCGCGCCGGCGTGCTGCTGGCGGCCGAGGACGAGGCGGCGCTCGCGCGGCTGTCGAGCGACCTGCCGGCTCTCGAATCGCTCGTGCTCGGGCCGCTCGACCGCGCCGCGCTCGGTGCCCTGGTCGCGGCGAGCCTCGGCCGGCCGGACGAAGCGCTGGCCGAGCGCCTGTTCGAGCGCAGCGGCGGGGTGCCGCAGTTCGCCGTCGATCTGCTGCAGGGGGTCGGCGCGTGCACCGAGGCGGGCGAGATCGATGCGGCCTGCGTGGCCTTGTCGGCGGACGGCGCCGCCGCCGTGCGGGCTCGGCTGGCCGGGCTCCCGCGCCGGGCGCGCGAGCTGGCGGGATTGCTGGCCGCGCTCGGCCGCGAAGCCGCCGCGACCGAGCTCCGGGCGCTCGAGCAGGACATCGATGACGAGGCGTTCCCAGCGCTCCGGCACGCCGGCTTGGCGGTCGAGTGCGCCGGGCGCTGGGCGCTGGCGGTCCCGGCGGCGGCCGAGGCGATCCTCGGGCCGGCCGCCCCGCAGGCGCACCGGCGACTGGCCGAGAAACTGCGTCGGGCCGGCGCGGACGAAGCCGAGCTCGACCGGCAGCGGGCGCAGGCGGGCGAGCCCGACGCCGCCCTGCGGGCGGCGCGCCGCGCGATGGAATCGGGCGCGGCCCGCGAGGCGCTCGCACTGCTCGGACCCGCGGGCGCGGCGATCTTCGCGGCCGCCGAGGCGCGGCCGACGCGCGTGCTGGAGTGGGCGGACGTCGCGGCCGCCGCCGGCGAGCACGCCGCCGTGCGCCGGCAGCTCGAGCCGCTGGCGACCCACGCCGAGCCCGAGGTGCGCGGCCGCGCGTTGCTGCGGCTCGGCGAGGCCCTGGAACGACTCGGGGAGCTCCGGGCGGCCGGCGAGCGCCTGACGGCGGCGCTGGCGACGCTGGATCGGCCCGCGGAGCTGGCGACGGCGCGGTTGCGGCTGGCCCGCCTCGCCCTGCTCGCCGGGGACCCGGCGGCGGCGCGCGACCATGCGCGGGCCGGGCTGGCCGGCGACGGCGGGGAGCAGGCGGGCCTGCGCCTGCAGCTCGGCGCCGCGCTGGCGCGGCTCGGCGACGCCGCGGCCGCGCGCGAGGAGTTGTCCGTGGCCCGTGCGACGGCGCAGGCGAAGGGCGACCCGCGGACCGCCGCCGCGGCACTCGGGCACCTGGCGATGGTCTGCACCGCCGACGGCGATGCCGTGCAGGCTCGCGAGCTGTATCTCCGGGCGCTGGCGGAGGCCGAGACGGCCCAGGACGTGGCGGCGCTGCCGGCGCACCTGCTCAACCTGGCCACCGTGCACCGCACCCTGCGCGACCAGGGCGCGGCCCTCGAGCTGCTCCGGCGGGCCGAGGCGCTCGCGCGGCGGCTGGGGCGCACCGGGCCGCTCGCCGCCGCCCTGATCAACCTCGCCAACCTCTACGTCGAGGTCGGCGCGGCGGCCGAGGCGCGGGCCGCGGCGCAGGAGGCGGCCGAGCTGGCCGGACGCGCCGGCGTGCCCGCCGTGGCCGCGCAGGCCGAGCTGGTGCTGGCCGAAGCGCTGGCGTGGACCGACCCGGCCGAAGCGCGCCGGCACGCAGCCGGCGCCCGGACGGGCTTCGCGGCGCTCGGCGACGGCGGCCGGGCGGCGGAGGCGGCCGTCGTCGAGGGCGAGCTCGCGCTCGCGCTGGGCGAGCCGGACGCGGTGCGCGAGGCGTTGGCCGCGTCCGAGGCCGACGCCCCGCCGGGGCTGCAAGCGCGCCGGACGCTCCTCGAGGGCAACCTCGCACGGGCCGTCGGGTCGCCGTCGGCCGTCGAGCGGCTGGAGGCGGCCCTGGCGGGCGCGGCGGCGGCGGGCGACGAGGACCTGGCGGCACGGGCCGAGCTGGCGCTGGGCGACCTGCTCGAGGAGGTCGGCTCGCCGCTGGCGGCGGAGCGGCGGCGGCGGGCCGCGGAGCGGCTGTCCGGGGCGGCGCTGCGGCTGCCGCCCGCGCTGCGCGAGGCGTTCTGGAGCGTGCCGCACCGCGCCCGGGCGCGCGAGGCCGCGGCGGCGACCGGGCCCGCGGGAGCTCCCGGTCGGGGGAGCGCCGAGCCCGCGATGCGGCTCCTGGCGCTGGCCCCGGGCATGCTCGCCGAGCGCGACACGCAGCGCGTCCTCGAGCGGGCGCTCGACGCCGGGCTCGACGTCCTCGGCGGCGAGCGCGGCTTCCTGCTGCTGCGCGACGGGTCGGACTGGCGCGTGGCCGCGGCGCGCAACATCGACCGCGAATCGATCCGCCGCGCCGCGTTCAAGTTCTCCCGGTCGGTGGCCGAGCAGGTCGCGGACACGGGCGAGCCGGTGCTGACGGCCAGCGCCGTCGACGACCCGCGCTTCGCCGCGGCGCGCAGCGTGCACCAGCTCGCACTGCAATCGATCGTCTGCGTGCCGATCCGCTCCCCCGACCGCGTGCTCGGCACGATCTACGTCGAGAACCGCTTCTCCCGCGGCCGGTTCGACGCCGGACACCTCCGGCTGGCCCAGGCCCTC
Source organism: Deltaproteobacteria bacterium (assembly GCA_016930215.1). Classification (GTDB taxonomy): domain Bacteria; phylum Myxococcota_A; class Polyangia; order DRWM01; family JAAZOP01; genus JAAZOP01. Next base: position 25,573 of record JAFGHH010000277.1, read on the forward strand.
GCCGATCAGGTCGCCCTGGCGCTCGAAGCCGGCCGGCTGGAGCGCGAGCTGCACGAGCGGGCGGAGGAGCTGGAGCGGGCGCGGGCCGAGCTGGCGCGGCGGGTCGAGGTCCAGGAGGACGAGCTGGCCCGGCTGGAACGCGAGGTACGGCGCTCGCGCGAGGGAACGACGCTGCGCCACGAGTACGCCGGGATCGTCGGCCGCGGCCCCGCGATGCGCCGGCTGCTCGCCACCCTCGATCGCGTCGCCGAAACCAGCCTGCCGGTGCTGATCGAAGGCGCGACGGGCACCGGCAAGGAGCTGGTGGCGCGCGCGCTCCACGACCACGGGCCGCGACGCGGCCGCCCGTTCCTGTCCGTGAACTGCGGCGCGCTCCCCGATCTGCTGCTGGAGAGCGAGCTGTTCGGACACGCCCGCGGCGCGTTCACCGGCGCCGACCGCGCGCGCCCGGGCCTGATGCGCGAGGCCTCCGGCGGCACGCTGTTCCTCGACGAGGTCGGCGAGACCAGCCCGGCGATGCAGGTCAAGCTGTTGCGCGCCCTGCAGAACGCCGAGGTCACGCCGCTCGGCATCGACCACGCCGTGCCCGTCGATGTCCGGATCGTCGCGGCCACCAACCGCGACCTCGCCCGCAGGACGGCCGAGGGACGGTTCCGCGAGGACCTGTTCTACCGGCTGAACGTCGTGCGCCTGCGCGTGCCGTCCCTCGCCGAACGACGCGAGGACATCCCCGAGCTGGCCGCGCATTTCCTCGCGCGGCTCGCGCCGCAGACCGGCGGCACGCCGAAGCGGCTCGGGCGCGCCGCCCTGCGGGCGCTCGTGCGCCACGACTTCCCCGGCAACGTGCGCGAGCTGGAGAACCTCCTGGCGACGGCCGCGGTGTTCGCCTCGGGCGAGGAGCTGCGGCCCGAAGACCTCCCGCTGCCCGCCGCGGCCTCCACCGCCGCGGCCGCCGGCGGGTCGCGCCGCGAGCAGCTCCGCGCGGCGGATCGACTGCTCGTCGGGCAGACGCTCCGGGCCTGCGCGTACAACCTGTCCGAGGCCGCCCGGCGCCTCGGCATCTCCCGACCGACGCTGTACCATCGACTGCGCGAGTACGGGCTGGAACGTCGCGCGACGACCTGACCCGACGCGGCCGTCCGGCCCCGCCCCGAACGGCTACGGGGTCGAGGACGCGGCGCCCGCCGCTTCCGCCGCCTGCCGGGCCCAGGCCGCCTCCACGCGGTCGAGGCGTTCGAGCGCCTCCCGGGCGGCCTCCCGGACCGGCTGGTACGGCGTGCACTCGTCGCGGGTCGCGCCGCTCTCGTCGGAAACCGTCCGGCAGCGCTCGCCGGCGTCGGGGTCGTCGGGATCGGCGTCCGCCACGCGCTGCAGCCGCTCGCGGGAGGTCGGCGAGGCGATGCGCCCGAGCGCCTCGGCCGCGGCCGCGCGCACGTCCGGCTCGGGGTCCTCCAGCAGCGGGTGGAGGCGCGCGGCCAACGCGTCGGTCTCCGCGAGCGTGATCACGGTTTCGCAGTCGTGGCCGAACGGCGCGATCGCGCGGGCCCACTCGCTGCTGCCCTCGCCGAAACCGAAGCCGCGCAGGACGCACGGGTCGCCGTACGGCCGCTCGGCGGCCGCGCCGAGCGCGCGAAGGGCCCGGACCCGGACCGCCGTGCGACCCGTCGCCAGCAGCTCGAACAACGCCGGCACCGCCTCGCGGCCCGACGCGTCGGCCAGCCCTTCGACGGCCCAGACGCGCCGGTCCCAGGCCTCGGGGCCACGGGCGGCCAGGCGTTCGAGCGCCGGTCCCGCGAGCGCGGCGGGGACCGCGCGCAGCGCCGCCTCCAGCTCCTCGGCGGGAGCGTCGCGGTTCGCCGTGACCAGCGCGCCGCGGTAGAGGCGCGCGACGTCGAAGCCCGCGTCGGCCAGCGTTCGTGGGCCGTAGTCGGTCCCCCTCCATGACCCGGCGTCGCCGTCCACCGCGATCAGCCGCTCGGCGACCGCCGCGTTCGGACGGCCGGCGAGCTCCGCGGCGCGGATCGCCCCCTCGACCTGCCGTTGCCAGCGGTAGTCGACGCTGGTGCCGCACGCGCCGCCGCCGGGCCGGGCCCGGCGGTACAGCGCCTCGGCCAGCCCGAAGTCGCCGGTCGCTTCGGCGGCCCGCGCCACGTCGCGCATCGCGTACGACCAGCTCGCGCCGCCCCAGGCGTACGACGACTCCTCCTCCGTGCGGATCGGCCCCGGGTAGCCGAGACTCTCGAGATACGCCACGCCGGTGCGCACGACGGCGCCGAGGTCGCCGGCGTGCTTCGCCTCGTCGAGCGCCCGAGCCAGGTTCTCGCGGGCCGGGTCCGGCTCGCCGGGTCGCGCGAACGAGCCGCGCCCGGCTTCCTCGAACACGCCGACCTCCGCTCCCGCGTCGCAGACCGCGGCGAGGAAGTACGCCAGATCGTCCAACTCCGCGTCGGTCGCCGCCTCGGCGACGAACGCCCCGTCGCGGATGCGCAGCACGCCGAAGCCGCCCAGCCCCGCGCGCACCGCGGCGACCTGTTCCGCCGTCGGCGGAGCCGGCGGATGCTCCGCCCGACCCGCCGTCCAGGCGCGCTCGAGGATCCGCTCCAGCGTGAGGCCGGCGCGCCAGACGTGCCGGGCGTCCAGACGTAGCAGGAGGGGCAGGGCGGCCGGCGTGCCGGACTCGCCCAGCAGCGTCAACAGCAGCTCGAGCACGTACCGGTCCGGACGCGCCAGCATCCCGCCGCTCACCGCGAAGTCCTCGCAGGCCTCCGTCGCTGCCAGGCAGTCCGCCAGCAACTCCGCCAGCGTGCGCAAGATCTCGTCCTCGACCAGACCGACCGCGGCGGCGCGCGCCAGGTCCTCCTCGCGCGTCGAGGCCGTGCCCTGGATCCGGGCGGCATCGATCATCCGGGACACGCGCTCGAGCGCCGTCTCCCCGTCCGGAACCGCCGATGCGCCGGCGGTGTCGCTCGGGCCGGACGACTCGACCGGTGCGGGGCGCGGACAGCCGAACAGCAGCGGCAAGGCGAGCCAGGCGAGCCCTCGGCCGCCCGCGCGCCCGATTCGCCGCCGAGGCGGACGGACGGTGGCCGGGAACGCGCGGCGTTCCGGCGTCGGTTCGAGCTTCCTCTCGAGGCTGGTCACGCGGCGGCTCCCTTCCCCCGGCGCCCCCGTCCGGCGCGGCCGCTCCGACGCCGCCGCGCGGCTCCGGTTCCCGACGCAGTAGGCGACGGCGCCGACGGGGAGTCAAGCGCCGCGCGCGAAACGGGCCGACCGGGCCGTGGGTGCGCTAGAATGCCGCCCCGATGGCCGAGGCGCGGTTCCACGAGCTGTTGACCTGGGCGATGCTCGTCGTCGCGGCCGGCGCGCTCGCGCTGCTCGGCTTGTGGATGTTCCACTACGCCTACCGCACGCTGGTCTACCCGTTCATCCCGCGCACCTCGGCCATGTCGCTGTCGGTCGTCGCGATGGGCTTCGCTCTCAACTGCGGCTTCAGCTACCTCAACGGGCGCTGGCTGTTCGCCCTCGGGCCCGACCGCGGAACGGAGTGGCTGCTCGACCCGCGATTCCTCGGCGGCGCAGCCCTGTTCCTCGGCGGCTGGACGCTGGCCGTGTCGAGCGACCTGATCCTGCGGCGGCTGCGGCGGCCCGGCGAGCGCGAGTACCGGCTCCCGCGCGGCGGCGGGTTCCGGCTCGTCACCGCGCCGAACTACCTCGGCGAGCTCACGATGTGGACCGGCTGGGCGCTCGCCGGCTGGTCGCTCGCCGGAGCCACGATCCTCGCGGTGTCCGCAGCGAACCTCGTGCCGCGCGCGGCGCGCAACCACCGCTGGTACCGCGAGCGGTTCGCCGACTGCCCCGCGGAACGACGTCGACTGTTGCCGTGGATCTGGTAGATCGCTTCCGGGAAACGGGCGGCGCTCGCCCGCACGGGAGGTGACGGGATGATCGGTCGGTGGATCAAGCTGTTCGGGACATTGCGGCCCTGGATGGTCGCGGTCGCGGTCGCCGCCGCGCCGCTGACGGGATGCAGCAAGGACGGCGCGGCGCGGGCGGGCGGCGAGGCCGGGGCGCCCTGCGAGCCGACGACGGTCTACGGGCCGCCGATCTGCAGGACCGACGAGGACTGCCGCGGGCCGGGACAGGAGGGGTGGATCTGCAGCCCCGAGCCGATGACCTTCGACGACGGCTGCGGGAAGATGGTCGAGTGGGGTCGGGTCTGCCTGGCCGGATCCGCGGCGGGCGCCGCCGCATCCGGAGGGCCCGCGCCGTCGCCGCCGTCCGGCGGCCCGTGGCCCGCGGCCCGCACCGACCTGCCCCCGCCGCTCCCGTTACGGGACGTCGGGCCGTCCGAGGAGTGAGGACGAGGGAGGTTCCCGCTTCCCGTCCCGTGGGTATGGTGCGGGTCCGCTTGCGCCCGGGTCGCGTTCCCGCGAGAATCCGGGCCGGAGGGTGAGAGATGCGACGATTCGACGGATGGCTCGTGCTGGCGGTTCTCGGAGCGGTCTCGGCGACGGCGGCGGCGCAACCGGCGGAGGAGCCGGCGAGCGGGGCGACGGAAGAGGCGACGGCGGGGACGGCCGAGGAAGCAGCGACCGGAACCACGGCGGCAACCGGCGAACCCGGGGCCTCGGCGACGCCGACCGAGGCGGCGCCGGGCGATGTCGTCGCCCCGTTCACCGGGGCGTCGATTTCGGAGGACGCGGCACCGCGGCCGCCGACGGAGCCGGAGGTCCGGCACCAGGCGAACCCGTTCGTGCGCTCCGGGCAGGGGCAGCGGGTGCTCGACCGGGAGAGCCCGGCCGCGACGCAGGTCTCGGCCTCGGGCGAGGACGAGGGGGCGCCGGTGCCGAGCGCCCCGTTGCCGGAGGAAGGCGACGTCGCCGCAGCGCAGGTCCGGCCGGGGTCGGGGGCCGGCGCCGCGGCGGATGCGGGCGACTGGCTCGCGCGGCTGGAGGAGGTGTCCGAGGACACGCCGCTGGTGCAGCTCGTCGCCGGGCCGCTGGTGCTCGCGCCGGTCGGGATGTTCCAGCTGCTCGGCGTGCCGTGGCAGGGGGAGGCGGCCCGCTTGGCCGCGGGGGACCTCGTGAACGAGGAGGGGTTCCGGTTCCGTCGGGCGCGCATCGGGCTCTTGGGCTGGGGTCCGTGGAACCTCAGTCTCGAGGTGCTGGCGGAGTTCGACGAGCACGGGGCGGAGCTGGAGGACCTCAATCTGAGCTGGGCACCGTACGACGCGCTGGTGCTCTCGGCCGGGTCGTCGAAAACTCCCTTCTCCGCCTCGCTGCTGACGCCGGCGATGTTCCAGACCTTCCTCGACCGGCCGTGGGGGGTCGATGGCGAGACCGACGACGGGCAACAGGTCGGCATCGCACCGGGGCGGATGCTGGGGGCCTGGATCTCCGGGCGCTGGAGCGTGCTCGGCTGGAAAGCCGGCGTGTACAACGGCAACCCGGACTACTTCACCGGCAACAACACCTCCGGCATGCTGTACGGCGGTCGCGTCGAGGTCTACCCGCTGGGCGACCTGCCGGAGGGGCAGCTGCAGGTCGAGGGGGGCGAGCCGCGACTCCGGATCGGCGCCGCCTACTACTTCAACGACGACGCGGCGGGAAACACGCACGCCGCCGAGGGCGACGCGAAGTTCCGCTGGCTCGGCCTGACGGTGGAGGGCGAGTTCCTCTGGAGCACCTTCGCCCTGGCCGCCGACCCCTCGCGGCCGCCCGACACCGCGGGGGACATCGACCGGATGGCGTACTACGTCCAGGCCGGCTACCTGTTGTACGAGGACTGGGTCGACCTGGCGGTGCGGTTCGACTCGTTCGAGCTGAACGACGGCATCGACGACTTCAACGACCGCTGGTCGATCGGCGCCGTGGCGACGCTGTTCCTGCTGCGCAACCGGATCAAGGTGCAGCTGGAGTACATGCACCACCAGGAGTGGGCCGGCCCGCAGGTGCCGAACGACCACGTGGCCCTGCAACTGCAGGGGAGGTTTTGACCCGTGACCCGCCGTGCTGAATCGGCACCCTTCCGCGAGGTGACGGCCGGACGCCGCCGGCGGGAGGCTGCCAACATGCGCCGGCCGTGGCCGCGAGGGGCGTCGTGGCTCCTGCTGCTGTCGCTCGCCGCCTGCTCGAGCGGCGAGACGGCGGAGCGGGCGCGGGCGTTCCGCCTCACCTCGCGGGTCCAGGCGATCGGGGGCCCGGCGGCGATCGCCGAGGTCGGCGACTACCTGCTGGAGAACGGCGTGATCCGCGTCGCGGTCCTGCAGGAGGGCAACTCGCCGGGCCCCGGCATGTTCGGCGGCTCGCTGGTCGACATCGATCTGGTCCGGCACGACGGCATGCACCGGCCCGGCCGCGGCCTGGACGCGTTCGCCGAGCTGATGCCGATGGTCAACCTGATGGTGCCGGGGTACCGCGACGACCCGCGCCGCCGCTCGCACTTCGAGACGCTGTCGGTGGAGCTCGCCGCGGACGGCGGCGAAGCCGAGTGCCCGGTCGAGGGCGGCGCGCGCGGCTGCGCGGCGCTCGTCGTGCACGGCAAGGGCGACCGACTCGTCGAGGCGCTCGGGATGATCGAGCAGCTCCAGGTGCGGATGAACATGTCGTTCGAGACGACCTACCTGCTCGAGCCCGGCAACGACTACGTCCTGGTCCGCACCGACCTGTACATCGACAACCGCTGGGTCGATTCCACGGACGCCTACGAAATGCCCACCGTGCGGCCGTTCGTCGAGGACGGCCTGGGCGTGCTGGACGTGCTGGTGGGGGACGCGCTGCTGCCTCCGGAGGAGCCGAAGATCTGGCAGCCCGGCTTCCTGGCCGGCGACTTCCTGCTGATGGGGAAGAAGGTGAAGATCTTCGCCGCCGGCTCGGGCTACGACTTCCCGAACCAGTTCCAACGCCTGTTCGACCAGGGACGCGACCTGCTCGGCTCGCCCCAGGCGGTCGACTCCCTGGTCGGCGTCGGCGACGGCGTGTCCTACGCCTACGGCTCGCTCGACGGGCCGACGATCATCCCGATCTTCACCGGGGAGTTCACCGGCGCCTTCACCCACGGACTGCGCTGCGCGAACGAGGACGCCGCCTGCCTCGCGGCGGAGGCGCGGCCGCTGCGCTACGAGCGGATCCTGACCGTCGGGCGCGGCGACGTCGCCTCGGCGCTGGCGCCGCTGTACCGCCTGCGCCGGACCGCCGTCGGGACGGTCTCCGGGTGGGTCTACGACCCGCGCACCGCGGCGCCCGTGTCGGGCGCGGAGGTGCTCGTGCTGGCCGACCCGTGGGCGACCGAGCCGGACCACGAGTTCCCGGCACGGGCCGAGCGGCTGCTGGAGCTGCTCGAGACCGAGACGGGGAGCCCGCAGGTGGTGACGGCGTTCGGCAGCGACCTGGCGGACGACCCGGTACCGGACGGCTCGTTCGGCGGCCCGATCCCGCGCGGGGCCTACTTCGCCGTCGTGCGGGCGCCGGGCCGGGGCCTGTCCGTGCCCGTGCGGTTCACGGTCAACGCCGGCGGCACGACCGAATTGTCGCTGGCGGCGGGGCATCCCGGCCGGGTCGACTTCGAAGTCTACGACGGGACGGGCTCGCCCTCGCCGGCCAAGCTGACGTTCGTCGGGCCGATCGAGCCCGACGCGCCGTGCGGGCCGGGGGCGGCGATTCCACACCTCACCGCGCAGAGCTCCGCGCGGCCGCTCGTGCTCGGCGGCGGCGAGATCGGCAACCGCATCGCGGCATTGGCCTTCACCGCCGACGGCAAGGGCAGCCTGGAGCTCGAGCCGGGCCGCTACGACCTGTGGGTCTCGCGCGGCTTCGAGCATTCGATCCACCGCCAGTGCCTCGACGTGCCGCCGTACGCCGCCGCCCGCGTCACCGCCGCCGTGCGCCGCGAGGTCGACACCACGGGCTGGATCTCGGGCGACTTCCACATGCACGGCGTGAACTCGTACGACGCCGACACGACCTACGAGCGGCGGGCGGTCTCGGCGGTCGCCGAGGACGTGCAGGTGATCGCACTCACCGACCACGACGTGATCACCGACCCCGGGCGTTCGGTCGAGGCCCTCGGGTTGCGGCACCGGCTGCTGGCGGACGTGGGCGAGGAGGTGACGCCGATCGAGACCGGGCACATCATCGGGTTCCCGCTGCGCTACGACGAGCGGGCGCCGGAGCACGGGGCGCTGGACTGGACGCGGCGGGACTTCTGCCTGGCCGAGCCCGCCGCGCCGGACTGCAACCACGAGGGCACCGAAGGCTACGTGCTGCCGCTGCGGCCGCAGGAGGTGTTCGACCGGCTGCGGGCGCTCGGGCCGTACGGTCCCGGCGGCGTGCTGGTCTTCGCCCCGCATCCGCGCGACGGGTTCTTCGGGCTGTTCGACCAGTTCGGGCTGAACCACTTCGACCTGTCCTGGAACTCCCCGGGGTTGATCCGCGGGCAGCACCCGCTGCTGCGGCCCGAGCACTTCTCCTGGGACTTCGACGCGCTGGAGCTGTTCAACAGCAAGCGGCCGGAGATGATCCGCACGCCGACGGCGGGGGAGATCTCGAGCTTCGCGCACGACCTGCAGACGCTGCGCGACGCGCGGGCGCCCGAGCGCGACGTGGCCGACCTGCACCGGGCCTACATGACCGACGTCCTGACCCGGACCCTGGGCGAGCAGCGGGCGCTGCGCTTCGACTTCGCCCCGCAGTGCCTGACCGCCGCACACTGCGGCGAAGGCGAGATGTGCGATCCGCAGCGGCAGCGCTGCGTCCCGGAGGGGGCGACCTGCACGACGGACGGCGAGTGCCCGCGCGGCCAGTCGTGCGAGTTCGGCGTGCGGCCGTACCGCTGCACCGACGAATGCGCCGACGACACCGACTGCCGGCTCGACCACCTCTGCGACACCTCCGGAGACCGCGCGCGCTGCGTGCGCCGCGCCTGCGCGGTCACCGAGAACCCCGACTACCCGTGCGCGCAGAGCGGCGCCCCGGTCCGCATCGGCGTGCTCGACGACTGGTTCCGGCTGCTCAACCACGGCATCGTCAAGCCCGGCCTCGGCCACTCCGACAGCCACGTGCTGACCTCGCTCGAGACCGGCTGCCCGCGCAACTGGTTGCGCCTCGACACCGACGACCCGCGCGCCGTGGACATCCTCGACGTCGTGGCGGCGGCCAAGGCCGGCAAGGTGATCGCCTCCTACGGCCCGTTCGTCGAGCTGTTCGTGGACGGGCGGCCGATCGGCGACACCGTGCGGCTCGAGCCGGGCGACCGGCGGGTCACCGTCGAGGTGCGGGCGCAGTGGCCGTCGTGGTTCGACGTCGACCGGATCGAGGTCTACCGGTCGGGCGAGCTGCACCCGGAGACCTACGTGCCGACGCACAGCCCGGCGACGTTCTCGTTCGAGGACGAGCTGCCGGTGCGGGCGGACGGGACGGTCGCCGACGCGTGGTACGCGGCCGTGGCGATGGGGGTCGGGGCGTCGGCACGCTCGCTGTCGCCGGTCTACACGCCCAACCGCCACCCGTACCTCGGGTTCACCCAGGTCGTCGCCGTGACCTTCGCGTCGATCGACGACCCGCTGATCTCCGCGGTGCTGTCGATGCCGCTGCCGGTCCCGGAACAGGTGGAGGTGCTGCCGTACGGGATCACGAACCCGGTGTTCGTCGATGCCGACGGCGTGGAGGGGTTCCAGGGGCCGCTGGGCCCGGCGCCGGCCACCTGGGGCGACTGACGCCCGCCGGTTCGGGCGGGAAGGAGCCGCGTGGAAGCGTCCCCGTCGCGCCTCGAGCGCGTCTCGCGCCTGCTGGTCGTGCTGCTGACGTTCGCCGCGGCGGTCGAGCTGCTGGCGGCTCGCGGCGTGCTGTTCCTGCGCCACGAACGGCTGCGGGCGGGACTGCCGGCGACGGCCGACGCCTGGTGGACCGCCTCGTCGTACGTCACGACCTTCACCGGGCTGCTCGCCGCCGCCGTCGTGGGAGCGCTCGGGCTGCGCCTCGCCGTCTCGCGCCTCTCGCCGGCCGGCCGCGGCCTGGCGCTCGGCTTCGCCACCACGATCGCCTCGCTCGGGGTGGCCGCGCTGTTCGTGCCGCCCGAGGTGCGGGGGATCATGACGATCCACCTCGCCGTGGTCCTCGGCGGCCTGACGCTCGGCGCGCTGACCCTCGTCTCCGCCGCGGACGCCGAAACCAAGCTGGCGGCCGTGCTGCCGCTGCTCCTCCCCCCGCTCGGCACGGCGGCGTTCGCGTTGTGGAAGGCGCCGGGCCTGCGGACGATCGCGGCGACGGTGCTGTGGGTCGCCGGCGTGCTCGTCGCGGGCGGGCTGGCCTGGCTGGCCTGGCAGCGGGCACGTCGGGGCCCGCGGCTGCGGCGGCTGGTGGCGCTGACCTACGCGCTGGGCGTCGCGGTGCTGGCGGCCGCCGCGGCGGCGCTCGAGCCGCAGCGCGTGGTCGAGTTCGTGCTGTTCTCCCACGGCGTGCTGCTCGACTTCCGCGGCTCGCTGGTCGTGTTCGCGCTGGCGCTGCTCGCGGTCTCGTTCGCCGCCGCGGTGTTCGTGGCGACGCCGCCGGACCGGGAGTCGGGCCGGCCGTCGGGAGAGCTGCTCGGCTTCGGCCTGCTGCTGTGCCTGCTCGCCGGCCCGACGCCGCTCAACGTCACCCAGTCGCTGGTGCTGGCGGCCGGGACGCTGGCGCTGGTCGACGCCGTGCTCGCCGCCGGCCCGGCCTGGGTCCGCGCCTCCGAGCCGTTCCCGTCGCCGTCGTCGTTCCCTCCCGCGTCCGGCGACCCGTCGGACGTCCCGCCCCCGGCCGCCTGAGCACGGCCGCTCCCCCGCCGCGGGTCCCCGGATTCCGCTGTTGCGCGTCCCGCAGCTGCGGTTCCGTTCCGGTAGACCGGATGGCGCCGCCCGTGGAGGTAGCGGCGCGGCGCTGGGCCGCGCGAAGCGCGGGCCGAGCCCGCCGGCCCCGCCGGCGA
>JAFGHH010000278.1 GCA_016930215.1 Deltaproteobacteria bacterium
CGGCGCACGTCCTCGACGGAGTTGTTCGAGGCGCCGTCGATCTCCTGGACGTCGGTGGCCGAGCCGTTGGTGATCGAGGTGCAGGCGTCGCACCGGCCGCAGGGCGCCGGCGTCGGGCCCTCGCGGCAGGTCAGCGCCTTGGCCAGGATGCGGGCGGCGCTGGTCTTGCCGACGCCGCGCACGCCGGCGAACAGGAAGCCGTGCGCCACGCGGCCCTGCTTGATCGCGTTGGAGAGCGTGCGGGCCACGTGGCCCTGCCCGAGCAGGTCGTCGAAGGTCTGCGGCCGCCACTTGCGGGCCAGCACCAGGTAGTTGTGAGCCATCGACTCACAACTCGATCACGAGCCCCTCGCGGGCCGCGACGGTCTCGGGGAAGATGGCCTGGGCCCCACGTTCCTTCTCCGCCACCGCCTCGTCGCTCTGGCTCGGGTCGTGGTGGAACAGCACCAGCCGTCCGACGCCCAGCTCCTTGGCCAGACGCGCCCCCTCGACGTTCGTCGAATGCCCCCAGCCGGTCTTGGGCAGGCCGTCGTTCTTCCCGGCGTACTCGTCGGGCGTGTAGGTCGCGTCGTAGATCAGGACGTCGGTGCCGCGGGCCAGCTTCGCCAGCTTGGGGTCGGTGATCGCGTAGTGCTCGGTGTCGGTGGCGTAGACCACGGACCGGCCCCCGTGGTCGATCCGGTACGCCAAGACGCCGGAAGGGTGGTTCAGCCGCGCGTTGGTCACGACCCCGCCCCCGGGCAGCTCGATCCGTTCCCCCTCGCGCAGGTCGCGGAACGTGATCGAGGACCCCATCTCGCTCAACCGCACGGGGAAGCTCGGGTAGTTCATCTGACCCGAAAGCGTCTCCTCGATCGTGCCGCTGACGTTGATCATCCCGTAGAGCTTGAAGCTGTTGCCGGGGATGAACGCCGGGATGAAGAACGGGAAGCCCTGGATGTGGTCCCAGTGCACGTGGCTGTAGAACAGGTGCGCCTGGACCGGCAGCTCCTTGAGCAGCGCCAGTCCGAGCAGCCGCAGGCCGGTACCGGCGTCGAGGATCACCAGGTCGCTGCCGCAGCGGACCTCGACGCAGGCGGTGTTGCCCCCGACCTGGACCGTCGCGGGACCCGGGGTCGGAATCGAGCCGCGGACTCCCCAGAAGCGCACTTTCAGCATCGTGCTTCCACTCCTCCGGCCGTTGCGGGCGGATCCCTCACGTCGGGGAGGTTGTGTAGCCAAATCGCCGCCGGGCGTCAACCGTCGAGGATGCCGGCGCGTTCCGGGCCGACCGGACGCGGGCATCCGGGTTGCCGAGGCGCCCCGCGCTGTGGTACGAAACGGCGCGATGTTCGAGACGCTCACCCGCGGGTTCCGAGCCGCCAAGGGCCGCCTGACCGGCAAGGCCGAGTTGACCGAGGCGGTCATCGATGAGGCGCTGCGCGATATCCGCCTGTCGCTGCTCGAGGCCGACGTCGATTACTCCGTCACCAAGCAGTTCCTCGACCGCGTCAAGGTGAAGGCCGTCGGCGAGATCGTGCAGCTCAAGGCCGAGGCGAAGGGCAAGGCGGTCCGTGTCACCCCCGTCGACCACTTCATCGCCATCTGCCAGCGCGAGCTGACCGACATGATGGGTCCGGTCGAGACCCGCATCGACCGTGCCAAGAAGGGCCAGCCCACCGGGATCATGATGGTCGGCCTGCAGGGCTCCGGCAAGACCACCACCGTGGGCAAGCTGGCACGCCTCCTGATGAAGAAAGGCCACCACCCGCTGCTCGTCGCCGCCGACGTCTACCGTCCCGCCGCCGTCGACCAGCTCCAGGTGCTCGGCCAGCGCCTGCGCCTGCCGGTCTACGCCGAGCCGGACGTCAAGGACCCCCCCGGGATCTGCCTGCGCGCGCTCCAGGAAGCCCGCACCCAGCACCGCGACATGGTGATCTTCGACACCGCCGGCCGGCTGGCGATCGACGAGCCGCTGATGCTGGAGCTGGAGGAGATCAAGCGGCAGGTCAAGCCGAAGAACATCTTCCTGGTCTGCGACGCGATGATCGGCCAGGACGCCGTCAACACCGCCCGCGAGTTCCACCGCCGGCTCGACCTCACCGGCGTCGTGCTCACCAAGCTGGACGGCGACGCCCGCGGCGGCGCCGCCATCTCCGTCAAGGCCGCCACCGGCGCCCCGATCAAGTTCCTCGGCATGGGCGAGGCGCTCGATCGCCTCGAGGAGTTCCGTCCCGAGGGGCTCGCCTCGCGCATCCTCGGCTTCGGCGACGTCGTCGGCCTGATGAAGGACTTCGAGGAGGTCGTCGACGCGAAGAAGGCCGAGCAGGACGCGATGAAGCTGCTCAAGGGCCGCTTCACGCTGTCCGACTTCGTCGAGCAGATCCGCCTGCTCAAGAAGATGGGCTCGCTGGAGGACATGTTCGACAAGATGCCGTTCTTCCCCGACGGCCTGCCGCAGGGGTTCAAGGCCCCCGACGAGAAGGAGCTGGGGAAGGTCGAGGCGGTGATCTCGTCGATGACGCAGCGCGAGCGGCTCGAGCCGGAGCTGTTCCAGAAGCAGCCCGGCCGCCTGGTCCGCGTCGCCAAGGGCGCGGGACGCACCGAGGCCGAGGTCAAGGACCTGCTCAACAAGTTCCTGGGGATGCGGAAGATGATCGGCGAGATCGGCGCCCAGGCCGGCCTGCTGGCCAGGATCCCCGGCATGCGCCAGCTCGCCATGGCCCGCAAGCTGAAGGACGCCGTGCGCGTCCAGGGCGGCGGCGGCATGCAGCAGCTCCAGGAATCGATCCTCGAGGCCGCCGTCGCGGCCCAGGGCGGGGGCGGGAAGGCCGGCGGCGCCAAGCACGCCGGCACCCGCGTCAACCCCAAGGACCGGAGACAGAAGCGCAAACAGGAGCGCAAGGCCCGCAAGAAGGGCCGCCGCAAGTGATGGGGAGTCCGAACATGACTGCACGCAAGTGGTTCGTCCTGGTCCTGCTGGCCGCCCTCGGCGCCGGCTCGTGCATCTGCGTGGAACGCCCGCGCCGCATGACCGACGACGAGCGGGGCAAGCTGCGGGCGCAGATCCTCGCCGAGGCGCCCGCCAACATGCAGCACCGCGTCGGCGCCGACCTCGACGGCCGACTCGAGCTCGTCGGTTACGACCTCGACGTCGAACGCGACGCCCAGGGCCGCATCGTGCCCGGACGCACGATGACCGTCACCTGGTACTGGAAGTGCAACGAGCCGCTCGAGGAAGGCTGGCGCCTGTTCACCCACGTCACCGACGACACCGGCACCAATCGCATCCCCGGCGACGAGGTCGGTCTCGTCCGCAAGCACTACCCGCCCAGCCGCTGGGGCGCAGGCGAGGTCGTCGCCGACCAGCAGCAGCTGGTCGTGCCCGCCGACTTCAACTCCAAGAACCTCACGCTGTTCATCGGCGCCTGGTTCGGACCGCATCGCCTGCCGATCCGCAACGACGCCCCGAACGACGGCGCCGGCCGCGTCCGCATCGGACCGCTCCCCGTGCGCTACGACCTCCCCTCCGCCACCATCCCGCAGACCTCCTCCGTCATCCTCATCGACGGACGGCTCGACGAGCCCGTCTGGCAGGTCGCCGCGGAGCTCTCCCCTTTCGTCCGTGCCCCGGACGGTCCCTCGGCGGGTGACCGCGTCCGGGCGCGCGCCCTCTGGTCCCGCCAGTACCTGTACGTCGCGTTCGAGGTCCGGGACGCGCTGCTGGTCTCGCAGTTCACCCAGCGCGACGACCCGATCTACACCCAGGACGCCGTCGAGGTGTTCCTGGACGAGGACGGCGACGGCAAGAGCTACTACGAGTTCGAGGTTTCGCCGAGCGGGGTGCTGTTCGACGTGGCGCTGTCCGAGCCGCGCAAGGGCGAGCCCGGCGCGTTCACCGCCGCCGAGTTCCGCGCGGCGGTCGTCCCCGACGGCACCGTCAACGACGACGTCCCCGACCGCGGCTACACCGTCGAGATCCAGATCCCGTTCCTCGCACTCGCCAAGTTCAAGCAGCGCCCGCCGCGCGTCGGCTCCACCTGGCGCGCCAACTTCTACGTCCTCGACACGACCGGCCTGCCGCAGCCCGGCGCCCAGGCCCCGTCCCAGGATGGGTTCGCCTGGTCGGCGCCGCAGAAGCCGGACTTTCACGAGTACCGCCGGTTCGGCGAGTTGACCTTCGGCGAGCCGGTGGCGGAGCCGGCCCCGCCGCCGCCGCCCGAGCCCGCGACGCCGGGCGACCCGGCCGCCGAGCCGCCGCCGTCCGACCCGACCGCGGAGCCGGCCGAGCCGAGCGCGGATCCCGCTCCGGCCGCTCCGGCCGCTGCCGCCCCCGCGGTTTCTCCGCTGGTGTCGTCGCCGGCGCTGCGCGCCTTCCCGCGACCGGTCGCCGCGCCCCCCCCGGCTACATGATCGGCAGGTAGTGCTCCAGCTCGAACGGTGTGACGCAAATCCGGTAGCGGTCCCACTCGATGCGCTTGTTGTCGAGCAGCTTGCCGAAGATGTGGTCGCCGAGCGTCCGGCGCAGCAGCTCGCTGCGCTCGGCCAGCGCGATCGCCTCGGCCAGGCTGCCCGGGAGCACGTCGATCCGGCGGTCGCTGCGCTCGCCGCCGGTCATCTCGTAGATGTTCTCCTCGACCGGCGCCGGCAGCTCGTACCGGGACTCGACCCCCTGCAGGCCGGCCGCGAGCATCACGCTGAAGGCGAGGTAGGGGTTGCAGGTCGGGTCCGGGCTGCGCAGCTCGATGCGCGCCGACTTCTCGCGCCCGACGCGGTAGCGGGGCACGCGGACCAGCGCCGAGCGGTTCCGCTGGCCCCACGAGACGTAGACCGGGGCCTCGTAGCCGGGGGTCAGGCGCTTGTAGCTGTTGACCCACTGGTTGAGCACCAGCGTGATCTCGCGGACGTGGTGCAGCAACCCCGCGACGTAGCTGCGGGCGAACGGCGACAGGTTGTAGGAGTCGCCGGCGTCGAAGAACAGGTTGGCGTCGCCACGGAACACCGACTGGTGGACGTGCATCCCCGACCCGTTCACGCCGAAGATCGGCTTCGGCATGAACGTCGCGTAGGCGCCGCTCTCGCGCGCGATCTCGCGGGTCAGGAAGCGGATCGTCATCACCTGGTCCGCCATCGTCAGCGCGTCGGCGTAGCGCACGTCGATCTCGTGCTGGCTCGGCGCCACCTCGTGGTGCGCGTACTCGGCCTGGATGCCGATCCCCTCCAGCGCCTGCACCGTCCGGCGCCGCAGCTCCGTGCCTTCGCTGACCAGCGAGGCGTCGAAGTAGCCGGTCTCGTCGAACAGCTCGCGCGTCTGCGGCGAGCGGAAGTAGAAGTACTCCATCTCCGGACCGACGAAGTACTCGAGCCCCTGGTCGTGCAACGCCCGGAGCGTCCGGCGCAGCACACCGCGCGGGTCGCCCTCGTAGGGTCGGCCGTCGGGAGTCTCCAGGTCGCAGAACACCCGCGCGAAGCGGCTGGGAGAGCCGTCCCGGCCGAGGAAGATGCAGAGCGTGGACGCGTCGGGCCGCGCCATCAGGTCCGACTCGTGGATCCTCGCGAAGCCCTCGATCGAGGAGCCGTCGAACCCCATGCCGTCCCGCAGCGCCGCCTCGA
The DNA here is from genome assembly GCA_016930215.1 of Deltaproteobacteria bacterium. Classification (GTDB taxonomy): domain Bacteria; phylum Myxococcota_A; class Polyangia; order DRWM01; family JAAZOP01; genus JAAZOP01. The sequence continues at coordinate 5,593 of JAFGHH010000278.1, forward strand.
ACTCGCGGGGCGTCACCGCCACCCCCTTGAGCTGCCCGAGGATGTCGCAGAACCAGAGCCAGATCGCCTCGACGCGCCCGTCGCGGATCGCCCGCAGCGCGTCTTCCGCCCGCTTGCCGTCGCCCATTCCGCCCTCCTCCTGCCCCGCGGCCGAACCGCCGTCGGAGCGGCACGCTATCGTGACCCCGCCCCACCGGTCAACGGGCTCGGACACCCCGGCAAGCTCGCGCTTGACGCGCCGCCCCGGCGCACTAGAATCGGAGCGGCTCGGGGGAGGTGGGGATGACCAGCGAACGCCCGCCCGTCGGTGGCTCCCGCGGCGGCTCGCGGAATGCGCGGCGGCTCAACGCTCCGTTCTCCAGCTACGAGGAATTCCTGGAGGCCCGGCTCGACGTGCAGCCCGCCGGTCTGTTCCTCGCCGGCAAGTTCGACCTCGAGGTGGGCGAGGACGTCGTGGCGCACTGCAGCTTCCCGGGGGATGCCGATGCCGTGCGACTCAACGGACGCGTGCTGTGGCGCCGCCTGCGAGGCGGGACCGACCGGGCGACCCGGCCCGGACTGGGTGTGCTGCTGCGGACGTCGTCGCTGGCGACCTTCCGCCGGCTGGTCGAACATGCCGAGGGGCGGAGCGGGTTGGCCGGGCGCGGCCAGGAACGCTTCCCGGCGCGGTTCTCCGCGACCTGCACCTTCGGCAACCGCCAGCCGGTCCGCACGGCAGGCGAGGTCTCCGACGTCAGCCTGCACGGCGCGGCGGTCCGCGTCGCCCACCGGCCCTCGGTCGGCGACCCCGTGTTCGTCCAGTTCGACGACCGGTTGCTGGGCCGCATCGAGCTGTCCGGGTTCGTGAGCTGGGTGCGGCCGCTGCCGGGCATCGGACCCAATACCTCGTCGATCGGCGTCGAGCTGCGCTTCGTGGGGGACGACGCCCGTCAGGTGTGGGAGCGGATCGTCGGCCGCGCCCGGGCGGAGATCCGGTTGCACACCGAGTACTCCGGCGACTGAATCAGGGCTTCGGCAGCAGGGCGTCGAGGTCGGTCAGGTTGGCGCGGGCCTGCGCGTTGTCGGGGTCGAGCTCGAGCGCCCGGAGCAACGCGGCCCGGGCCTCCTCGAACCGCCCCGCCGCCGCGCGCGCCACACCGAGGTTGATCCACGCGCCGACGTGCTCCGGCTGCTCCTCCGCCAGGCGCTCCAGCAGCGGCACCGCCTCCGCGGCCCGTCCGGCCAGACTCAACGCCAGCCCGAGCGCCGCGCGCCGGGCCGGCGTGGGCGCCAGCGCCACCGCCCGTTCGTACTGCGACACCGACTCGTCGAACCGCCGCTCGACCAGCAGCGCGGTCGCCAGCAGCGTCCGTCCCTCCGCGTGCTCCGGCGCGACCTGCGCCAGCCGTTGCAGGGGGTCGAGCGCCGCCTCCGCACGGCCCTCCGCCAGCAGCGCCTGCCCCGCGAGCTGCAGGATGCCCGGACAGCGACCGTGCCGCTCGAGCAGCTCCAGCGCCAGGCGGGCGGCCTCGTCGGCC